>NZ_JAMYSN010000012.1:0-186044 GCF_040321955.1 Mesorhizobium sp. M0217 | reverse complement strand
GGACGACCTGCGCGAGCACAAGAAGCTCGCTCTGCGCCAAGCCGCATGACCAGCATCATGGCCGCCCCTTTTTGCAGAACTTGACGCACACAACCTAAATTTGCAATCGCTGCTATGCCTGCGCCTAAAGACGAAAGTCCGATTGCCGATTCGGCCCACAAGGCCGAACATGCAGGGACAACCACAACTTGAAGGCGCGACACGCTGCGCCCAAAACCAACAATATCGGGAGGTAAGGATGTGCAGGGTTTTTGCCGGGCAGGATCCGGAAGGCTATCGACAGATCAACCGGTCGATCCGCATCGACGGTCACTCTACGAGTATCCAGCTTGAAGGAACATTCTGGGCGCTGCTTGACGAAATTGCCGACAGCCAAGGCCTGACGACGCCGAAGTTCATCTCAAAACTCTATGACGAGGCGATCGAGATCAACGGCGCCATTCCCAACTTCGCGTCGATGCTGCGTACCACCTGCGCGCTCTATCTGCGCGGTCACCGGCCAGACATGGATGAGCTGACGCCGAAGCGCGAAGCGGCCTGAGGAAGCTAGCCTTCCGCCGCAACGTCGAGCCCGAGCCGCGCCATATCGGTGAACAGCGCCTGACGTTCGGAATAGGCAGTCTGTTCGCCGGTCACGATGTTGTCGACGACGGTCAGCAGCGACAGCGCGCGGGCGCCGAAATGCGCCGCGATTCGGTAGAGTGCGCTGGTTTCCATATCGACAGCGAGAGCGCCAAGCGCCTGCGCTTCGGCAAAGCGGTCGCGCCCTTCAGGGTGGTAGAAGACATCGCTGCAGATGGTCAGCCCGGCCTGGTGGCCAATGCCGAGCTGGGCGGCGCAGGCCAAAGCGTGGGCGAACAGGCCGGGATCGGGCCGGGCTGCAGCATCGTAGAGGCCGAAGACCTGGCCGCTTTGGTCGCTTTCGGCGCGCACCGACTGCGAGATCACCAAGGAGCGCAGCGGCACGCGGGGTGTCAGGCCGCCGCAAGTACCTGTGCGGATCAGCGTTTTGACGCCGTGAACATCCAGGAGTTCATGCACATAGACCAGGAAGGACGGGACACCGATGCCGGTGGCCTGGATGCTGATGGGACGGCCGCGATAGAGACCGGTGAAGCCGAGTGCGCCCCGGCGGCGGTTGACGCAGCGCGGCGCCTCAAGAAATGTCTTTGCCATCCACTCGGCGCGTTGCGGATCGCCCGGCAACAGCACCGTTGCGGCATAGTCGCCCCTGGCAGCCTCGTTGTGCGGCGTCACGACATGCTCCCCAAAACCCGCCGCCCGTTTCGCCTGCAATCATGGCAGTGTCACGTCATTGCGCAAGCTTTGAATTAGGGCGCCCTAGGACTCCAATACATCCTTGACCACGGTGGCCAGTTGCTTGAGGGAGAACGGCTTCGGCAGGAAGCCGAATTGCGCGTCCGGCGGCAGGTTTCTGGCGAAAGCGTCTTCGGCATAGCCGGACACGAAGACGAACTTGATGTCGGGCTGGCGCTTGCGCAGTTCGCCGAGCAGCGTCGGTCCGTCCATTTCCGGCATCACCACGTCTGACACGACGATATCGACCTTGCCGCCGAGCGCTTCGAAGACTTCCAGCGCCTCGACGCCCGAGGAGGCCTCATGGACGGTATAGCCGCGCGAGGTCAGCGCCCGCGAGCCGCCCATGCGCACGGCGTCTTCATCCTCGACGAGGAGCACAGTGGCCGAGCCCGACAGGTCCTTGGCGCTGTCGGCGGCTTTCACCGGCGCAGCCGGCGCCTCGCTGACGTCGCCGGGCTTTTTCGCCTCCACGATATGGCGCGGCAGGAAGATGCGGAAGGTCGAACCCTTGCCGACTTCGGAATCGCAGAAGATGAAACCGCCGGTCTGCTTGATGATGCCATAGACCATCGACAGGCCAAGGCCGGTGCCTTTGCCGACTTCCTTGGTGGTGAAGAACGGCTCAAAAATCTTCTTCAGCACGTCCGGGGCAATGCCCGAGCCGCTATCCTCGACCTCGACCACGACATAGTCGGCAGGCGTGAGCTCGCGGTAGGAGAAGCTCTTGCATTGTTCGGCGGTGACGTTGCGGGTGCGCACGGTGAGGTCGCCGCCGGCCGGCATGGCGTCGCGCGCGTTGACGGCCAGGTTGACCACCACCTGCTCGAACTGGCCGATATCGACCTTGACCGGCCACAAATCGCGGCCGTGGTCGACCTTCAGCTTGATCTCGTTGCCAACCAGGCGGGCAAGCAGCATCCGGAGATCGGCAAGCACGTCGGTCAGGTTCAGCACTTCCGGCCGCAATGTCTGCTTGCGCGAGAAGGCGAGCAACTGCCGCACCAGCGAGGCCGCCCGGTTGGCATTCTGCTTGATGTTCATGATGTCGGGGAAGGACGGGTCCGACGGCCGGTGATTGGTCAGCAAAAGATCCGACGCCATAATGATGGCGGTCAGCACATTGTTGAAGTCGTGGGCGATGCCGCCGGCGAGCTGTCCGACCGCCTGCATCTTCTGGCTCTGCGCCATCTGGCCCTCGAGCGCCTTCTGCTCGGTGGTCTCGACGGCATAGACGATAGCCGATTCCTCGGCGCCCTCGCCGGTGCCGTCGGCGACGGCGTTGACGTAGAAGCGGATGTGACGCTCCTCATTGCCGGGCAGCAGCGTGTCGATCGGCTCGATGTCGGCCTGCCTCAGCCGCGCCTTCTCGAAGGCGGCGGCAAAGGCCGGCCGGTCGCGCTCATGGATCACGGTGTCCAGCCGCACGCGGCGGTCAACCGCGTCGCCGTCGACGACGGAGGAAAACAGCGACAGGAACGGCGCGTTGGTGCGCAGGATGCGGCCGCCATTGTCGACGGCGGCAATGGCCATCGGCGTCGAATTGAAGAAGCGAGTGAAGCGTACCTCCGAAGCCCGAAGATCGGCCGATGCGTCCTCGCCCTGGGTGCGGTTGAGCACGATGGTGCGGGTGGGACCGTTGGTCCCCTCGCGGCTGGCCGAGACCCGATGCATAAAGCGCACCGGCAGCGCCTCGCCGGTCGTCGTCGTAAGATCGAGATCGATGACGGCGTTGCGGGTGGTGCCGGGATCGGCCTTGACCGAGCGCACCAGCGCCATGCCGTCGCCGGCGACGATTTCCGGGAGTGTCACGGCGCCAGGGGTGAAGCTCGCCAGATCGATGCCCAGCCATTCGGCGAGCGTGGCGTTGATGTAGGTGACACGGCCTTCCTGGTCGGCCGAGAAGAAACCGGCCGGCGCATGGTCGAGATGGTCGATGGCCTTCTGCAAGTCGAGGAAGAAACGCTCCTGCTCGGCCCGTTCCTGCGAGATATCGGCAAGCTGCCAGGCAAGCATCGGCAGGCGCTGACCGGGAACGCTGAAGGTCCGGGCCCGCGCCCGGTACCAGCGCGCGCCGGGTTCGGCGCCCGGCCGGATCGACTGTGCTAGCCGGAACTCACCGTCGCCGGCCTGGCCATCGCGCAAGCCCGAGGCCAGCCGGTATATGGTCACCGAAGCTTCGGGGACATCGGAAAGCAGGCCTTCGACCGTCTTCAGATCGGCGGCCGACGCGGCACCGGTCATCTCGGCGTAGGCCCGGTTGGCGTAGACGACGCGGCCCTTGGTGTCGGTGACGATCAGGCCCTGCGACATCGAATCGACGAAGGCCTTCGACAGTTCGTCCCCGGTCGAACGCGGCGCGATCTGCACGAAGCCGATGGCCGTGGCGAACAGGAAGCCGACGCCGATCATGGCAAGCACGCCCAGCATGCCGAGCAGGAACGGATCGCCAAGACGCTCGCGGAAAATGCCGAAAACGATCGCGGCCCCAGTCAGGACGATGATGAACACGATGAGCCGGGTAACCGCGCCTGGCCGCGTGTTCTGATCGACGATCGGTACCGGATAGAAATCGCCGCGCGTTTCCCTGGCCATATGCCCCCTGCTCGTGAGTTGTCCGACACCGCCCCCGGCCGGTTGAATCACATTCTCCTAATCCGGAAAAGGCCTTGGCGGCAAATGTCGGATAAAAATGACGCGTCGGTGTTTTCAAGCTGTTCACGAAGCGTGAAGGCAACTTGCGGTGGCTGGCCGCAACGGTCTAGTGTCCCTCCACTTCAAAAGCCGATTGGGGGCACCGATGCAGTGGCTGGATAATGTGGCGGGTCCCGGATATGCCGCAGCGCTGCTGTGGACGTTTGCTGCCCTTGTCCTGCTGGTCATCGTGCTCATCATCATCAGGCTGATCCGCAACCTGACCTTCGGCACCTTCGTTGCCGGCGGCAGGAACCGCAAGACACGGCTGGCGGTCATGGACGCCACGGCAGTCGACAGCCACCGCCGGCTGGTGCTCATCCGTCGCGACGACATCGAACACCTGCTTTTGATCGGCGGCCCAACCGACGTTGTCGTCGAGCGCGATATCAGGCTTGCAGCGCCACGCCGTCCGGCATTGACCGGCGATGGCGGTGTTGGCCAGCAGCAACAGGCGCCGCGTCCGCGCGCAGCACAACCCGCTCCGGCCACGCCCGCAAGGCAGGCGCCGCCGCCGCAACCGGTAAGGGCTGCTCCGGCCGCCGTTCCGCCGCGCCAGGCCGCGCCGGCGCCGAAACCGGCTCAAATCTACCAGGCGAGCAATGTGACACCGCTGCCGGCCTATGGCTCCGCCGCCAATACTGCCCGGCAGGCCCCGCCACCGAAGCATGAGTCCATCGACGATACCCTGATGCGGGAGCTCGAGGTCTCGCTCGACGATTCGCACCCCAAACCGGCAAGCAAGCCGGCTGCGAAGGCACCGCAGTCTCTCGACGACGAGATGACCAAGCTGCTCGGCGAACTCGCCAGCCAGAAACGATAAAGCCCGGCGAACCGTCACATCTTGCCGATTCCCGATCGAACGCCGCTTAAGCGTGTCGTCCGTTTCAGCGCGACGCGCTTTAACTTGGGGGCGGACTAAACCCTTCGGCCAAAAACAGAAATGGCCGGGAAACCCGGCCATTTCTGATGAAACAGTCCTGCCTGACGGCAGCGGCTCAATCGTCGCGATAGACCTTCTCGCGGCGTTCGTGGCGCTCCTGCGCTTCGATCGACAAGGTCGCGATCGGACGCGCATCCAGCCGCTTCAGCGCGATCGGCTCGCCGGTTTCCTCGCAATAGCCGTATGTGCCTTCATCGATGCGCTGCAGCGCCGAATCGATCTTTGAAATGAGCTTGCGCTGGCGGTCGCGGGCCCGAAGCTCGATGGCGCGGTCGGTTTCCGAGGAAGCGCGATCGGCGAGATCGGGATGGTTGGCGTTTTCCTGCTGCAGGATTTCGAGGGTTTCGCGCGCTTCGCGCAGTATGTCGGTCTTCCAGGTGACGAGCTTCAGGCGAAAGTAGGATTTCTGCCGTTCGTTCATGAACGGCTCGTCTTCAGAGGGTACGTAATTGGCTGTAACGATATCGTTCATTCGACTCACCCAACAACCCCAAATTTGGCGCCTATATATTCGCGCAGAGAAGGCTGCACAAGCGTAATCCGCGCGCGTTTCACGCAATTGTTAATGCCGCGCGGGCGATCCTCAGCAAAGCCTTCCATAGCAAGGGCGCGGGCGAATTCGCACATGATTCGCTGCGCTTGGGCGTCGCCGCCCATTGTGCCTCAGGCCTTTCTCGTGGCTAATCCAGTTGTGTCATTGGTGGGCAGCACACCATTGGGGGTCCGGTGAGCAGACTGTATCTGTTGAGGCATGCGAAGGCTGGCTGGGCCCTTCCCGGCGTGCGCGACTTCGATCGCCCGCTCGACGCATCCGGCATTGCCGATGCCGAAATGATGGGGACTGCGATGCGTGCCCGCAACTACATCCCCGATATCACGCTCTGCTCCAACGCCAAGCGGGCGCGCCAGACGCTGGAAGGCATCGCCGGCCACACCGATACCGGCCGGGTGCTGTTCTTCGACACGCTCTACAGCGAGGATGCCGCCGGCTACCTCGCCATCATCCGCAGCAATGGCGGCCCCGGCTCGCTGCTGGTCATCGGCCACAATCCGATGACGGAAGACCTTGCCATGGCGGTCTCGGGCGACGGCGAAGAGGCTGCTCGGGCCATCATGAACCATGGTTTCCCGACCTCCGGCCTTGCGGTCGTGCGCTTCGACGGCACCCTCACCGAGGCTGCGCAAGGCGCGGGCTACCTCGAAGCCTTCCTGACGCCCGTCGATCTCTGAGCCGAGCCGGCCGAGGCCGGGCGCCATTTCAAACTTGAACCGCAAAGCCTATATCGGGCGCAAGAGCACGCCTGAGAGAACAGATTTTGGCATCATCGCTGACCACTTTCACCGACGAAGCGAGAATTGCCCTGGATACGCTGTCGGGGCGTGCGAGCGGGCTTTTTTCGCCGTCGCTTCGGCTGGGCGTCACCGGACTGTCCCGGGCCGGCAAGACGGTGTTCATCTCGGCTCTCGTCCACAATCTCATCCATGGCGGGCGCCTGCCGCTGTTCGAGGCGCAGAAGTCGGGACGGATCGCTCGCGCCTTCCTCGAGGAACAGCCGGACGATGCCGTGCCGCGTTTTCAGTACGAGGACCATATCTCCGCCCTGGTCAACGACCGTGTCTGGCCGGACTCGACGCGCGCCATTTCGGAACTCAGGCTCACCATCGAATATGAGTCTGCCTCCGGTTGGAACCGGATGTTTTCCAGCGGCCGATTGTCGGTCGACATCGTCGACTACCCCGGCGAATGGCTGCTCGACCTGCCGCTGCTCGGCAAATCCTTCGCCGATTTTTCGCATGAAGCTTTTGAGATGGCTATGCTGCCGGTGCGGGCCGACCTGTCGCAGGACTGGCGGGCGCTGTCGGCGAGGATCGACCCCAATGCCGACGCCGACGAGATGACGGCGCGGCGCCTCGCCGAGAGTTTTGCCGCCTACCTCAAGGCCTGCAAGTTCGACGAGCGGGCGCTTTCGACCTTGCCGCCCGGCCGTTTCCTGATGCCTGGCGACCTCGAGGGATCGCCGGCGCTGACCTTCGCGCCCTTGCTGCTCAAGGGTGAGAAACGGCCGCGCTCCGGCTCGCTGCAAGCGATGATGGAGCGCCGCTACGAGGCCTACAAGACGCATGTGGTGAAACCGTTCTTCCGCGAACACATCACCCGCCTCGACCGCCAGATCGTGGTGATCGACGCCATGCAGGCGCTGAACGCCGGCCCCGGCGCGATGGCCGACCTGGAACGCGCGGTGACCGAAATCCTCTCCTGTTTCCGTCCTGGCCGAGGCAATTTCCTCACCGACCTGTTTTCACGCCGCATCGACCGCATCCTGGTTGCCGCGACCAAGGCCGACCATTTGCATCACGAAAGCCATGACCGGCTGCAGGCAATCGTGCGGCGGCTTGCCGACCGCGCCGTGGCGCGGGCAAATTTCACCGGCGCCGATGTCGACGTGGTCGCCATGGCGGCGGTGCGCGCGACGCGCGAAGGCACGGTCAAGCAAGGCCGCGAAACCCTGCCGGTGATCATCGGCACGCCGCTGAAGGGCGAGAAGATCAACGGCGAAACCTTTGATGGCAAAGCCGAAACCGCCATATTTCCCGGGGACTTGCCGGAGAAAATTGACGCGGTTTTCGACGTTTCCGAAGCCGACCACCGGCAGAGCAGCGACGATCCGGCGATCCGTTTCGTGCGCTTTCGCCCGCCAAAGCTCGAACGCACCGCTGAAGGCGTCACGCTGTCGCTGCCGCATATCAGGCTCGACCGCGCCTTGCAGTTCCTGATCGGAGACCATCTGGCATGACCGCGCCCCGCAGACCGGCAGCTTTCCGCATCGAGCCGGAGGCCGAACCGAAGCAGGAAACGCGCAGCCCCCATGCCGAGCCGCCGCGCAAGCCGCGCACCGTCGTCGTGCCGGCCGAGATCGATGTCTTCGATGAGCCGGACATTGTCGCCGCCGAACCGCCGCCGGCGACCGCGCCGCGCAGGCGCTCGCTGTTTGCCAGCCTGTTTTTCGGCGCGGTCGGCGTGCTGGTTTCGCTCGCCGTCGGCCTGTGGACCGACCAGCTCATCCGCGACCTGTTCGAGCGCGCAGAGTGGCTGGGGTGGCTGGCAGCGGGAATGGCCGCAATTGCCGTGTTGGCCCTCGCAGTCGTGCTGGTGCGCGAATTCCTGGCTATCGCCCGGCTGGCCGAGGTCGAAAAACTGCAAAAGCGGGCGCTCGATGCCGTGGCCCGCGACGATCCGAAGGCTGCAAGGGCCGTCGTCGAAGAGCTTTCGGCCTTTGTCGCTGCGAAACCCGAAACCGCGGCCGGCAGGCGCTCCCTGGCCGAATTGCGCGGCGAGATCATCGATGGCGGCAATCTGGTGCGACTGGCCGAGACCGAAATTCTCGGGCCGCTCGATGCGAGAGCCAAGGTGATGATCCTCGAAGCAGCCAAACGCGTGTCGCTGGTCACCGCCGTCAGCCCCCGCGCACTCGTAGACGTTGCCTATGTCGTGTTCGAGGCCGGGCGCCTGATCCGCCGCTTGTCCGAACTCTACGGCGGCAGGCCGGGCACGCTGGGCTTTTTCCGGCTGGCGCGCAGCGTTCTTGCCCATCTGGCGGTGACCGGCTCGATCGCCGTCGGCGACAGCTTTGTCCAGCAGATCGTCGGCCATGGCCTTGCCGCACGGCTTTCGGCGAAACTCGGCGAAGGCGTGGTCAACGGCATGATGACGGCGCGTATCGGCATTGCTGCCATGGAGACGGCGCGGCCCCTGCCCTTCATTGCCGGCAGGCGGCCGGGTATGGGCGATTTCCTGTCGGCGCTGACCTCGTTTGCGGCCAGAAAAGAGAATGAAGCACCCGCCTCGACCAAGTGAACGCCCTCTCGCGGTCACCAAGCATTAACCAATCTTGTTCATGGTCGTCCAACAACAGCCTCCTTGTTGCCGGGTGTCGTCTATGAAAAGCGTAATCTTGTCCTGCGTCCTGCCCCTGGTCGCGCTTGCAGCACCTCTGGGCCCGACCGGGAAAGCCTTTGCAGCGGAGCCCGACAAGCAGTTCTTCCGCACCGTTGAAGGCAAATGGGTCGGCCCGGGCGAAATCATCGCCGGCAAATACAAGGGCACGAAGTTCACCTGCAGCTTCGACGGCTCGACGCCGGACAACAAGACCGGCATGACGCTCGATGGCGACTGCCGCGTCGGTGTCTTCACCCAGAAAATGTCGGCGACCGTCGAGCGCAAGGGCCGCGACTACAAGGGCAATTTCATGGGCGGCGCCGCGGGGTCGGGCCTGGACATCATCGGCGGCAACGTGGTCGATGCCCGCAAAGTCGTCTTCACCATCAACCGCAACCAGCTGCGCGGCGTCATGCAGGCCCGCATTCCCGACGACAATTCGATGACGGTGACCATCGCCGTGCGCGTCGACCAGCAGCTGGTGCCGGTCATCGGCATGAGCCTCAAGCGCGTCGACGCCGTCGAAGTCGGCTCCATCGCCAAAAACTGACTCTCAAGCGGTTCCCCGAAAAAAGCGCGGAACGGGGTTGCACTGCGCGTCAGCTGAGCTGTTCCGCTCAGCTCGATGTCGGGAAGGACACGCCACCTTGCGGCCAGGTTGGCGCTCCTCAAGCACGGGCCGCTCGGGCGGCACCTTTCTGCCGCGACCGGACATGTGGCGCGCAACCGACGATGTCAGCGTCTCCGATGGCCCAAGCCACAGCAAGGCCAACGTGTCATGGTCCTGTGCGTGCCGGCGGTCCTCCGTGTCAGCGCGATGCGCTTTAAGAACACCAGCAAAAAAGGCGGCGGCTACTCGAGCCACCGCCTTCCTCAATTTCCGAACGAAGAATCAGCCCTTGATGGCGGCCGTCAGATCGTCATAGGCCTTGCAGGCGTCGGCCGGCGTGGTGGCGCCCTGATATTTGGTCGTCACAGCCTGCACCTTGGCGGTCAGGTCGGCGGCCTTGGTCGGATCCTTGGTGATCGCTTCCTGCAGCGCGGCGGTCATTTCCTGCGCCTTCTTGGCCGCGATTTCCTGCGTGCATTCAGGCGCCTTCGAACAGGCCGATGCGGCAAGCATGGCGACACCCACGCCGACGAGCAAAAACTTCTTCATGTCAGTCATTCTCCTCACGAAGGCAGAACTTGATCGTCGCTGCCTTCCAACGGCCGAAGCCTGGCGTCCCATAGCCGCCGATTGCGGCAAAACGCAACGTGTGCGGCGCATAAACCTGTGCAGCGCTGCTGCAACGGCGCGGACGGCCTGATTGAGGCCGCCCGTGTCAGACGAAGCGAGGTTTCAGCCACGAGGCTGCAGCAGCGCCAGTGCGGCCGTCGCCGCGGCAAGGACGGCGGTTAGGGTCAAAGGTCCCGTAGCGCCATAGGTGTCCACGACATAGCCGCCGACAACCGCACCGACGGTGATGGCAACCTGGAAGGAAGTGACCATCAGGCTGCCTGCTGCTTCCAGCGCATCAGATGCCGCGCGAGACATATTGGTCGGCAGCACCACCGGCGCCATGCCGAAGGCGAAGCCCCACAGCGTAACAAAGCCGAAGGCAACGCCGGTTTGCGCGCCCCAAAGCACCAAAGCGAGTGCCGCAAACGCCATCAACGCGGCGGTAACTGCGAGGGCCATGTGGATGTTGGTGTCGGCCAGGCGGCCACCGGCAATATTGCCGATCACAGCGGCGATGCCGAACCCGAGCAGCGCCAGGGCAATCGGCCCGGTTGTGAGGAGCGTCACCTGTTCGAGGAACGGGCGCACATAGACCGAGCCGGCAAAATGCCCGGTCATCAGCAGAACAATGGCAAGCATGCCGAGTTGGATGCCACGCCGCCGTGTCAGCCGAAAGACGTCTGCAAGGCTGTTGCTTGCCGCCGCAGGCAAGGTCGGCAGGCTGAGAAGCTGCAGCAGCATGGCAAGCGCGGCCAGCCCCGCCGTCATGGCCATCGCGCTGCGCCATCCCAGCCAGTCACTGATCAACGCACCCATCGACGGCGCGGCAATGGTCGCGAGCGAGACGCCGAGGGTCACGATCGCCATGCCGCGACCTGTCGCATTGGCGCCGACCAGCCGCGCCACGACGGCAACGGAAAGTGCCCAGAAAGCGCTAAGAGCGATCCCCAACCCGGCCCGGCCCAGCAACAGCAGCCAGAAATTGGGCGCCAGCGCCGCAAGAATATTGGAACCGACCGCCAGGGCCATGAGGCCAACCAGCACCGCCTTGCGGTTCAATCGGCCGATGAGAACATTGCTCAACATGGCCGTCACGGCGCCAACGGAAGCGGTGGCGGTGACGACCTGTCCGGCAGTTCCCTCGCTGATGCCGAGATCGCGCGCCATCGGCGTCAACAGACCTGCCGGCAAGAACTCGGCTGACACCAGGGCAAAGCTGGTGGCCGCCAATGATAGGACCGCAAACCATGTGGCCGCGCTCCACGCGGCTGGTGCATCGGCATCAAGGCCGATTGCGGCGTCTTCAAGCTGTAATGTTGTGTCCGTCACGGAAAGATCTCCACAGTTGGAGATCTTAGATAGGCGAGTCCGCCCGGATGTTATGTACCTTAAAATCCGAAATTCATATCCATTCGTCCGGGAATTGTGCGACGCACAACGCCTGGCGAGACATTGGTGATGCGCTTGAACGCGCGGGCGAAGGACGCCTCGGAATCATAGCCCAAACGGGTAGCGACTTCGGCAACCGACAAGCCGTTTTGGCCCAGCAATTCGCGGGCAAGCTGCATTCGCAGGCGGGCGAGATAATGTGCGGCACCCTCCCCCAATACCGCGCTGAAGCGCTCGGCGAAAATCGAACGCGATTGGCCTGCCACGCCGGCGAGGCTTCCCAGCGTCCAGTTGTGGCCGGGGTCGCGGTGCATGGCCGCCAGAGCGCGGCCTATATGGGGGTCGCGGATGGCTGCGAGCCAACCGGTGGTCGATGCGCCGTTGCAATTGACCCAGCACCGGATGAGCCTGGCTGTCAGCAAATCCGCCATACGCGACAGGATGGTGGCGCTGCCCATCTGCGGTTGCGCGGCCTCCACCGTCATGGCCGCCAGCAAAGGGCCGACCATCGGGTCATTGCCGGCCACGTCGCAACCCTTGATGAGAGGCGGCATCAACGTGATCAACGGATTGAGCGCATAGGAGCCGAGAGACATGGAGCCGCAGAAAAGGGTGCTTGTCGCGCCCGTTCCCTGCCGTATCACTTCGCAAACGTTGCCGCCCAACTTGATCACCTGGCAGCCCTCGAGCGAATCGCCCACCACGTCCGGCGCACTCGCCAGCCGATGGGCGATGCCTTGCGGCAGCAGCACCAGATCGCCATCGCGCAACTCCTGCCAGCCTTGCGCTTCGGTGTGAATCCAGCATGGACCCTGGCCGACAAAGTGAAAACGAAGCAGTTGTTGTTGCGGAAAGTCTATGCTCCATGGGTGCCGGAGTTCGCAGCGGCCATAGTTGACGCCACTCAAGCGAAAGTCTTGCAGAACTTCGCTGAGCGCATCCATCGGGATATGTGGCAGCGGCGACGGCCGGGACGAATAATCAGGCATTTGTCAGATATAGATACCGGCCGTCCGACAGGCAAGCGCAGACTGTTGTTCCACCGGGGAATCGCTGCCACGGCACCCTACCCATCCTGGCAGGCTTCCCGCCCTTGCCTCCCGCTCCCGGTGCATGCAAGGAGTGCTGTCGGACACAGGGACAAGAGGCATGGCAGCGGAAGCATCGGGCAGCGATCTCATTCAGGTGGTGGCGCTGCTTGCCGCAGGCGTCGTCGCCGTTCCGATCTTCAAACGCATGGGGCTGGGCTCGATCCTAGGCTATCTCGCCGCGGGCGTGGTCATCGGCCCGTTCGGTATTGGCATTTTTTCCGAATCGGAAGCCATCCTGCATGTCGCCGAACTCGGCGTGGTCATGTTCCTGTTCATCATCGGGCTGGAGATGCAGCCGTCGCGGCTATGGGGCCTGCGCCGCGAGATTTTCGGCCTCGGCGCGCTGCAGGTCGGCGTCTGCGCCTTGCTGCTCACCGGTGTTGGTCTCGCCGGCGGCTTTCCGATCGCGCAATCCTTCGTTGCCGGCGCCGGCTTTGTCCTGACCTCGACGGCGATCGTCATGCAGCTTCTGGAAGAGCGTGGCGAGATGGCCAGCCCCAAGGGCCAGCGCATCGTGTCCATCCTGCTGCTCGAGGATCTGGCAATCGTGCCGCTTCTGGCGCTGGTCGCCTTCCTGGCGCCGGGCGGCAGCGAGATGACCCTGCAGCAAAGGCTGACCGAAATCGGCATCGGTCTTGGCGCCATCGTCGGGCTGGTGGTGGCCGGCCGCTATCTGCTCAACCCGTTCTTCCGCATCCTGGCCGACGCCAAGGCGCGCGAAGTCATGACGGCGGCAGCCCTTCTGGTCGTGCTGGGGTCGGCGCTGGTCATGCAGCTTTCCGGCCTCTCGATGGCGATGGGCGCCTTCCTCGCCGGCGTGCTGTTGTCGGAATCGACCTTCCGCCACCAGCTGGAGGCCGACGTCGAGCCATTCCGCGGCATCCTGCTTGGCCTTTTCTTCCTCGCCGTCGGCATGTCGCTCGACCTACATGTGGTGGCCGACAACTGGCGGCTGATCGCCGTCTATGTCGTCGCCTACATGGCGATGAATGCGCTCGGCATCTACCTCGTCGCCCGCTTGCTGAAGAGCGGTCATCGTGAAGCGCTGGAACGCGCCGTGATCATGGCGCAAGGCGGCGAATTCGCCTTCGTCCTCTATTCGGCCGCGGCGGCGGTTGGCATCATCGACAGCCGGGCCAACGCAACGCTGACCGCGATCATCATCATCTCCATGGTGCTGACGCCGCTGGCCATCATTGCGCTCAAATATGTGACGCCGCGCGACGAGCAGTCGCTTGAAGGCGTCGACATCGCCGACGGCCTTACCGGCAGTGTGCTGGTCATCGGCTTCGGCCGTTTCGGCCAGATCGCCAGCCAGCCGCTTTTGTTGCGCGGCATCGACGTGTCGATCATCGACAATGATGTCGAAATGATCCAGGCGGCCGCCGATTTCGGCTTCAAGGTCTATTATGGCGACGGCACGCGGCTCGACATTCTGCGCGCCGCAGGTGCAGGCCGCGCCCGCGCCGTGCTGATCTGCGTCGACAAGCCGGACGCCGCCGTGCGCATGGCGGAACTGATCAAGGCGGAGTTCCCGCTGCTGACTGTCCTGGCGCGTGCCTTCGATCGTGGCACCGCGCTGTCGCTCATCCGCGCCGGGGTCGACTTCCAGCTGCGCGAGACCTTCGAATCGGCCCTCGTCTTCGGCGGTTCCGCGCTCGAGGTTTTGGGCGTCGAGCCGGAAGATGTCGCCGATGTCATCGAGGATGTGCGACGGCGCGACAATGCCCGACTGGAGACGCAGCTGGCCGAAGGCGTCCGCGCCGGGCAACGTTTCCTCAGGGGCAATACCGGCACGCCGATCCCGACGCCGCTGACGCAACCGCGCCGGCCCGGCCAGGCGCTGAACGAAGAGACGGCCGGCGTGCTGCACAAGCCCGAGCCCGCCGATCAGGGGGAAAGCTGATGACCGCATCGGATGAGCGCGCGCTCGCCGTCACCAAATTCTGGCGCGAGGCCGGCGAAGACGCGTGGTTCGAGAAGAACGACGTCTTCGACGCGGATTTCCGCAGCAGGTTTCTCGACCTGCACTTTGCCGCCGCGCGGCGCGAGTGCGACGCATGGTCGGAGCATGCCGAGGGTTCGCTGGCGCTGATGATCCTGCTCGACCAGTTTCCGCGCAACTGCTTTCGCGGCTCAGGCCATATGTACGCCACCGATCCGCTGGCACGGCACTTTGCCGCCAAGGCGATTGCGGCCGGCCATGACCTTTCGCTGGAAGAAAACCTGCGCGTCTTCCTGTACCTGCCCTACGAACATTCGGAACTGCCCGCCGACCAGGACAGATCGGTCGAGCTCACCACCGCCAGGGCGCCGGAGTATGTGAAATACGCCATCGAGCACCGCGACATCATCCAGCGCTTCGGCCGCTTTCCGCACAGGAACAAGATGCTTGGCCGCGAGACGACGGCGGACGAACAGGCATTTCTCGATGGCGGCGGCTTCTCCGGTTAACCCAGCCACCAATCGCGGCCGGAAGCCAGCCGCTCTATGCCTGACGTATCGACGGCGCTGAGCCGCTCGGTCACGCTCCTGCCGCCCACCGCCAGATCCGGCGCGATCTCTGCCAAGGGCGCCAGCACGAAGGCGCGCTCCACCATTCGGGGATGCGGCACCTCCAGCCCGGTTTCGTGGATTGTGCGGTCGCCGAACACCAATATGTCGATGTCGATCAGGCGCGGACCCCAGCGCTCCTCGCGCACCCGCTTCAGCTTGCGCTCGGCCTCGAGGCAGAGGTCGAGCAGCGCCCTTGGCGCCAGCGAGGTCGAGATTTCGGCAGCGGCGTTGAGGAAATCCGGCTGGTCGAGCTTGCCCCAGGGCGGCGTGCGGTAAAGTGAGGAGACGGCGACGACGCGCGTGCTCTCGTCGGCGTCGAGCAGGCGCAGCGCCGCCGCCATCGAGGCCGAGGGATCGCCAAGATTGCCGCCAAGGCTGAGATAGACCGTGTTATTGTTACTCTGGCCAGACAACGGTCACCTCGACATAATCGAGCACGCCGGGCACCGGTGCGTTGGGCTTGCGCACGGTGATCTCGGCCTTCCTGATCTGCGGGAACCGTGAAGTCAGCGCCTTCGCCACTTCGAGCGCCAGCGCCTCGATCAGGAAGCGGCGATGTCCAGTGACGATCTTTTCAATCACCGTGAAGGCGATGCCGTAATTGACGGTGTCCTCGATGGAATCATCCTCCAGCGGGCGGCTGGGCTCGACCGTCAACTCGGCATCGACATAAAAACGCTGGCCAAGCGCCTCTTCCTCATCCAGCACGCCGTGCCGGGCAAAGAAGGCGCAGTTCTTCATGCGGATGACGTACATTTCTTAGTGTCCTGGGCTCAGCGTCCTGGCTTTTCGCGCGCCAGCATAGCATCGGCGACCGCCAGTGCGTCCACGTTGATTGCGACATCGTGGACGCGAAACAGATCGGCGCCCTTCAGCCTCAGAATGACACTGGTGGCTACCGTCCCGGCGGCGCGCGCGCCGGCTTCGCGGCCGGTGACGGTGCCGATGAAGCGTTTTCTGGAGGTGCCGGCCATCAAGGGAAAACCGAGCTCCTTAAGCTCGGAAAACCGCGCCATCAGGTCGAGGTTTTCCTCAGCCGTCTCCTTGGCGAAGCCGAAGCCGGCATCGAGTACGATATGATCGTCCGCAACGCCGCTGCGCCTGGCGACTTCCAGCGAAGCCTTGAGGAACAAAAACTGGTCGGCGATGACGTCGGGCAGTTTTTGCCGCCCGCGCCCGGTATGCATGATGACCAGTCCGGCGCCGGTCTCGGCGGCGACGCGGGCGATGCCGGGTTCACGCTGCAAGCCCCAGACATCGTTGACGATATGCGCGCCGGCGGCGACGGCGAGGCGCGCGGTTTCCTCGCGATAGGTGTCGACCGAAATCAGGGCTTCGCCTGAACTGGCGAGCGCGGCGATGACCGGCAGGATGCGGGCCTGCTCTTCTTCAGGCGTCACGGGCGAGGCGCCGGGGCGCGTCGATTCCCCGCCGATATCGACGACGGCGGCGCCTTCTTCCACCATGCGGTGCGCCTGCGCCACCGCCTGGTCAGGCGTGATGAACAGTCCGCCATCCGAAAAACTGTCGGGCGTGACGTTGAGAATGCCGACCACAATGGCTTTCTCGCCAAGGTCGAGATGGCACTTATGCGCCAGTTGCCATCGCCTTGTCGTCATTGTCCTTCAACCATGTGTCTCATTGGCATGTGGCTCATTGGCATGTGGCTCATCGAGCGCTTGCAATCCATCAACGATGCGTGATCGGTGGAAGATCAATTCCGTTGCGCCGGCAACGGCCGTAAAGCAAGGTGAGTGAAGAGGCAACATGATGAAACGACCCCTGCTCTGCGCCCTGATGCTGGCTTTGACCGTCCTGCCGGCGAATGCTGCCAATCTGGTGAAGACCTACAGCTATTTTGCCATCGGCGGCAGCACGCTCGATGACATCGAGACGCAATTGTCGAAGCATGGACCCGAGGTGAAAAGCACCGGGATGCGGCATCCAGGCGCCACCCAGATGGCGTTCACCACCCGCATCAGCTACGCGCAAACCGCAGACACCTGCCGCATCGCCAAGGCCGCCGTTACCGTCAAGGTCAAGGTCATCCTTCCGGAGTGGCGCAGGCCGCGCAAGGCCGATCCCGATGTCAGACTGTTCTGGGACACCCTGTCGGCCGACATCAAGCGCCATGAGGAGCGTCATGTCGAGATCGCCAAGAACCACGGCCGTCTGCTCGAAGACGCGCTGAACGCGAGCTTTGCGCAAAAGACCTGCGCCGGGGCCAAGGCGAAGGCGGCGCAGATCACCGCGGCCGAACTCGCCAGGCATGACCAGGACCAATTGCGCTTCGACCGCGTGGAAGGCGTGAATTTCGAAAGCCGCATCCTGCGGCTGCTGCGCTACCGCATGCAGCGCGTCGAGAACGGCCAGCTTCCGCCCGGCTGAAACACGGACCGATACCAAGCCAATTCTGCCGAAACATGAGGCCAGCCCCAGAAATTTTCGGGCATAGGTCGAAATCGGCCTATACGGGACGACATATGTCAGGCTCGCAAGATATGTCAGGCTGGCAAGGCGCGAGCTTCGAAACACCAGATCAAGACCAATTGAGGCGGCGCGTAGCGGAGCGGCCATTTGGCGCCGCGCAATCGGTCTCAAACTTTATGGATGAACTGATATGGACCAAGCTGTCGACAAGCCGGCTAGGCTGCCTCCCGCCGCACCGCTGACGGAAAGCGAGAAGAACGTCATCATCGCCGGCATCCTGCTGTCGATGCTGCTGGCAGCGCTTGACCAGACAATCGTCGCGCCGGCCATGCCGACCATCGGCCGTTCGCTCGGCCATGCCGACTACCTGCCGTGGATCGTGACCGGCTATCTCCTGACGGCGACGGCCATGGCGCCGCTCTACGGCAAGATTTCCGACGTCTATGGCCGCCGGCCGACCGTCTATGCGGCGATCCTGATCTTCCTTCTGGGATCGCTGGTCAGCGCCATGGCCCCCAACATGTTCGTGTTGGTTGTCGGCCGGGCGATCCAGGGTGCGGGCGGCGGCGGCCTGTTCGCCCTGGCGCAGATCGTCATCGGCGACCTGGTGCCGCCGCGCGAACGCGCGCGTTATGCCGCCTGGATTTCGGGCACCTGGGCGGTCGCCAGCATCGCCGGGCCTTTGCTCGGCGGCGGATTTGCCGAACATCTGCATTGGTCGCTGATCTTCTGGATCAATATCCCGCTCGGCATCTTGGCCATGGCCATCATCAACAAGCCGCTGCGCAAACTGCCGGTCGCCGCAAAGCGGCATCGCATCGACGCGCCGGGCGCGCTGCTTCTGGTGGTGGCGACGGCATTGCTGCTTTTGGCCCTCAACTGGGGCGGCAGCGCCTATCCATGGGCCTCGCGCGAGATCGTCGGCCTGCTCGCCTGTTCGGCGGTCTTCTGGGGTGCGTTCGCCCTCAGGCTGATGCGTGCGGCCGAGCCGCTGATTTCGCTTGAAGTGCTGAGCAATCCGATCGTGCTTGCCGGCACGGCGTCGATGTTCCTGCTGCAGGCCGCCAATATCGGCCTGTCGGTGTACCTGCCGGTCTATCTGCAGTCGATCATCGGCCTGTCGGTCAGCCAGTCGGGCCTTGCCATGCTCGGCCTGCTGCTCGGAACGGTCGCCGGCGCGACCTTCAGCGGCCGCACGATACCGCGCTTCTTCCACTACAAGCGTATAGCCATGGTCGGCGTTCTCTTCGCCATTATCTGCCTTGGCGTGCTCAGCCTGGTCGCCGGCCGCGCCTCGCTGCTGGTGGTCGAGCTCTTGACCATCTGCATCGGCCTTGGAAGCGGCACCACTTTCCCGGTCGCCACCGTATCGGTGCAGAACGCCGTCGACCGCGCGCATCTCGGCGTTGCCACCGGCGTGCTGACCTTCCTGCGTTCGCTGGGCAGCGCGCTCGGCGTCGCCATGCTCGGCGCCGTCGCGCTCGGCTATGGCCTGCCGCTTGCCGGCGAAGGCGCGCCGGCTGCCGGACAGATCGTCTCGGCGACGCCCTTCATGATGATCTTCCTTGCCGCGGCCGTCACGCTCGTGCTGGCGCTGATGACGCTGGCGCTGATGCCGGAGAAGTCACTGCGCGGCCGCGACGACGCCGAGGCGCCAGTCGTTCTGGTGGAGTGATCCGGAAAGCCCTGTAGGACCTACTCCACGACGCCGAGCTTCTTCTGCAGGCTGGTCGACGACGTCGTGTACTGGAAGACGATGCGCTCACCGGGGCTGATGATGCGCTTGGCGGCCTGCGCCATCAGCGCCACCTCGTGAAAACCCGACAGGATCAGCTTCAGCTTGCCTGGGTACCAGTTGATGTCGCCGACGGCAAAGATGCCTGGCACCGAAGTCTGGAATTTCTCGGTATCGACCGGAATGAGGTTCTCATGAAGGTTGAGCCCCCATTCGGCGATCGGGCCGAGCTTCATGGTCAGGCCGAAGAACGGCAGCATGCGCGTGCACGGCACCTCGATGTCGCCGTCAGGCCCGCCCTTGATGGTAGCAGAGGCCAGCTCGCCGTCGGCGCCGGTCAGGCCGCTCACCTGGCCGACCCGGAACTCCAGCTGCTTCATCTCCTGCATGGCATACATCTTGTTGACGCTGTCGGGCGCCGCCCTGAATTCCGCGCGCCGGTGGACCAGTGTCACGCTTTTTGCCACCGGCTGCAGGTTCAGCGTCCAGTCGAGTGCGGAATCGCCGCCACCGACGATGACGAGGTCGTGGCCGCGGAATTCCTCCATACGGCGCACCGAATAGAAGACGCTCCTGCCCTCATAGGCCTCGATGCCGGGAATGGGCGGCCGCTTGGGCTGGAACGAGCCGCCACCGGCGGCGATCACCACCACCTTGGCTTCGAACACCTCGTTCTCGTCGGTGGTGACCCGAAATGAGCCGTCGTCCAGCTTTTCCAGGCTGGAGACCATGCGGTTGAAGGTAAAATCCGGCTTGAACGGTTGAATTTGCTCGAGCAGTTTGTCGACCAGCCCTTGCGCCGAGATCGAGGGCCAGCCTGGAATGTCGTAGATCGGCTTTTCCGGATAGAGTTCGGCGCATTGGCCGCCGGGCCGGTCGAGGATATCGATCAGATGGCACTTCATGTCGAAGAGGCCGAGTTCGAACACGGCGAACAGGCCGACCGGCCCCGCCCCGACAATGAGTGCGTCCGTCTTGATTATATCGGTCATGCCAGGCGAGCCTCATTGTCAAACTGGGCCGAAACTGGCGCGAGACTGCATGAGCATTGGCCCGCTGCCAAGCGGCGGCGGGAAAAATCAGATGCTACGGGAGATCAACCCTGGCGAGCCGGCACGCGCACGACGAGGCCGTCAAGCGCGTCGCGCACCTTGATCTGGCAGGACAGGCGCGAGTTCGGCTGGACGTCATAGGCAAAGTCCAGCATGTCCTCTTCCATCGCCTCCGGCTCGCCGACCTCGGCCGTCCAGGCTTCGTCGACATAGACATGGCAGGTCGCGCAGGCGCAGGCGCCGCCGCATTCTGCCTCGATGCCCGGCACCGCGCTACGGATCGCATTCTCCATGACGGTCGAGCCGTTTTCGGCCTCGACATCGAAAGGAGTGCCGTCATGGGCAATGAAGGTCAGCTTGGTCATTTGTCACCTGAAGGGAGTCCCAGCCGAGATAATCACTCCGCCGGACAAGTCAACTGCCGCGCGAAAGCGCCGCTTTGTGACGTTTTTTCGGAAAGCTGGCCAAAGCACGCCCTGGCCCCGTCGATTCATCCCGGTGGCCGCTGCCGAGCGGCAGCCATTACCGGCTGATGGCGGCGATGAAATCGCGCACTTCCTCGATCAGGGTGCCGAGGCGCTTGAGGATGCGCGCATCTTCCGGCTGCTGTTCGATCGAGGTGGCGCAGTCGGCGATGGCAAAGGCGCCGACCCCGCGCGCCGAACCTTTCAGCCCATGCGCCAGAAGCAGTCGCTCCCTGATGTCGGCATCGACTATTCTGTCGCGGACGGAAAGCGCCTGCTGTACGAACAGTGCCAATACCTCCTGTTCGAGGGCGCGATCGCCCATTGTCTGACGGGCCAGATGGGCCAGATCCACTGGGCGCGAACGGGCCGGTCCCGACGCATCGCCGCCCGGCATTGAGAAGGCAATGCCGCTTTCACCGCGTACCAATTTGAAACTCCTTGTGCCGATCGCCGAAAAAACTAGGCGATTTCCGTCGCCAACGCGTTAATGAATGGGCTGGAAAATTGTTGCCGCTGAGGCGGTTAGATCACGTTGTCGTTAACCTTATATTTAAAGTTTTACGTATCTCGCGGAATGCATGTTTTCTTTACCCCTGTGTGTCATTACGATACGAAGGTCCATTTTCAGCCTCCTGCGTGGGATAAGACGAGCCAGAATCAGGCAAAAATAAGAAGTCCCTCGGCAGCTAGTACAGGGTAGCGAAGGCATGGCGAAGAAACCAACGACGACCAGAACTCTCGACAGCGACGTAGCCAGGGAACTCGAAAAGGCGCTAGACCTCGATCTCAGCGGAGACGGCAGCGGCGATCTCGATATCGCGGCGTCGATGGAAGATCTGGAAGCGCAGATATCGCAGGCCGCGGACGAACTGGCGCGCGAAGGCCGCCCCCAGAAGCCCGCTCCCGCTCAAAACGCGTCCGTCCAACAAAACCAGAGTGCGAAGCCGGCAGCCAAGCCCGCCGAGCTGCGCCCGGTCGAATCGCGCAACAGCGCCCAGCCAGCCGGCTTCAAGCCGGCAAACGATGACCGCCAAAAAGATTACAAGACGCTGCTGCACAGCCTCAACCGGCGCGCGTCGAGCACGATCTATTGGGTCGTGGCGTTCGTGTCGCTGGCCTGGATCGCCGGCGCCGGCGGCCTTGCCAATCTGCTGTTTGGCCCCAGCATCTGGAAAATTCGTACATTCGATCAAATCCTGGCCCGCCCTGAACTGATCGGCCTGGCGATCGCGGCAATCATACCGGTCGTCCTGTTTTGGGCCTTCGCGGCGATGATCCGCCGCGCGCAGGAAATGCGCATTGCCGCGCAGTCGATGACGGAGGTGGCTTTCCGCTTGGCGGAGCCGGAAAACCTCGCCCAGGATCGCGTGATGATGATCGGCCAGGCCGTTCGCCGTGAAGTGGCGGCGATGGGCGAAGGCATCGAGCGCACGCTGGCGCGCGCCGTCGAGCTCGAAACGCTGGTCCACAGCGAGGTCAACCAGATCGAACGCTCCTATTCGGAGAATGAATCGCGCATCCGGTCGCTGGTCGACGGGCTGGGCAGCGAGCGCGAAGCCGTCGTCACTCATGCCGAGCGCGTGCGCGCCTCGATCACCGGCGCGCATGAAACGCTGAAGGACGAGATCGGCGCCGCCTCCGACATTATTCGCGACTCTATCCTCAACGCGTCGACCAAGCTGTCGATGACGATCACCAATTCCGGCGACACGCTGATTGACCGCATCAATGAAAGCTCGATGTCGATCTTCGATTCCGTCGAAACCCGGCTGGATTCAATCACCGACAGGCTGTCGACATCGGGCGAAGCCTTTGCTTCGCTGCTCGACACCCGCATCGCCAAGCTGACGGACACCACAGACGGCCTGACCCGGTCGCTGACCGACCTGCTCGACGACCGCACCACAGGCATGGTGTCGCTGCTCGGCGGCGCCGCCCGCACCCTGAGCTCGGAATTCGAGTCCAGCCTGAACGGCATCGAGCGGACACTGGCCGAGCGCGGCCAGGCGCTGATCAGCGAATTTCAGACCCGCGCCGAAGCACTCGATACCGGCACGCAGAAGCTCAACGCCGCGCTCGAGGCGCGCGCCCGCCAGATCAACGAAACGCTGGTCGAGCGCGCCCGCGAGATCGCCCACACCTTTGCCGAGAGCAAGGATCATTTGTCGGCCATGATCGATCAGGGCAAGACCCAGATCGGCGCCGACATGGCCGACATCGTCTCGTCGACCTCGTCGATGCTCGAAGCCCGCGCCAGCGATTTCGCCGGCCGCATGGAAGCCGCCCGCCATGTCGTGTCGCGCTCATTCGACACCGACATCCAGCGGCTTGCCGATGCCCGTGTCGGCATCGAGGACGCCGTCGAAACCCACAGCCGCAAGCTGTCCGAAAGCCGCGAACGCATGGCGGCTGCCATGCAGGCGGACCTGGCGAAGTTCGCCGAGGGCCGCGCCGGCATCGATGCGGCCGTAACGAACCAGGTGCAGAAGCTGGCCGAAGGCCGCAACCTGATCTCGCGCGCCCTGGAAGAGGATCTGCGCAAGGTCAACGAGTCGCGCGCCGCCATCGACGCGTCGCTGGGCAGCCATCTCGAGCGGCTTGAAGAAGGCCGCAACCGGCTCAACCAGGCTTTGCATGAAGACTCCGGAAAACTTGTGCAAGCCCGTACGATCATTGACGAAATGGTCGCCGGACATGTCGGTAAACTGGCCGAAGGCCGCAACATTCTGTCGCGCGCCCTGGAAGCCGATCTCGGCAAGCTCGCCGACAGCCGCGCCTCCATTGACGGGCTGGTCGCCGGCCAGGTTGAAAAGATCGCCGAAGGCCGCGCCATCCTGACCAAGGCGCTCGAAAATGACATTATCGGCATCAAGGGCGTGATCGAGAACCACTCGGCGAAACTGGCCGAGGACCGCACCGAACTCAGCAAGGCGCTGGAGAACGACCTGTCCGGCATCAGAGGCCTGCTCTCCGACCATTCGAGCCGGCTTGCCGACGATCGTGGCCTGTTGTCACAGACGCTCGAGGCCGACCTCGCCAAGCTCGCCGAGAGCCGGTCGAGCATCGACGGGCTGGTCGCCGGCCAGGTCGAGAAGCTGGCCGAGGGCCGCGATATCCTCAAGCGCGCGCTCGAAGCCGACCTCAACACCATCAAGGGCGCCATCGCGGGTCATTCCGACAAGGTGGCGGAAGAGCGCGGTCAGCTTTCCAAGGCACTGGAGGCCGATCTGCAGAATGTGAACAGCCTGATCGCCGACCACTCGAACCGGCTTGTTCAGGATCGTTCGACGCTATCCCAGGCGCTTAAGGATGACCTTCAGAATGTGAACAGCCTGATCACCGACCACTCGAGCCGGCTTGTCCAGGATCGTTCGACGCTATCCCAGGCGCTTCAGGACGATTTGCACAATGTCAGCGGCATCATGGCCGATCATCAAAACAGGCTCGTCCAGGACCGTTCGGCGCTCTCAAAGGCACTGGAAGACGACATCGCCAAGCTGGCGGAGAGCCGCTCCAACATCGATGGGCTGGTCGCCGGACAGGTCGAGAAGCTCGCCGAGGGCCGAGACATCCTCACACGGGCGCTCGAAGCCGATCTCAATGCGATCAGGAGCGCCATTGCCGACCAGTCGCAGAAGCTGAGCGAAAACCGTGGCGAGTTCGCACGGGTGTTGGAAGCGGATTTGGAAAATGTCAACAGCCTGATCGAGGGTCACAGCGACAAGCTCGTCCGGGATCGCGCGACGCTGTCGAAGGCTCTCGAGGACGACCTCGCCAAGCTGGCCGAGAGCCGGTCGAGCATCGACGGACTGGTCGCAGGCCAGGTCGAGAAGCTGGCCGAGGGCCGAGACATCCTGAAACGTGCGCTGGAAGCCGACCTGCAGAAGCTGTCGGCAAGCCGCGGTGAGGTTGACGACATCATCGCCGGCCATGTCGGCAAGCTGGCCGAAGGCCGCAACATGTTGACCCAGGCGCTGGAAGACGATCTGGCAAAGCTCGCCGACATACGCAAGGACGTCGACCGCTCTCTGTCGGGCCATATCGACCAGATTGCCGGCAGAAGCACCGATATCTCGGCGGCAATCGCTGCCGATGTCGAGAAAATCGAGCAGGCCTTCAGCAAGCAGACCGGCATCATCGAAGAGCGCGCCGGAACCATGGAGCGCGCGTTGTCGGTGGGTGTCGACAATGTCCGCAGCGTGCTTGAAAAGAGCGCCGTCTTCGTTGCCGGCGCGCTCCGCGAGAAGGTGATGGAAGTCACCAGCGCGCTGCACGAACAGGCCGGTGCTGCCTTCAGTGATGCCGACCGCAAGATCGCCGAGCGTGCCGAGCAGACCTCGGCCGCCCTTTTGGCCCGGGCCGAGGACATCGCCCGCACCTTCGAGGACGCGGATCGCCGTCTGCACGCACGTGCCGAGGACACATCGAGCGCCCTGCTTGCTCGCGCCGAGGATACGACGAATGCTTTGCTTGCTCGCGCCGAAGACACAACGAGCGTGCTGCTTGCCCGGCATGACGAGACGTCGAACTCGCTGCTCGCCCGCGCCGAAGAAACGGCTGGACGGCTGGCTGCCCGCGCCGGCGAGATCGCCGGCACGTTCGACGCCGCCGACCAGAAGCTGGTCGCCCGCGCGGTCGAGACGGCGCAGTCGCTGGCCGACCGCGCCGGCGACATCCTGCGTAACTTCGAGGGCGCCGACCAGCGGCTGAGCATGCGCATCGGCGAATCCGCCGAAGCGCTGGCCGCCCGCGCCTCCGACCTTGGCCGCATCTTCGACGCCGCCGACCAACAGCTGATCTCGCGCATCGCCGAGGGTTCGGACGCGCTGTCAGCCCGCGCCACCGAGATCAGCCGCATCTTCGACGAGGCCGATCACCGCCTGGTGTCGCGCATCGCCGACTCCACTTCGACGATCGGCGAGCATGCCGACAACATCGTTGGCGCCTTCGCCAGCACCGAGCAGCGTGTTGCCGAACGTGCACGCCAGACCGGCCAGGAACTTGCCGTCCACGCCCGCGAGATGGAGCAGGCTCTTGCCGGGGCCGACGAGCGGCTGGCCGCGAGCGTTGCGTCCGCAGCTTCGCGCGTCGAGGAACAGGTCGCCAGCGTCGAGAACCGCCTTCTTTATACGACGGAGACAATGGGCCAGAAGCTCAACGAGCAGGTTTCCAGCGCAGAAGCTCAACTGATCTCGCGCGCCAACACGATTGCGGAGACTTTTACCGCGGTCGGCCAGCACATCGGCCAGAGCACCAACGACGCTGCCAAGACCATCGGCACCAATACCCGCGAGCTCAATACGATGCTGGCGGCGCGTTCGGCCGAGATGGCGAAGATCCTGGACGAAACCGCGCGGCCGCTGGTGGAGCGCTTCGCCCAGGGCGGCTCGGAACTGCAAAAGAGCATGGAAGAGGTCACCGAACGCGCGACCGAGAAGCTGCGCAGCGAAAATGCCGCCCTCGTCAACGCGCTCGCCAGCCGCACCGCCGAAACGCTGTCGGCCGTCGAAGGCGCGCGCTCGTCGCTCGCCGATAGCGTCGCCGACCTCATCGGCCGCATGAGCGTCTCCAGCTCGCAGCTTGGTGAGCTGATCGAACAGGCGGCGATCAACCTCGGCCAGGTTGACGAACGTCTGAGCGGCAGCACGCAAAGCTTCGCGGCAACCACCGAAAAGGCGGCGCAGACCTTCGCCAGCTCGGCACGCCTGGTCGATTCGAACACGACGCGGCTTACCGAACTGTCGTCGTCGACCCTGCGCGAAGTGGCCTCGATCGCCACCAAGTTCGACGAGCACAGCCGCTTGCTGTCCTCGGCTTCGGATCTGTTGAGCTCGGCGCAGAGCAATCTGGAGCACACTCTTGAGCGGCAATCGTCGCTCGAAGATCTCGCCGTCGGCCTGGTCAAGAAGTCGGAAGACCTCGAGAAGGTGATGCGTTCGTTCGAAAACCTTGTCGGCCAGACGATGCAGAATGCCGAAGGTAAGACGCTGGAATCAGCCGACAAGATCCGCATCGCCATAACGGAAGTGGTCGATTCGGCAACCAGCCGGTTCGCCGATGCGACCGAGGAGATGCGGCGCACCGCAAGCTCGATCAAGAGCGAGCTCGACCTCACCCGCGCCGAGCTCAAGAAGGGCGTCATCGAAATGCCGGAAGAGGCCAAGGAATCGACCTCGGCGATCCGCCGTGCAGTTGCCGAGCAGATCAACGCGCTCAAGGAACTTTCGGATATCGTTGCGAAATCGGGACGTGGCGGCGACAATGCCGAACCGCGCGCCCTGCGCCCGGCGCCTCAGGCGCCAGTGCAGCGCCCGGCCGAGCCGGTACGCCGCCCGCCGCCGGCGCCACAGCCGGAACGCCCTGCTCCGCAGGCGCCGCTCGGCGGCCTGCGTGGCACGCTCGATATCGAACGCCCCGCCGAAGCACCGCGCCAGCGCGACGCCAACGCCCGCACGCCGCAAGGCGGCTGGGTGCGCGATCTCCTGACCGGAGCATCGCGCGAGGAGGAAGTCGCCACGCCGGCAGCGCCCGCGGAAGCACCGCGCGCGGCTCCCGCCCAGCGCTCGCCCCTGCATGTCATGGAGTCGCTCAACTCGCTCTCGGTCGATATCGCCCGGGCGATCGACCACGACGCCTCTATCGAGCTGTGGAACCGCTACCGGCGCGGCGAGCGTGACGTGTTCACGCGCCGCCTCTACACGCTCAAGGGCCAGCAGACCTTTGACGAAATCCGCCGCAAATATCAGGCCGAGGCGGAGTTCCGCGCCGCCGTCGACCGCTACTGCGACGATTTCGAGAAGCTGCTCAAGGACGTCTCGCGCAACGACCGCGACAACATCATGGCGCAGACCTACCTGACGTCGGACACCGGCAAGGTCTACACCATGCTGGCCCATGCGAGCGGCCGTTTGCACTGATTGAGGCGACACCACAGACACAGAAAAGGCGGGAAGTTCCCGCCTTTTCTTTGTGCAAAATCGTCGGTCTGCGCTGCCCCTCATCCGCCTGCCGGCACCTTCTCCCGTATAGCGACGGGGTGAAGGGAGATGGCATCAGCCTCGCCGCCATACTGCGACGGTGACAATTGGCGAAATCATTGGCGATGGCGTTCTTTCTCCCGTCACTATACGGGGAGAAATGCCCGGCAGCGCAATGAGGGTCAGCGCGGACCTGCGATGTTTGGTCGAGTGCTGGCTTAACGCGACGAACGATCGTTCGAAGCCTCGACCGGCTCAGATAACCGAATCCGTCCAGCCCACGATATCCTTCGCCGCCTCGCCGAAGGCGCTGTCGAGCGCGCTGACATAGGCCGGATTGCCGCCGCCCGAGACGGGAGCGGATGCGGTGAAGCTCTTCGAGGCGCGCACCTCGCCGTTGCGGTCGTTCAGGATGCGCACGAAGAGATTGACCTCGGCATGCTCGCCACCATTGACGCGGACTTCGAAGGAGCGGATCTCGACGATCACCTGGTAGTCGATCGCCAGCCCCTCGCCCGGCTTGCCGACGCCGGCAAAGCTTCCGGAGCGCTGGAAGGTTTCGGCGAGCCTCGCCTGCACGATCAGCGGCAGCCGGTCGGCCCATTGCGCGCCCTTGAGATACTGGATCGAGCGATCTGACGGCTTGATGACGATGTTCTGGCTGTCCAGCGCCTTGAGCGCGGATGGCTGGGCGATCAGGATCTGGCGGCGGCTGTGGCCATGGGCGTCGATCGACGGGGCGGACAGCTCGAACGTATCGAGTGGCGCCGGCTTGCCTCCCAATGCCGCGCAACCAGCCAGCGTCAGGCCAAGCAAAACGACTGCCGATCTATACCCACCCAACCCGAACGTCACGCGTGATCCCCACTGTCCCCGGATCGTATGATGAATCCGCATCCGCGGTCCATGTAATTGCTGCGGGCGGGCACGGAAGTCAACGCCGTGCCCTGCCGTCGAACTGCCGGACCTCGCCGTCGCCGCCCGACAGGATGCGCTGCGGGTTGCGGCTGAGATCGGTCACCGCCTCTTCGATGCGGCTGATCGAACGCCGGCTGTCCTGGACCAGCGCCTCGACATTCGACAGGCCCTGGCCGGAGAAGCGCGCAATATTGTCGGTGATCGTGCCAAGCCGGGCGTTCAGCGTGTCGGCGACCTGCTTGAACGACTTCAGCGTGTCCCTGGCATCGGCCATGACGCCGTCGGCCTGGCCCGAACCGAGCAGCGTATCGACCCTTTTCAGGATGCCGTCGACGCGCACCGAGGCATCGTTGAGGCGCGACGCAAGCTGTTTGGCGTCCTTGATCGTCTCGTCGATGTCGTCGGCCCGGTCGGCGAACTTGTCGGTCACCTTGGCGATGTCGGCGGCGGCCTTGTTGGCATTTTCGCTGGCCTTCTGAATGTTGGCGAGCGCCACGCGCACCTGCGCCGGATCGATGCCGTCGAGCACATTGTCGACCTTTGCCAGCGTGCCTTGCGTGCGCGTGGCGAAATCGTTGACCGAGCCGACCGCGGTATCGACGTTCTTGATCACGCCGTCGAGCTGTCCGCTGGTCTCCTTCAGATTGGCGGTGACGGCGTCCACATTGGCGACGATGCTCTTGATCTTGTCCTTGTCGACGGCATTGAGCAGGCCTTCGGCAGCCTTCAGCGTGCCGTCGAGCTTGCCGGAAACACCCTTCAGCTCATCCGACAGCGCGCTGACGGCGGTCAGGAACTTGTCGATGCCGTCGGCATTCCTGGCCAGCGCATCGGAAAATGTCTGGGCGTTCTTGACGGTCTGGGTCAGCGGCCCGCGCACATCCCTGGTGAAACCTTCTAGGTCGGAAAGCACCTTGTCGGCGCGGGTGAAGATGTTCTGCGCCGTCTGCAGCAGGTTGGTGACCGCTGACGGATTGGCGATGATCTCGGCCGTCCTGCCTTCCTTTGCCGCCTCTTCCAGCAGGTTCGGTTCCTTGGGATCGGCGCCCTTCAATTCGATGTTGACCTGGCCGGCAAGGCTGGCGATGCCGATATCGGCCTGCGTCGATTTGGTGAGCGGCGTTGTCTGGTCGATCTCGGTCGTAGCAATGGCGGCATTGGGGTCATTGCGGTCGAAATAGACGCGCTTGACCACCCCGACCTTGACGCCGTTGAACAGCACCAGACTGCCGGGGCCGAGGCCGGAGGCCGAACCCTGAATGCGCACGCGCAGCTCCGCCGTCTCGCCGCGATCACCGATCTGGGCGGTCCAATAGACGAACCCGAACGCCGCCAGGATCGCAGCCAGGGTGAAAATGCCGACAATTACGTAGTTGGCTCTGGTTTCCATTGCCCCACTTATGTCTATGCGCGCGCGGCAAGATCAAGTTGCCGAGCGCGTTTTCCGCGGAAATAGGATTTGACCCACGGTTCTTCGCTTTTCAGCATGTCGTCGATCGTGCCTTCGACCAGGATTTTCTTGTTGCCGAGCACCGCCACGCGGTCGCAAGCGGTAAACAGCGTGTCGAGATCGTGCGTCACCATATAGACCGTCAGATCCATCGTATCGCGCAACTTCACCACCAATTCGTCGAATTCGGACGCGCTGATCGGGTCGAGGCCGGACGTCGGCTCGTCGAGGAAGACGATGTCGGGGTCGAGCGCCAGCGCCCGCGCCAGGGCGGCGCGCTTGATCATGCCGCCCGAAAGCTCCGAGGGAAATTTTTGCGCGGCGTCCGGCGGCAGGCCGACCAGTTCGATCTTGAGCAAGGCCAGCTCGTCCATCAGTTTCTTCGGCAGATCGAGATATTCGCGCATCGGCACCTGCACGTTTTCCTGCACGGTCAACGCCGAAAACAGGGCGCCGTGCTGGAAAAGCACGCCAAGGCGCATGTCGATGCGCAACCGCTCGATGTCGCTGGCCTTTTCGAGGTCGAGACCAAACAGCTTAATCGTGCCGGACTGCTTGTGCAGCAGGCCGAGAATCGTGCGCAGCAGCACCGATTTGCCGGCGCCCGAGGCGCCGACGAAACCGAGGATTTCGCCGCGCTTGATGTCGAGCGCCAGTTTGTCGAGGATCAGCTTGTCGTCCAAGGCAACGGTGATGTCGCGCACCGACAGCACGATATCGCTTTCGCCCGTTCCCTGCACAGCCTTGGTCGCCTTTGAGTTTCTGCGCATCATGTCAGAACTCGATCGACGCGTAGAAGATGGCGAAAAGGCCATCGAGGATGATGACGACGAAGATCGACTTCACCACCGAGGCAGTGACGTGCAGACCCAGCGATTCGGCGCTGCCGCCGACCTTCATGCCTTCTACGGAAGCAATGGTGCCGATGATCATGGCCATGAACGGCGCCTTGATCAGCCCGGCGAAGATGGTGCTGATATCGATTGCCCCGCGCAGCCGGTCGATGAAGGCCGTCGGCGCAATACCGGAATAAAGCCAGGCGGCTAGGATGCCGCCGCCAAGGGCGGCAAAATTGGCGACGATGGTGAGACAGGGCAGCGCGATCACCAGCGCCACCAGGCGCGGAAACACCAGCACGCCGATCGGGTTGAGGCCGATGACCTTCAGCGCATCGACCTCCTCGCGCATCTTCATCGAGCCTATCTCGGCGGTGATGGCGCTGCCGGAACGGCCGGCGATCATGATGGCGGTCATCAGCACACCGAGCTCGCGCAGGATCAGCACGCCGACCAGATCGACAACGAAAATGTTGGCGCCGAAATAGTTGAGCTGGTAGGCGCCCTGCTGGGCGACGATGGCGCCGACGATGGCCGACATCAGCACCACCACGGGGATGGCGCCGACCCCCATGCGATCGATCTGGTTGAAGATCGCCGCAGGGTTGATGGCATGGCCGCGCCCGAGCTTCATCTGGGCGCCGCCGATGGTGGCGCCGAGGATGTTCATCGAGGCGAGGAAATCGTCGCGCATCTCATAGATGCGGCGGCCGACCGCCTCCAGCCCGCGGAGGATGATGTTGGGGCGCCGGACGCCGCGCGATTCGGGCTCGCGCCGGACAGCTTCGCCAACGGCGCCGAGCAGGATCGAGGCGACATCGCTTTGCCCCTGCATCTTGATCTCGACACCCTTCTTTTCGAAGACACTGACCAGGCGATCGATCAGCCAGGCTCCGGCGGTGTCCATCTTCTCGATGTGGGAAAGATCCAAAGCGAGCGTCTGGAAGCCTTTGCGCTGCTCGATCTTGCGCATCTCGGCGTCGATCAGCGCCACTGTCGTCGTCGTCCAGATGCCGGAGAAAGCGCAGCCGAGGACGCCGCCCTCCTCGCCGACCGCAACGCGGGGCTGGTGGTCGGCCTCCTTGGCGGCGTTGCCGCTTGCGTCGCGTTTGCCGATGGTCAACATGGCGTCCTGTTTAGCCTGACGGGTCGTACCTGTCGATTTGCCGACGACGCGTTGTCGCATAGCCGGAGCAGAAAATTATGGCGCGTGTCATTTCGGTTGAGGCCGAGCGTTTTCCCATTGCCGGCACCTTCACCATCTCGCGCGGGTCGAAGACCGAAGCCGAAGTCATTACCTGCACGATCAGCGATGGGGACAATCGCGGATGGGGCGAATGCGTCCCCTACAAGCGCTATGGCGAGACCATGGAGGGGGTGCGCGACGCCATCAAGGCCATGCGCCGGCAGATGGAAGGCGGCATCAGCCGCAAGGACCTGCTCGATGCGATGCCGGCGGGTGCTGCCCGCAACGCCATCGATTGCGCCTTGTGGGACCTGGAGGCGAAGATCAGCGGCGTTGCGGTCGCGGACGCCATCCACGCTGTGCCCTTGTCGGCGCTGGAGACGGCCTACACGCTGTCGCTGGGCGAGCCGGAGACAATGGCGGCGCAAGCCCGCGCCAATGCCGGGCGGCCGCTGCTCAAGGTCAAGATCGGCGGCGACAACGACTTGGCCCGCATCCGCGCCGTGACCGAAGCGGCGCCCGACAGCCGCATCATCCTCGACGCCAATGAAGGCTGGACCGATGCCAACATCATCGAGAATCTCGCTTTCGCCGCCGAACATGGCATAGCCCTGATCGAACAGCCGCTTCCCGCCGGCCATGATGCCATCCTGCGCCACATCGCGCATCCGGTGCCGATCTGCGCAGACGAAAGCGTCCACGAGGCGAAGGACCTCGAAGCGCTTGTCGGCCTCTATGACGCCGTCAACATCAAGCTCGACAAATCCGGCGGCCTGACCGCCGCCCTTACCCTTCGCAACCGCGCCCGGGAGCTGGGGTTCGGCGTGATGGTCGGCTGCATGGTCGGCACGTCGCTGGCGATGGCGCCGGCAGTGCTTTTGGCGCAAGGGGCCGACTTCGTCGACCTCGACGGTCCGCTGCTGCTTGCCCGCGACCGCCAGCCCGGCCTCGTGTACCAGGGGTCGCTGGTGTCACCGCCTGACAGGATGCTGTGGGGCTGAACGCGCGGCGAGCCCGATCAGCGCCAGGCCGATGATGGCGATCGGGATCATCGCCAGGAAGCCGTCGACGCCGTAGCGCTCATAAAGCGGGCCGGACGCCAGCGTCACCGCCGCCATGAAGAAGCCGTTGAAGAAATAGGCAATGCCTTGCGCCGCACCCGTGCGTTCTTCCGAAACCGTTTCGCCGATCATCTTCTGCAGGCCGATCAACACCATCGCCACCGACACCGAATGCAGGGTCTGGATGCCGAAGAAACCGGCGACGCCAAGCCCGAGTGGCCAGATCAGCGGAAAGGCGATCCAGCGCACGATGGAGCCGACGCCGGCGATCAGCATCACCTTGACGACTGAGACGGAGGCAAAAATACGGTTGAAAAACACGAACATGCAGACCTCGGCCACCACGCCCCAGGCCCACAGCAGGCCAACGACGGAATCGCTGATGCCGACCGATTTCCAGTAGATTGAGACAAAGCCGTAGAGGAAGGCATGGCTGGCGGTGATGATGCCGACGCCGAGGGTGAAATACAGGAAATACGGATTGAGAAGGCTCGGCGCCTGATGCTGGATGTCGGCGGCCGAAAGCGGCGAAGCCCGGCGCGGGCGGCCAAGCCGCGGCGCCAGCAATCCGGCGACGAGCGCGGCAGACAATGCCGCAAAGATGATTACCGGCACGGCCTGCGGGCTCGTCCAGGCCAGGATAAAGCCGCCTGCGACGTTGGCGCAGAGATAGGAGATCGAGCCCCATTTGCGCATCGCGGTGTAGTTCGAGCCGAAGCGGCGCACGCCCGACAGCGCGAGCGAATCGGCGATCGGCGAATGCGGCGTCCACACCACCGTCAGCGCCAGCGATACGGCAAGCACCGCCGCATAGGTGGGAGTGAGGAAATAGCCGGCGGAAAGCACCATCGTCGCGGCCACCAGCGCAATATAGACATCGGCCCTGTCCTTCGCCCGGTCCGCCAGCGCGGTCAGCAGCGGCGTCGTCACCACGCGCAGGAACATCGGCGCCGCCAGGATGATGGCGATCTGCTCGGCGTGGAAACCCTGGGCCTGCAGCCACAGCGGGAAATAAGGCACATGCGTTCCCAGCGACACGAATAATGTCGCGAAGATCAGACTCATGCGCAGTTCGAAATGGCGCGGCTTGACGAGTTGTTCGGGCGAGAGCGGCGGCAGCGACATGAATCGATCCAATTACGCTGCACAAAGGGCTGCAACGCAGATCGATCCCTTAACATGCGCGAAAGCGGTCCGAAACTGCCTGGGCCAGTCGATTAACAGGAGGGTTATGCCGCTTCGACGACCCTGTCTTCGATCAGCAAGGGGATGAGCGGCTCGTCCGGTGCTTCGGGCAGCACCAGCGCCCAGTGGATGATCTCCATCTTGCCGTCGAAATGTTCGACCACCGCCGTGCAGCTCTCCACCCAGTCGCCAGTGTTGATGTACTGCACATCCTCATAAGTCTCGATCGCGGCGTGATGGATGTGGCCGCAGATGACGCCGTCGACATGCGAGCGGCGGGCCTCCTCGGTCAGCACCGTCTGGAACGAGCCGATGAAGTTCACCGCCTTCTTGACCTTGACCTTGGCCCAGGACGAGAACGACCAGTAGGGAAGGCCGAGCATATGGCGGAGCCTCGTCACCACGCGGTTGACCACCATCGCGGCGTCATAGGCGTAGTCGCCGAGGTAGGCCAGCCAGCGTGCATTGTGGACGACGGTATCGAACTGGTCGCCGTGGATGACCAGCAGGCGCCTGCCATCGGCGGTTTCGTGGATGGCGCGGTCGGCAACGACGATGCCGCCGAAATGCACGCCTTGGAACTGGCGCGCGAATTCGTCGTGATTACCGGCGATATAGGTGATCGAGGTGCCCTTGCGCGCCTTGCGCAGCAGTTTCTGGACGACGTCATTGTGGCTCTGCGGCCAATGCCAGCTGCGCCGCAGCCGCCAGCCGTCGACGATGTCACCGACGAGATAGATGATATGGGCGTCGTGATAACGCAGGAAATCGATCAGGAACTCGGCTTTGGCCGCCTTCGATCCGAGATGCAGGTCGGATATGAACATGCTGCGGAAAGTGCGGGTTTCTGTACCGGACATCAGATCGTCACCGTTGCTTTCGCGCAGGCTATGCCCCGATTCATGCAACAACCGTATGACGGTTGCGATTGGGCCAGCCGAAGGGCTAGCGTGCCGCGCCATTCACAGGAGAAAATCGTCATGGATCTTGGCATCAAGGGCAAGAAAGCCATCGTCTGCGCATCGAGCAAGGGGCTGGGCCGCGGCTGCGCCATGGCGCTGGCCGAGGCCGGTTGCGATCTCGTCGTCAACGGCCGCAATGCCGAGCTGCTGGCAAAAACCGCAGCCGAACTGCGCGAACGCTACGGCGTGAAGGTGACCGAGATCGTCGGCGACGTCTCGAAACCCGACGTGCAGCACGCGCTCCTTGCCGCCTGCCCCGACCCGGATATCCTGGTCAACAACAATGGCGGCCCGCCCTTGCGCGATTTCCGCGAGCTCGACCGCGCAAAGATTCTCGAAGGCGTGACGCAGAACATGGTGACGCCGATCGAACTGGTGCAGGCCGTGATCGACGGCATGGCCAAGCGCGGCTTCGGCCGCATCGTCAACATCACCTCGCTGTCGGTCTACGTCCCGATCCCCGGCCTCGATCTGTCGTCCGGCGCGCGCGCCGGGCTGACTTCGTTCCTGGCCGGCGTGGCGCGCACGGTGGTCGACCGCAACGTCACCATCAACAGCCTGCTGCCGGGCAAGCTCGACACCGACCGGCTGCGCGGCCCGCATGAGGCCGGCACGATGGAAGACCCGGCAGCGGCCGCAGCGCGCAAGACCCGCATCAGCGCCGACGTTCCGGCCAAGCGGCTCGGCACGCCGGAAGAGTTCGGCCAGATCTGCGCCTTTCTGTGCTCGGTCCATGCCGGCTATCTCACCGGTCAGAACATCCCGGTCGATGGCGGCCTCTATGTCAGCGCGTTCTAAAGGGCTCCGTGCATCCTCAGCAGGATTTCCGCGCAACCGATTGAAATAATTCGGTCTTTTCGGCCCCGGTTGTTTTAGCCGCCCTTGCGTCATTTGGCGTCGCGAAAAACCATTTTTGCGTGCTAAAAGGCTGCAAAGCAGGTTTGAGGGAGCGGCCGCATGGAAGGCGAGAACAAGAAAACGGCACGTTCGGACCTCGACGAAGCCGCCCTCTACTTCCATAAGCATCCAAGGCCGGGAAAGCTTGAGATTCAGGCAACCAAGCCGCTCGGCAACCAGCGCGATCTGGCGCTGGCCTATTCGCCGGGTGTTGCCGCGCCCTGTCTTGAAATCCGCGACAATCCGGCGACCGCCGCCGACTATACGGCGCGCGCCAATCTGGTCGGCGTCGTCTCCAATGGCTCGGCCGTTCTCGGCCTCGGCAATATCGGCCCGCTCGCCTCCAAGCCGGTGATGGAAGGCAAGGCGGTGCTGTTCAAGAAATTCGCCGGCATCGACGTCTTCGACATCGAGATCGACGCGCCGGGCATAGAGCGCATGGTCGAGACGATCTCGGCGCTGGAGCCGACTTTCGGCGGCATCAATCTCGAGGACATCAAGGCGCCCGAATGCTTCGAGGTCGAGGCGCAGTTGAAGGCCCGCATGGGCATTCCCGTCTTCCATGACGACCAGCATGGCACCGCCATCATCGTCGCCGCCGCCGTGCTCAACGGGCTGGAATTCGCCGGCAAGACCATTTCCGACATCAAGATCGTCACCTCAGGCGCCGGTGCGGCAGCGCTCGCCTGCCTCAACCTGTTGGTCTCGCTTGGCGCCAAGGTAGAGAATATTTGGGTCACCGACCGCTTCGGCGTCGCCTACAAGGGCCGCACCGACGAGATGGATCGCTGGAAAGACCCCTATGTGAAGGACACCGAGGCGCGCACGCTGGCCGATGTGATCCCTGGCGCCGACGTTTTTCTCGGCCTGTCGGCCGCCGGCGTGCTGAAGCCGGAATTGCTTGATCATATGGCGCCTAAGCCGTTGATCCTGGCGCTGGCCAATCCCAATCCCGAGATCATGCCGGAGGTCGCGCGCGCCGCTCGTCCCGACGCGATGATCTGCACCGGCCGTTCCGATTTCCCCAATCAGGTCAACAACGTGCTTTGTTTTCCTTACATTTTCCGCGGTGCTCTGGATTGCGGCGCCAGCGCCATCAACGAGGAGATGAAGATGGCCGCGGTCCGGGCGATCGCCGCGCTTGCCCGCGAGGAACCATCCGACGTCGCCGCCCGCGCCTATTCCGGCGAGACGCCGATCTTCGGACCCGACTTCCTTATCCCCTCGCCCTTCGATCCCCGCCTGATCCTGCGCATCGCGCCGGCGGTGGCCAAGGCTGCCTGCGACACCGGCGTCGCGACCCGGCCGATCACCGACTTCGCCGCCTATATCGACCAGCTCAACCGCTTCGTCTTCCGCTCCGGCCTAGTGATGAAGCCGGTGTTTTCCTCGGCCAAGGCGTCGACCGCCAAGCGCGTCATCTATGCCGACGGCGAGGACGAGCGCGTGCTGCGCGCAGCCCAGGTGGTGCTGGAGGAAGGCATTGCCGAGCCGATCCTGATCGGCCGCCCGCATGTCATCGAGGTCAGGCTGAAGCGCTACGGCCTGCGTATCAAGCCGGGCGTCGATTTCGGCCTGATCAACCCGGAAGACGATCCGCGCTACCGCCATTATGTCGACCTGTTGATCGAGCTTGCCGGCCGGCGCGGCGTGACGACGGAGGCCGCGCGCACCATGGTGCGCACCGACAATACGGTGATTGCGGCACTGGCGCTGAAGCGCGGCGATGCCGACGCCATGATCTGCGGCCTCGAGGGCCGTTTCGAGCGGCATCTGCGCAATGTGACGCTGGTCATCGGACCACGCGCGGGCGTCAAGGACCGCGACCTGTCGACGCTGTCGATGCTGATCTCGCAGCGCGGCATCATCTTCCTCACCGACACCCATGTCTCGGTCGACCCGACGGCCGAGGAAATCGCCGAAATGACCATATTGGCGGCGGAGGAAATCCAGCGCTTCGGCATCGAGCCGAAGGCAGCGCTGCTGTCGCATTCGGATTTCGGCTCGCGTGATTCTCCCAGCGCGCTGAAGATGCGGCAGGCAGCGGCGATCCTGGCGCGCGTTGCGCCCGACCTGCAATGCGACGGCGAGATGCATGCCGATTCAGCCCTGTCGGAGCATCTGCGCCAGCGCGTCTATCCGCATTCGCGGCTGAAGGGCGAAGCCAATCTCCTGGTGTTCCCCAACCTCGACTCCGCCAACATCACGCTGACCGCGCTGCGCACGATGATGGACGCGCTGCATGTCGGGCCGATCCTGCTTGGCACCGACAAGCCGGCGCATATTTTGACGCCGTCGGTGACCTCGCGCGGCGTCGTCAACATGACGGCGCTTGCGGTGGTCGAGGCGGCGCACAAGGCACAGGCGGTGGTTCATTTCAACTGACGCCGTCAGGCAGGCACGAAACGGTAATGCCCGGTCTGCGTGAAGGCAAACAACGTGTCCTCCTCGCGGGCGCCCGCCCCGATATTGTGGATGACCAGCGCTCGTTTCGGCACGTCCGCCGAGCGTTCGGATGAGACGATGACGATGTGCGGCAGGTTGCCGGGCAGCATCTGGGTGACGATATCGCCCGGCTGAAAGTCGGGAGGATACTCGCTGGCGGGCAAGGAAACTCCGTTGCGCCCGAAAAAAGCGGCAAGATTGCCGACCCGTCGGTGGTCGATGTTGCGGTCGGTCGCTTTCAGGCCCCAGGTCTTGGGATAGGCGGCGAAATTGGCGGCCATATCCTCATGCACCAGTTTCTGCAGGTCGAGATTGAAGGCGCGGCGATAGGCGCGCACGATGACATCCGTGCACACGCCCCTATCCGGCGCGACGTCGCCGCCGGGATAGCCGAGGCGGACATAGGCCGGGTCGTAGAAGGTGGTGACGCCGACCTGCTCACGCGCGGCTTCGACCAATTTGCTGCGCCAGTCCGGAGCGGCTGGATTTTCCTGCGCCAAGGCTGCGGGCGCCGCCAGGCACAGGAGGCCGAACTGCAGTGCGGTTCGACGGGTAATCGCGGTCATGCCAGCTCCCCGGGGCATTGCTGGATCGTGGGATAATTCCGGGGCGATTGCGCCTTTTTCATGCAGCGGTGAGATCGCACAGTTGCCGCCCTATCCAAACGCCTCCTGCAACGCCTCTATGGGCTAAGACCATCTTTGGTTGTAGATTGAGGGAACGGTTAACCGCGAATCCGGTAGACAGGCAGGCAAGCGGGGTTCGGGCAATGACGGGCGGACGATGGAGGCTGAAGCACCTGGCTGCGCTGCTCGGCGCGCTTGTGCTTTCGGCCGTCGCCACCACTGAACCGCAGGCCGCCTCCCGCGTTTGCCGTCAACTGGAAGCCGAGCTTGCTTCTTCATCGAATGGCGGCGGCAATTCCAGCATGGTGCGGAAGTATGACAAGGCCATCTCCCGCCAGTTCGAACAGCTATCAAAGGTGCGCGGTCGTGCGAGCGATGCGAATTGCGGGTTTTCGCTGTTTTCGCGCAATGTCAGCCAATGTGCTGCGCTGAACAGCAGCATCGATCGCATGAACGCCAATCTCGATGCGTTGCAAGCCAAGCGCGCGCAGCTTGCCGGCGGCGGCTCGCGGGGCGACCGCGGCCGCATCCTGGCCGCGCTCGACGCCAATGGCTGCCGCGACGAGCCCGCGCCGCGCCGGGAGCCGCTGCAGGAAGCCAGCCGCGAACCCGACGACGGCAATCTGTTCGACCAGCTTTTTGGCGGCAACCGGCAGATCGACACGCTCGATCAGCCCGATGATCCCGGCGAGGAGCGCAATGTGCGCCGCGTCCTCAACCAGCCCGGCGTGCCGGATTTCCCGACGGTTGGCGGCGAGTTTCATACGAGCTGCGTGCGCACCTGCGACGGCTATTTCTTCCCGATGTCGAACTCGGCTTCGCTCGGCGATTTCGAGCGCGACCAGAAGAATTGCGAATCGAGCTGCCCCGGCACCGAAATGCAGGTGTTCTATTCGCGCGGCATGGAAGACGATTCGGCCAACATGACGTCGTCGGTGACCGGCAGGCCCTACAGCGAGTTGCCGACCGCCTATCTCTACAAACAGCCCAACATGTCGCGGCCGCTGGCTTGTGGCTGCAATGCGCAGGCCGGAAATTTCGAGATCATCGGCGGCAACCCGCCACCGCCCGAGCAATCGCAGCCTGATACCGAGACAACGCCATTCATTCCGGTGCCGGCGGCCAAACCCGATCCGGGCGCGGATCCGGAGACGCTGGCGAACGTACAAGGCGGGCTCGACCGCGCCGCCATCAAGCGCCTTGCCGTCAAGCCGGTGGTGTCGCCGGTGTCGCTGATCCCGCCGGACCAGCGCAAGGTCAGGGTCGTCGGGCCAGCGTTCCTTCCCGACCCAGCAGCGGCAATAGATCTGCAAGCTCCGGCCCGGAAGCAAGTCCGGTAAGCGCCAACCTGAGCGGCATGAACAGCGCCTTGCCCTTGCGGCCGCTGGCTTCCCTGATCCTGGCCGTCCAGTCTTTCCAGACCGTACCGGTCCACGGCTCTTCCGGCAACAGGTCGAAGGCCTGCTGCAGGAAGTCGCGATCCTCGTCGGAAAATTCCGGCGCCGGCTGCGGGCCGTCGGCAAGGATGCGCCACCAGCCGACCGCGTCGCTCAGCCGGTCGAGATTGCCGCGCACCGCCAGCCAGAACGGCTCGGCCTTGTCGCCGGAGATGCCGAGCACGATCAGCCGATCCCGCGCCTCGGAAAACGGCATGTGGTGCATGAGCGCACGATTGAGCACGAACAGCTCGTCCGGGTCGAATTTGGCCGCCGATTTCGACGTGGCGGCGGGATCGAAGCGCGCGGCCAGTGCCGGCATGTCATGCACCGCCGCGACATTTTCCGAGGTGCCGACAAGGACGGCCAGCGAAGCCACAGCCATCGGTTCGATGCCCTCCTCGCGCAGGCTTTCGATCGACAGCGCACCGCTGCGCTTCGACAGGCCCTCGCCCGAGGCCGTGGTCAAGAGATTGTGGTGGCCGAAGACAGGCGGCTCGGCGCCCAATGCCTTGAACAGCGCGATCTGCACGCCGGTGTTGGTGACGTGGTCGTCGCCGCGAATGACATGACTGACCCCCATCTCGATGTCGTCGACGACCGAAGGCAGCGTGTAGAGATAAGTGCCGTCCTCGCGCCGCAGCACCGGATCGGACAGTGAGGCCAGATCGACGGTTTCCTCGCCGCGCACCAGATCGTTCCAGTGGATTTCGGTGCGTTCGGGCTGCAGCGGATCGCTGCTGAAATTCGGCAGCAGAAAGCGCCAGTGCGGCCGGCGGCCATCGGAGCGGTATTCGGCGATCTGCTGCTGCGAAAGCGCCAGCGCCTCGCGGCCATAGACCGGCGGCAGGCCGCGCGTGCGGCGCACCTTGCGGCGCAGGTCGAGTTCTTCGGGGGTCTCGTAGCAGGGATAGACAACGCCGGCCCTTTGCAGCCGCTCCACTGCCGCGTCGTAAGTTTCGAAGCGCCGCGACTGGTATTCGGTGGCGTCGGGAAAAATGCCCAGCCAGTGCAGGTCGTAGAGGATGGCGTCGGAAAATTCCTGCCTCGAGCGGGCAATGTCTGTGTCGTCGAAGCGCTGGATGAAACGGCCCTTGTTGTTCATGGCAAACAGCCAGTTGAACAAGGCGGTGCGGGCATTGCCGATATGAATGCGGCCGGTTGGTGAGGGGGCAAAACGGACGGTAACTGTCATGGGCGGGGCGTAACGGATGCTCTTGGAATTGACAAGACGCGCCCCCGCGCGACGCCAAAGACATAATGCACGCCAGCTAAAATGAAAAGGCTGTGAGCCAGAATCCGGCCGGGCCTGTCTCGGGTGAACCGCTCACCAGCGGTCCACGCCGGCAGAATCGGGCTTCCCTCAGCCGCTTTTTGTCCCCGTTATCCACATATGTGACACACAAGATGTTGGGGTCACAAAAGCTACGCAAACGAATCCTTGACGACGCAAACCGAGTCGCCTTTTATGTGCCATGTGCTCTTGTTGAGGGCGCGACCGGAGAGTTTCGAGCCCGGTCATTTTCCCGGATTTTGTGCGTTTTGGCCATGATTTCCGCCTGTTTACGAGGCTGGCGGAAGCGTTGGATCGTGGGGCTTCGGGAGCGAAAAGGGAGATTTGTCGGACTGGAATAAATTGTCTGTTAACACTATATTTAGTGTTTGCAGGCAGGTTCGACGCTAGATAGTGTGAATTTCCCTCGGTCGAGGGAATCGAGGAAAAATTCAGTTTTGAGGGACCCGCAGGGTTCGGCGCAGAGTTGGAACAGCGGCTTCGTAAGAAGCTCGACCAGCAAGGCGACGAAGAGTGCGACAAGGAGAGCCGGTGTTTTCGAACGCCGGCAGACGGCGGACATGCGCGTTTCGCATTGGGGGCAGAAATCCCCGGGGAAAAGCGCTATATATAGACAAAAGGGACCGGACCAATGCGCATCGAGCGTCGTTTCACCAAGCCAGGCCAATCAGCTTACGCGGAGATCGAATTCCGCAAGGCGCTTTCGGAGATCAAGAATCCGGACGGCTCGGTGGTGTTCCGCTTGGACAATATCGATGTGCCGGCGCAGTTCTCGCAGGTTGCCGCCGACATCCTGGCGCAGAAGTATTTCCGCAAGGCCGGCGTGCCCGCGCGCCTGAAGAAGGTCGAGGAGAACGACGTCCCCTCCTTCCTGTGGCGCTCCGTCGCCGACGAGGCCGAGCTTGCCAAGCTGCCGGAAGCCGAGCGCTACGGTTCCGAAATCGACGCCCGCCAGGTCTTCGACCGGCTGGCCGGCACCTGGACCTATTGGGGCTACAAGGGCGGCTACTTCAAGTCGGAAGAAGACGCGAGCGCCTTCCGCGACGAACTCGCCTATATGCTCGCCACCCAGCGCGTTGCGCCGAACTCGCCGCAATGGTTCAACACCGGCCTGCACTGGGCCTACGGCATCGATGGTCCGAGCCAGGGCCACTATTATGTCGACCCGTTTACCGGCAAGCTGACCAAGTCGAAGTCCTCCTACGAGCATCCGCAGCCGCATGCCTGTTTCATCCAGGGCGTGCAGGACGATCTCGTCAACGAAGGCGGCATCATGGACCTGTGGGTGCGTGAAGCGCGTCTGTTCAAATATGGCTCGGGCACCGGCTCCAATTTCTCGATGCTGCGCGGCGAAGGCGAAAAGCTGTCGGGCGGCGGCCGTTCGTCCGGCCTGATGAGCTTCCTCAAGATCGGCGACCGCGCGGCGGGCGCCATCAAGTCGGGCGGCACCACGCGTCGTGCGGCCAAGATGGTCATTGTCGACGCCGACCATCCCGATATCGAGGAATTCATCGACTGGAAGGTCAATGAAGAGCAGAAGGTGGCGTCGCTGGTCACCGGCTCCAAGATCGTGAAAAAACATCTCGAAGCGATCATGAAGGCCTGCATCAACTGCGAAGGCCATGATGACGACTGCTTCGACCCGTCGATCAACACCGCGCTGAAGCGCGAGATCAAGGCGGCCAAGAAGTCGGCCGTGCCGGAGAACTACATCTACCGTGTCATCCAGTTCGCCAAGCAGGGCTACACCTCGATGTCGTTCAAGACCTACGACACCGACTGGGATTCCGACGCCTACCTCACCGTTTCCGGCCAGAACTCCAATAATTCGGTGTCGCTGAAGGACAATTTCCTGCGCGCCGTCGAGGACGATGCCGACTGGCACCTCACCGCCCGCAAGGACGGCAAGGTGCTGAAGACGCTGAAGGCGCGCGACCTGTGGGAGAAGATCGGCTACGCCGCCTGGGCTTCGGCCGATCCGGGCCTGCATTTCAACACGACGATGAACGACTGGCACACCTGCGCTTCGGCCGGTGCGATCCGGGCCTCCAATCCGTGCTCGGAATACATGTTCCTCGACGACACGGCCTGCAACCTGGCCTCGATCAACCTGCTGCCCTACCGCAATGCCGACGGCACGATCGACATCGCCGCCTACGAGCACACGGTGCGGCTGTGGACCGTCGTTCTCGAAATCTCGGTGATGATGGCGCAGTTTCCGTCGAAGGAGATCGCCAAGCAGTCCTACGAATACCGCACGCTCGGCCTCGGCTATGCCAACATTGGCGGCCTGCTGATGACGTCCGGCATTCCCTATGATTCCGACGAGGGCCGCGCCATCTGCGCAGCACTCACCGCCATCATGACCGGCGTCGCCTATGCCACCTCGGCCGAGATGGCCGGCGAGCTCGGCGCCTTCGCCGACTACGACCGCAATGCGCAGAACATGCTGCGCGTCATGCGCAACCATCGCCGTGCCGCCTATGGCGAAAAGCAGGGCTACGAGAAGCTCGCCGTCAATCCGGTGCCGCTGGTCGCGTCCGACCTGAAGCAGCAGGAACTGGCCGCGCACGCCAAGGCTGCCTGGGACCGCGCCATCGAACTCGGCGAAGAGCATGGCTACCGCAATGCGCAGGCGACCGTGATTGCGCCGACCGGCACGATCGGCCTGGTCATGGATTGCGATACCACCGGCATCGAGCCCGACTTCGCGCTGGTGAAGTTCAAGAAGCTTGCCGGCGGCGGCTATTTCAAGATCATCAACCGCGCCGTGCCGGAAGCGCTGCGCACACTGGGTTACTCAGAAAGCCAGATCGCCGAGATCGAGGCCTATGCGGTCGGTCACGGCAACATGAACCAGGCGCCGGCGGTCAACCCCGGCTCGCTCAAGGCGAAGGGCTTCACCGACGACAAGATCGCGGCGCTCAATGCAGCACTGAAGTCGGCCTTCGACATCAAGTTCGTCTTCAACCAGTGGACGCTCGGCGCCGACTGGGTGAAGGAGACGTTCGGCTTCACCGACGAGCAGCTCAACGACTTCTCGTTCGAGATGCTGCCGGCGCTCGGCTTCTCCAGGAAGGACATCGAAGCCGCCAACATCCATGTCTGCGGTGCGATGACGCTGGAAGGCGCGCCCTTCCTCAAGGCCGAGCATCTCGCGGTGTTCGACTGCGCCAGCCCGTGCGGCAAGATCGGCAAGCGCTCGCTGTCCATCAACAGCCACATCCAGATGATGGCGGCGGCACAGCCTTTCATCTCCGGCGCCATCTCCAAGACCATCAACATGCCCAACGATGCGACGGTGGAAGACGCCAAGGGCGCCTACATGCTGTCGTGGAAGCTGGCGCTGAAGGCCAACGCGCTCTATCGCGACGGCTCGAAGCTGTCGCAGCCGCTCAATTCGTCGCTGCTCGCCGACAGCGAGGACGACGAGGACGACGCGGTCGAGCAGTTGATCGCGGCGCCCGCTTCACAGCGTGCCGTGCAGGTCACCGAGAAGATCGTCGAGCGCGTCATCGAACGCCTCTACCGCGATCGTGAAAAACTGCCGAATCGCCGCAAGGGCTACACCCAGAAGGCAGTCGTCGGCGGCCACAAGGTCTACCTGCGCACGGGCGAATTCGACGACGGCCGCATCGGCGAGATCTTCATCGACATGCACAAGGAAGGCGCCGCTTTCCGAGCGATGATGAACAACTTCGCCATCGCCATCTCGCTTGGCTTGCAATATGGCGTGCCGCTCGAGGAATTTGTCGAGGCCTTCACCTTCACCAAATTCGAGCCGGCCGGCATGGTGCAGGGCAACGACGCGATCAAGAATGCGACGTCGATCCTCGACTACGTGTTCCGCGAACTCGCCGTGTCCTACCTCGGCCGCCACGACCTCGCCCATGTCGACCAGTCGGATTTCGACAAGACGGCGCTCGGACGCGGCATCAACGAAGGCAAGGCGACGCCGTTCTCGAAGGGCCTTACCCGCGGCGCCTCGCCGGTCAAGTTGGTGTCTGGCCTAGGTGGCGAACCCAAGGGTTTTGCCGGATCACCTGCCGCGGCCCCTGCCCGGGTCACCCCAACTGCGTTCTCAGGCTCCAATGTGCTGGCGCTTAAACCAGCAAGCGACGAAGCCATCGCCTACAAGCGCGACTATGAGGAGCGAGCCAAGGAATTGGTCGAAGATATTGTTTCCGAGGAGGCAGCCGATCCCACCGGGTTGTTCACCGACGAAGCAGCGAAAGAAGCGGCCGAGGCAAAGGCGCTTGCCTCTACGCGGCGTCAGCAATCCTTGATGCAAGGCTACACCGGCAACGAATGCTCGGAATGCCACAACTTCACCATGGTGCGGAACGGCACCTGCGAGAAGTGCGATACCTGCGGCTCGACGAGCGGGTGCAGCTGAGGAAACTGAGCGCAAAAGCGTAACATCACCGGCCCGGTCGTAAGATCGGGCCGAAATGGTATCGAGAACAAAAAGAGTACGCCACATAAGGATGTCTTTATGTAACATCCCTCAAAACACCAAAGGCCGCCCCTTTCAGGCCGGCCTTTGGTACCGCGATGCGCCGAAGCCCACGCGGGGCGACGAGATCGGAATCCCATCTCCTGTAGCAAGGTAGTTATATGGAGATTCTGATCAGAGAGTCGAGAAGGCATCGGCAGCTAGTGTGACTTTAACTGCTCCGGAAAGGGCTTTTTCGTTATGAAGATCGAACCGAGAATTAGCGCTAATAAGTTGGTTGAATATTGTTTCGCTCGCTCCACGCGGCGAACCGCGATCATTGAAGACATCATCAAACCTAAGAACTTCCTCCTCGACACTCGCTACAACGAGATAGAGCGAGCAATGATGCATTTCATTGAAACTCACGGGCGTGATGACAGCCGATTATCTCAACTCGACAGAGCCTTATTATCGCGCCAACCTGCCACCTCGCACGATGAACAAAGGCTTCTTACGGCTCACGATGCTATCGAACTTTGCCGGACTATGAGCTTGGACAAGCTGCCTACTGCTGCCAGAATAACCGGCATTTCAGATAGCCAGCCAAAATTCGTTCTTGCCGGTGTATCTCTTAGTGTTCGACCGACAAACTCGGTCAAGATGCCACAAACAGGAAAGGGGGAAGTCGGCTTCGGCTTGATCAAACCTTATCTCTGCAAAACACTACCGTTGTCGACAGAAACTTCGGCGCTGCATGGGGCACTTCTCCACTGGTACGCGGAGGAATGTTTCGAAGATGCTGGAGAGCCGCGCGCAGAATTTTGTTTTGTTGTTGACGTGTTCGCCCAGAAGATTTTCGCTGCACCCGGTAGCTTCAGCCAACGCAGAAAGCTGCTGGCTGCCTCATGTCAAGAGATCGCAGACAGGTGGCCGTCAATTCGGGCGAGGTTAATTGCTGACGAAGAGGCCAGCCGGAAACGGCGTTAATGGTCACCCGGTAGTGCTTATCTTCTCCCCTTGTTGTGGGGAGAGGATGAGCGGCACCGGAACACCGTAGCATCCTCTGAAGGAGTGATTGTATGCGTTATGCGGTAGTGATTGAAAAAGCGGCCGATAATTTCTCTGCTTATGTGCCAGACCTGCCCGGCTGCATCGCGACGGGCGCGACAGTGCCTGAGGTGGAAACGGAAATTCGCGACGCTATACGCTTTCACATCGAGGGCTTGCGTGCCGATGGGCTGGAGGTGCCCAAAGGAATCAGTCTCGCGGAATACGTAGAGGCATAAGCGGTAGCCTTCAGGACAACATCCTATCCCGGCACCCGCAGCGTCTGATCGTCGAACAGCGGCTCGTCCTGCCCCGCCCGAACGAACAGCACCCTCCGCCCCTCACCCGCCGGCGCCTCGAAATACTGAATACCATCCGGCATTTCGCCCCAGTCGCCGCAGGGCGGTTCGGGAACTTCGTCATTGGCTAGCGCCTTCAGCTCTTTCGCATAGGCAGCATCGGGGCTGAATGTGTAGCGTTTGACGCCGGCGGGCACGGTGCCCTCGGTGTAGGGCGTCAGCACGCAGCGGGCGCTGACTGATTTGTCGGTCTTTTCCAGCAACAGGCGCAACACCGCGGCCTCGGCGGTTTCGCCTGATTTGATGTCGAACACCTCGACCAGCGGATCGGGCGCGCCGCCATCGCTGTATTTGATGGCGAGCGCGTTGCCGACGAATTCGAAGTGGATCTGGCGAAAACCGAAATCGCAGCGCTGCACCCAGGCGGCCAAACCGACCGTCTTGTCGGCCAGTTTCTCCCAGACGCATTTGTCGATCGGCGGGCGCGATGGCGCCAGCTCGTCCGCCCGCGCTGCGGCTGATATCGTAGCCGAGGCAAACAGCGTGCAGATCCAGACAATCAGTCTCATGGCGTTATTCATCGCTGCATCCTGTCAAAGTGAAGGCGTCCCAGGCCGAGCCGTCCGGATTGGCATTGGCGAAATCGGCAAATTCGGTGAAGGCCGCGCCGAAATCGGGCAGCAACAGCCCTTTCGGCGCCGGTGTCGCTTCGCGCGAATTCAGCTGCTCGGCGCCGCCTCCGGTCAAGGCATAGACCTGGCCCATCCATATCCGGCAGCGACCGCTGCCATCCTCCAGCCCCGCTTCGCGGTCGTCGTCGGTGCAGGCATAGCGGATGGTGCCGAGCGGAAACGAATTTTTGCCATTGGTCCAGGTGATGTCGGCCGGCAAGCGCGTGTCGGTGTTGGGGACGGTCACCGAAAACACTTCGGCCGTCAGTGCCGCCGGCTCATTGTTCAGCGGCCGGAATTGCATCACCGCGCCCGAACGCGGCTCGCGGTAGGTGGCATGGCTGAGCAGACATTCTTTTGCGCTCGCTGCCTGCACGGCGCCGAGCAGAGCCAGGCAAACGACGGCCAGCCTGCGGACGATCATTGGATGTCTTGTCATGAAAGTGGGCGCCTCAGATAAAACCGACCAGCCAAGCCGCGCCGCCCAGAAACGCGGCCGAACAGACCCACAGCAGCCAAAGCCCGCGCACGCTGCATTCGAGCACTGCCGAGGCGGGGTTGGCTGGGTCGTAATGCACGTCGACCTTGCCGCCCTCGGCATAGCTGCGCGCCTGGCCGCTGACGAGGCCGGGCATTGAAGCGGTGACCGTGGCGCCGAAGGTGACGCGGTCTGAGGTGTAGTGCTGGCCTGCGACGCCGTAGCTGTACACGATGCGGGATTTGAAGACGGTGCTCCAGCGTCGATGGCCGCTGTAGTTTCGCAGCGCCTGCAGACCCGAGGAGTCAATGCGGCCGGGCGCGACCGGCCATTTTGACGCCTGCTCGGCAAGCGACTTCTGGACGAAGGCCATGCGCAGGATCATCAGGCCCATGAACAGCAGCAGCGCTCCGGCGCCGAGGTTCTGCGGCTTGGGCAGGTGCGGCCGGATCGCCTCCAGCACGCCACCGAGCAAAAACACCAGCACCACCGTGCCGATCACCAGCCCGGCCGAGAGCTTGACCATGAACTTGAAGGCGCCGTCCGGCAGGGTGCGTTCGATCACGGCCTTGCCCGGATCGGCCGGATTGTAGAAGACGGTCACTTCAGCGCCGGTGGGAAACTGCGCCAGGGTTTCGGTGACTTCGAAATTCCCCAGATTCTCCTTCACGCTGTAGCGCGAGCTTTGAAATTTCTTTTTACCGACCTTGTATTCGAAGGTGATCGCCGGAAAATTGCGCATCTCGGTGGTGTCGCTGCTGTCCGAGCCGACGCCCGACCTTCTGACTTCACGCGCCTCGACGCGCGACGAGATGATCTTGCCCGGCGCCGGCAGCCAGTGGCTCATCGCCTGCACCTCGCGCCATTTGACGAAGGTGATGAACGACAGACCACCCGCGATCGCGCAGGCAAATCCGACAATCAGAAATTTGAGCTCTACGTCCACCGCGTCCCCCAGGAGTGCAGGAAGCTGCAAATAGATAGCACGGCGAAGGCAATGTCTTGATTATTCGCAAAGGACGAACCGCCCTTCCTCGGGTATCGAAGCCCCGCCAACTTTGTTAAGAGTCGCCCAAACTGTTAGGAGCCACGAGACCAGGATGACAGCACTGCGCGTTCTCTCGGATGCCTTCATTCCGGAACTCCCGAACCACTACAAAGGCAAGGTCCGCGAGAATTACGATCTGCCGGATGGCCGCCGCATCATCATCGCCACCGACCGGCTGAGCGCCTTCGATGTGATCCTGACCGCAATACCGCTCAAGGGAGAGCTGCTGACGCAGACGGCGCGCTACTGGTTCGAGGAAACGGCGGACATCTGCCAAAACCATGTGCTCGATTATCCCGACCCCAATGTCGTTGTCGGCACCAGGCTCGACATTCTGCCGGTGGAAATCGTCGTTCGCGACTATCTCGCCGGCACCACCAGCACTTCGGTGCTGACGAAATACAAGAACGGCGAACGCGATATGTACGGCATCCGCCTGCCGGACGGACTGCGCGACAATGAGAAGCTGCCGCACGCCATCATCACGCCGACCAGCAAGGCGCTCGATGGCGGCCATGACGAGCCCTTGACGCGCGACGAGATCCTGACGCGCGGCCTGCTGTCGGAAGAGCAATGGGACACCGTCTCGCGCTATGCGCTGGCGCTGTTTGCGCGCGGCAAGGCGTTGGCCGCCAAGCGCGGCCTGATCCTGGTCGACACCAAATACGAGTTCGGCACGGACAAGGATGGCGCCATCGTCCTTGCCGATGAAATCCATACGCCCGATAGCAGCCGCTACTGGCTTGCGGCAAGCTATGAGGAGCGCTTCAAGGCAGGCGAGCGGCCGCAAAGCTTCGACAAGGACTTTATTCGCGCCTGGGTAACCGCGCGCTGCGATCCCTACAAGGACCGTATTCCGAAAATCCCCGCCGAGCTCATCGAGCAGACGTCGCGTGTCTATACGCAGGCCTTTGAGACCATCACCGGCAAGACCTTCACCGCTGATAGATCGGGAAAGACGGTGCTGGACCGCATTCGCGAGAACCTGCGCCCTTATTTCTGACGGCGGCTGGCGGCCGCCAGTCAACTTGCCGAGGTCGCGGACACGGACGGTTCTGGCGGAGCGCGCCACGTGCCGAGATATGATCCGCACAGGATGAGCGCGAAGGCCGCGACAATGCCGATATCGAGCGGCTCCGAAAGGACGAGCACGCCGGCTGCCACGGAGACGGCGGGCGCCACATAAGTGATGACGACCGCCCGTTCGGGGCCGATCTCCCGCACCAGCAGGAAATAGGTGGCGAAGGCAATCGACGTGCAAAACACGCCAAGACCGAGGATTGCGCCAACCACCGTTGTCGACGGCATGGCCGCCGGCCAGGCCAACGCCGCCGGCACGGCGTAGATCAGCGCGGCCCCTGCCAGACAGACTGCCGTCAGCGAGGTTGCCGGCACATCGTTCAGCCAGCGCGACGCGATGATCGAACCCGAGGCATAGCAGGCTGCGGCCATGAGAATCTCGACGACCGCGAGAAGTCCGCCACCCAAGGTCGGCAGCGCCAGCACGAAGACACCGGCAAAACCGAGGAAAAGGCCAGTCCAGCGGCGTATCCCCAGCCGCTCATCCGAGCCCATCAGCTTTGAGAGCGCGACGGTTACGGCCGGCGTCATGGCAATCAGCAGTCCGGCGGTGGAACTGTCAATGCTGACTTCGCCATGGGTGATCAGCCCCCATGGCAGGATCATCTCGACCAGACAGAATGCGGCGACCGCCCGCCAATGTGTCTTCAGCCATCCGAAACTGCGCTGGACAAGGACGAAGGGCAGCAGCGCCAGGGCGCCGACGGCTGTTCGGGCAAAGACCAGGAAGGGCACCGACACCTCGGCAACCGCCAGCTTGATCAACAAATAGGGAATGCCCCACAGGAGGCTGAGCAGCACGAACAAAAACAGTCCGCGGCGCGTCATGACGGCCTCACAGCCAGAAAGGTGGTCCACTCTTCGCGATCGCGGCCGACGTTGAATTCGTCTCCGACAAGGACCAGCCCGGCGTTTTCAAGGCGGGCCGCGAAGTCGTCCCTGCGCCAGTAGACCGTATGATATTCGCCGCTCTTCTCGCCATCGCCAATGCGCATCGAGACGAGGAAGGCGCCGCCCGGCCGCAGCGACCCGGCAATCTTGGCAAGCACCTGGTCGGCCTGCTCGCGCGGCACGTGGATCAGGACGCACAATGCGAGCACCGCGTCGTAGGGGCCGCCGAGATCGTCGGTGATGAGATCGAGAACCTCACCATGCTTGCCGCGTGCGGCCTGCAACTCGAGAAACCGCTTCGTTGCGTCTGTGCGCCGAACCTGGACACCGAGCCCTTCGACGAAGTCCGCATCGTATCCGGGTCCCGAACCGACTTCCAGAATCCGGCCACCTTTGCCGGCGATCTTCACCAGGCGCATTAGCCATTTCTGTTCTCTTTGGTTCGGAACGTGCCGCACCAGAGCGTCGTAGCGTTCGGCATAGTCCTCATAGGCGTTGATCGTTTCGCGGCTCTTCGCCAGATCCTCGGATGGCACAGTCATCTTTCCCTCCCCTGGTCAAAGAGCTTGCTTAGCCAATGGTGCCGGGAGGCACGCGTCCGTCAAGGATACCGATATCCCTGAGGAAATGATCCGACAGCGAGCGGCGGTCGAGCAGGCCGCGCTTGCGAGGCCTGAACGGCGCGGTGAAGAGGTCGAGCACCGGGCGGCGAAGCGTGTTGTAGAGAGCGATGGTGGTGGTCATTGCCGTATCCTCCAGGGTTTGATCCGATGAATGCAGCATGCCGTTTTCCGGGCTTGGTTTCCAATCGAACGTCGCGTAGTATGCATCAGCGGGATTGATGCGTCATGAGCTGGGAACTACCACCATTAGGAGCCATCAGGGTCTTTGAAGCCGCGGCCCGGCTGGGCAGTTTCACCAAGGCAGCCGAAGAACTCGGCATGACCCAATCAGCTGCCAGCTATCAGATAAAGGTGCTGGAAGAACGTGCCGGAACGCCGCTTTTTATAAGAAAAACAAGGCAGATCGCGCTGACCGAGGCCGGACAGCAGCTGGCGCCGCACGCAACAGGCGCGTTCTCGACCCTGGCCGACGCATGGGTCGCCACCAAGGGTGGAGCGACCGGGGTGCTGTCGGTGACGACCATGGAAACCTTCGCATCGAACTGGCTGGCCGTATGGCTTGGAACATTCCAGCTGATGCATCCCGATCTTGCCGTGAAGGTGAATACATCGCACGGGCTGGCCGATTTCACGCGCGGCGACATGGATGTCGGCATTCGCACCGGCAGTGGAAAATGGCCGGGCCTGACGGCTCACTATCTGTTCAAGGCGGACTATACGCCGATGCTCAGCCCGAGACTCGCCGAAAGCGTCGGCGGCATCCACCGCCCCGAGGATCTCTACCAAGTGCCGCTATGCTGTGCCGACGATCCCTGGTGGGAAATCTGGTTCAAGGCTGCCGGCGTGCCGTTCGAGCCCGATCGCGTCATCGCTGGCCCGAAGCTGGGTACGCAGGCCTATGATGCGATGGCGGCGCTGACCGACAAGGGCGCCGCGATCCTCACCAGAAACCTTTACAGCGCCCTGTTGGAAAAGGGCCAGTTGATACAGCCATTCGGCGTGCTTGGATCGGACGGCGATGGCTATTGGCTGGTGCATCTGGAGAGCCGCCGCAACGCGCCCAAAATCAAGGTGTTTCGCGACTGGGTGCTGGCGCAGACGGCAGAGATACGCGAACGCGAAAAGCGCGACAGCCCTCTAGGCACCGCGATAAAACTCGCCCCCGCCTCAACCCTCAATCCTTGAAGGTCAACCCGTATCTTGCAACCTGTTCCTTCGGCATATCCGCAAGCGCCTGGCGCGTGGTGTAGCCGCCATAGATCACCTTGCCGTTCTTGATCATCCAGTCCTCGACGTCGGCCTCGGTCACCGTCATCCTGTCGCCCATCTTGTACTTGTTGCCATTGACCGGGACGTCGGCGAGCAGGCCGATATAGGAGCCGTCGCTGTAGCCGACCAGCTGCAGCCAGATATGCTCGGTGGCGCCGTTCTGGGTCAGCGGGAATTTTACCGTGTAGGTGCCGGGTGTGCCGGCGTCCATCAGTTCGTGGAAGCGCTTGAGGGTCGAGCGGCCGCTGTCCTTGGCGGCCTGCATCGCCTTGTCCTCGGTGGAATAGGACACGACGTTCTGCTTCGACTCGGCCAGCGAAGTGCCACTTCCGCCCGGCATGTGGCCGAGCGAGCTGAAAAACCCGTAGCCGACAGCGGCGGCAAGAGCGACAGCCACAACTGGATTGCGCATGGACCCCTCCGAAACCCGATCACGGGCACGTTACCGGAAGGCTGTTGCGATACCGCTAAAGGACACAGTGAGCGGATCGTTAGCGAGACGCTGAAAATTCAACCCAAGGCGCAGCGGCAGGCAGCGCAGGCGCACCGGCACCGGCCTGACGTTCAGTCGGCGTCGGCGACGGTCGTCTGCCCGCCTGCCCATGCCCACCAGGCGCGCTCGTCGCCATGGAAGACGTTGAGGTCGATGCGGCCGGTCACGCCGTGCGACAGGCCGGAGCCGGAGTACTGCCAGAACAGCCATTTGCGGCCGGGATAGACTTTTGAGGGATGCCGCGCCACGGCGCGCAGCCAGAACGGATAATCGAGAAACGCACCCTTGAGATTGTCGCGATAGAAATCCGGTGCGGTGTAGATGATGGGCCGCTGGCCGTAATGGCGCTCCAGCTTGTCCATGAACACCTTCATCTTTTCCAGCACGGTGGCCCGCGACGGCCGCCGCTTGCAGGAAGATTCGCCGTTCCACTCGACATCGATTACCGGTGGCAGCGCGCCTTCGACCCTCGGCACATTGCGGATGAACCAGTCGGCCTGCTCGCCCGCAGTGCGGCACCAGTAGAAGAAATGATAGGCGCCGCGCTTCAGCCCGGCGGCGTCGGCATTGCGCCAGTTCTTCATGAACATCGGGTCGAGATGGTCGCCGCCATCGGTCGCCTTGATATAGGCGAAGTTGGCGCCCTGGGCACGCAGCTTGCCCCAGTTGACATTGCCCTGCCAGCGCGAGACGTCGACGCCGTGGACGGCAAGGTAGCGTGGCGAAGCCTTGCCGAAATTGATCGGCTTGGCGTCGCGGAAACCGTAGCGGGTGACCGGCGAGGCCAGCATGGCCGGCGCCGCGCGCGTCAACCGCTTCGGCGCAGACATCAGAGCGGCGGGCTCGAGCTGTGGTCTGGTGCTCCCCTGCGGCGTGCCCGCGACGATGGCCTCTTCTTCCTCGACCATGGAAAAGGGCGGCGCATTGTCGGCCACAGCGTTGTCGGCCACCATGTCGGACCGCATCGGCGCGAGGTCGGCGGTCTCCGCCGGAGCCGCTGTGACCGGCGCGCTCGGACGCACGACCGAACTGGTCGTCTCGTTCGACGGCTGCAAGCCATCGACGCCCGCTGTGGACGAACAGCCGGCAAGCCACAGCGATGCCAACATGAAACTGACGACGCCTGAAATCCGCATCTGGACCTGTACGCAAAACACAACAGACCGAAGGCAAACAGACGCCGCCGGACAAACCGGCCTCGATTACTAACGAGAAATTACCAACAAAGTTTGAATCAAGTTGTTAGGAATTGGCCGGGGTATGTTCGGCGGCCATAACCTACCTTCGTCATTCTAGGGCGAAGCAGTCGCGAAGCGACGTCGGGCAGACCCTGGAATCCATGCCGTTGCATCCATGGCATGAAGACGGTTCAAGATTGAGTTTGGGCGAAATGGGTCGAGCAAGGAAGCCATTCTCGACCGCGACATACTTCGGCCGACGTCACGGCGTGGATCCTCGGGTCAAGCCCGAGGACGACGAAGGATCATAGCCTTACCTTCCCAGCCATTGCTGCAAACAAGTCTTGGCCACCACATGCGCCGGCGGCACCGATGGTTCGTCGGCGGCCGGGCGGCGGGCACGTTCGAGCAGCAGGCGAACCTGTTCGGGGCGCACGCGGTCACGCTCCATCACGAGGAGGACCATCGGATCGCTCAAAAGCTCGTCCAGGGTGCTGATTCTGTCGCTCATCGGTCGTCTCCTCGATACCGGCCCGCAGACGATAGATAGGCAGGCAATCATGGCCCGCCAATGACGCTTTGCCGGCTATGTCGTGGTTTCGGGATTAATTTCCGGTAAGGCCGGCGTCAATTCGGAGGCGGCGCGCCTTCATGGTGCGGCAGGCCGTCATCGAGCTGCAGCCAGGGCTGCTTCGAGGCGGTCCACATATGCATTTCCGGCTTGAACAGCGAGGGATCGTCGAGCGAGCCGGTGGTGATGCCGACGATGCCGGCGGAGTCGCGTCGGGAAAACAGCGTGGTGCCGCAAGCGGCGCAAAAGCCGCGCTTGAGGTCCGGAGAGGTGTTGACCGTCGCCACCTCTCCCTCGACCGTGACATCGTCGATGCGAAACAAAAGGCGGGCGTTGAACGCCGCGCCTATGACCTTCTGGCAGCGCCGGCAGTGGCAGACGCGCTGGTTGAGCGGCGCCGCCTCGGTGCCGTAGCGCACTGCCCCGCAATGGCATCCGCCCTGGTATTTCGTCATCATTCGAACTCATCACACTGAAGGTCTCTTGATGATATCGACAGGTACCTTTCGGTCAATTGAAAAGCCCTGATGGCGCCATCGATTGCGCCGATAGGACCAATGGCTGCGCCAAGGCTCCGTAGCTTCGCAGGCACAAAAAAGCCGACCGCCTCTTCGAGACGGCCGGCATGTATTTTCAGGCAAGCTATTTCGTTTCGCTGAGGACTTCGTCCCAGGTCTTCACCTTGGTTTCGCCATTGAGGAAGGGCAGTGCCGCGGCCGTCAGCTCCGGTGCGAAGAAGACGTCGTAGTGGGTGCGATTGGGAATGATGGCCAGCCGGTTCTGCGACAGGTTCTCACGCATCCAGCCGGCATCCTTCAGCCCGCCGCCGATCATCTGGTAGAACCTGATCTCGTGCTCGGGCTTGTACATGTCGCTGTCGCCATAGGCCAGCATGACTGGCATCTTCAGCTTCGCCACATCGGCGGAATAGTCGTAATCCTTGCGCATGAAATTGCCCAGCGCATCGAGCAGTTTAGGGAAATCGTCGGGACGTGGGGCGACGGCGACGTAGGATTTGTACATCGGCGTGTCCTTCATGAAATCGGCGGCGGCCGCGCTCACCTGCGCCTGCTGGCCGCGCATCTCGTCATAGAAGCCATTGGCGGCGAAGCCGGTCGAGACCAGGACCAGCCGGCGCACCGTCTCGGGATGCTGAACGGCCATGCGGAAGGCGACGCCGCCGCCCAGCGAATAGCCAAGCACGTCGACCTTGTCATAGCCGAGCGCCTTGACGATACCAGCCATGTCGTCGCCCATCCCCTCCAGGCTGAAGGGTCGCTCGCCGAGCGCGGTGCGGCCATGGCCCTGCAGGTCGACGGCAATGATGGTGCGGTTTTCCGCCAGCTTCGGCAGCAGCGGCGCGAACATGTCCGACGTGCCAAGGCCGCCATGCAGCAGAAGCAGCGGTTCGCCCTTGCCATAGACGGCATAGTAGTAATTCAGGCCGTCGATCGGCAGCAAGCCGGACTTTTCCGGCTTCGGCATGGCTGTTGCCTCGGTGGTCATGGCGGGCTTGGTCTCCTCTGCATTGGCTGGGCCGGGCGCTGCAAACAAGGCAGCGACCGAGGCAAGAATGGCGAAATAGATTCGTCTGGACATGTCGGTCTCCTCAGGTTCCCCCCAAGGACGAGCGAGCACGCCGCGTGCCGACATGCCCTGCGAAAAATCCGCGGAAGAATGACCGGTTTGGCTGTTGTCGATCGGTCGCGCGCCTCAGTGGCGCTTGGCCTGCACCAGATAGGCGTCGATCTCGGTCTCGCCGAGCCATTTGGCGGCTTCCAGCCGGTGCAGGCCCTCGACCAGGATGTGGCGCTTGCCGTCATGGCGAACCTGGATCGGCGTCTTCATGCCGTTTTCCAGTATGTCTTCGGCCAGATGCCGGACCGTTTCGGGATGCAGCGTCTTCTTGCGCGCCGTCGGCACGTAGATTTCGTCGACCTTGACCTTCTGCACTCTCAGCATACCGGCTCCCGAGGCGGAAAATGCCGCCTCGCCTGAGATAGTCGGTTTGCCAGGTGCGGCCAAGAGCGGCCAAGCAATTGTGTCGTATGCAATTGCTGGCCCGATCGTTTCCATTTGACGCTTGGCCGGCAGATGGCCGAAATGGCGGCCTGTTACTTTTCCGGTGTTCATGACCCAACTGCCGACCGAATTTCCCGATTTCGGACTGACGCCCGAGCAGCGCCGCGAGGCAGTGCGCGGCCATTACTATGAATGGCCGGGAATGGACGGCGAGCGGGGCGAGATCTGGTGCTATTCTGATCGATTTTCCTACCGCGCCGGCGAGACCGTGACGCTGCATGTCAGCTCGACGGCGCCGCGCTTCAGCATTGTCATTGTCCGCGACGGCGGCAGCGAGACAAAGGTCTTCGAGCAAACGGGGCTTTCGGCGCGCTGGCAGGATACGCCCGACCAGTGCTCGGTCGAAGGCTGCGGCTGGGAGGCGTCTTTCGAATTTCGCATCGGCAAGGATTGGCCATCCGGCGCCTATCGGCTGACGCTGACGGCGGACGGGCGCGAGCCCATCCATTGCCATCACCTCATCATCGTCGCGCCCCTGCCCGGCAGAAAACCCGGTCGCGTGCTGCAGGTGGCGGCGACCGGCACGTGGCTGTCCTACAACACATGGGGCGGCTCCAACGCCTATCAAGGCATCACCGGCCCGGGCCGCGACCAGTATGCGCGCATGGTGTCGACGCAGCGGCCTTGGTGCCGTGGCTTCGTGGTGTTGCCCAAGGACGCGCCGCGCGTGCCGCTGGAGGTTGCCGTGCCGCCGAAAACAGTGCCGCGCTATCCGCACATGGAATGGGCGTACGCCACGGGACATTCGAAGAAATACACCTCCTCCGGCTGGGCGAGCTATGACAGCCACTTCTTCCGCTTTGCCGAGCGCGCCGGCTACGGCGTCGATCTCGCCAGCCAGCACGATTTGCACTTCTCGCCCGAGATCCTCGACGGCTACGACTGCGTCGTCTTCGTCGGCCATGACGAGTACTGGACCTGGGAAATGCGGGACGCCGTCGACAGCTACGTCGAGCGCGGCGGTCATGCGGCTCGCTTTGCCGGCAATTTCATGTGGCAGACCAGGCTCGAGGACGAAGGCCGCCGGCAGGTCTGCTACAAATACCGGGCGCGGGCCGAAGACCCGGCCTATAGCGGCGACGTCACCCGGGCCACCAACTCCTGGGAAGCGCCTGAGATCGGTCGTCCCGGCGCAATGACCTTCGGCCTCAACGCGACGCGCGGCGTCTATGCCGGCTGGGGCGGATGCGCACCGCGCGGCGTGCGCGGCTTTCCGGTCTATCGGCCCGAGCACTGGGCCTTCGCCGGCACCGGCATCTATTATGGCGACCTGCTCGGCGCCGACAGCCATGTCTATGGCTATGAGGTCGACGGGCTCGATTTCGAGATCCGCGGCGGCCTGCCCTATCCGACACCGGACAGCGGTGCGCCTGACGGGCTGCAGGTGCTGGCCGTCGGCATGGCGAGCCAGGTCGAGGAAAGCGCCGATATCCCGATCGAGGACCAGTTTCTCGCCGACGAGGATGGCCGCTTTACGGCCGAAACGCTGTTTGGCGAGGCGACCGACGCCAATCTGGAAAAGGTCAAACGCGGCAACGGCATGATCGTCAATTTTCCGCGCGGCAAGGGCGAGGTTTTCCACGCCGGAAGCTGCGAATGGGTCGCCGGCCTGCTCAGGCAGGATCCCATGGTCGAGCGCGTGACCAGGAATGTAATCGATCGCTACCTCGGAAAGTCCTGACATGCAGAAGCCCTCATCAACTGGTTCAGAAACGCGCGCGCCCTCGCACCTGTTCTACCTCTCCAGCCTGCGCCGGCCGCTGATCGACCGCGCCGAAGGCATTTATATGTGGACGCAGGACGGCCGCCGCTTCATCGACGGATCGAGCGGACCGATGGTCGCCAATATCGGCCATTCCAACCGCAACGTGCTCGACGCCATGAAGCGGCAGATGGACCGCGCCACCTTCGCCTACCGGCTGCATTTCGAGAACGAGCAGGCGGAAGAACTGGCGCGGGAGCTCGCCGGCAAACTGCCGGAGGGCATGGACCGAATCTTCTTCGTCTCCGGCGGTTCGGAGGCGACGGAATCCTGCATCAAGCTGGCGCGGCAATGGGCGGTCGCGACCGGCCAGCCGAAGCGCTGGAAGGTTATCACGCGTTTTCCCTCCTATCATGGCGGCACGCTGGGTTCGCTTTCGATAACCGGCGACGATGCGCTGGCCGAAACGTTCACACCGATGATGCGGGTGATGCCGACCGTGCCGGCGCCGACGGCATGGCGCGACCGCGACAATCTTTCGATGGAGCAGCGCGGCGTCCGTTATGCCGACATGCTGGAGGAGAAGATCCAGGCCGAGGGCCCGGACAGCGTGCTCGCCTTCATCATGGAGCCGATCGGCGGTGCGGCGACTTCGGCCCTCGTCGCACCGGACAGCTATTATCCGCGTATACGCGAGATCTGCGACCGCTACGGCATCCTGCTCATCCATGATGAAGTGATGAGCGGCGCCGGCCGCACCGGAAAATTCCTTGGCGGCGACCATTGGAACTGCAAGCCCGACATCGTCGCGCTGTCGAAGGGGCTTGGCTCCGGCTATGCGCCGCTCGGCGCGCTGGCCGCCCCGATGCGGCTGGTCGAGCCGCTGCTGGCGTCGGGCGGCTTCCAGCATGGCCACACCTATGCTGGCAATCCGCTCGCCTGCGCGGCCGGGCTCGCCGTGCTCGGCGAGATGGACCGCCTCGACCTGATCGCCAATGCCGCCGCGATGGGCGACGTGCTGATGGACGGGCTGAAAGCGCTGGCGAAGCGTTTTCCGTTCATCGCCGATGTCCGAGGCAAAGGCCTGCTCACCGGCGCCGAGATGGTTGCCGATCCCGAAACTCTACGGCCGATCGAACAGGGCAAGAAAGCCACGCAGCGCCTGCTCGACCTCGCCTACGAGCGCGGGCTGATCATCTACGGCCGCAGGGTCAAGGGCGGTGTCGACGGCGACAATTTCATGGTGGCGCCGCCGATGATCGTCACGGCTGAAGAGGTCGGCGAGATCATTTCCATCATCGGCGATTCGCTGGAAGTTCTGGCCGCCGAACTCGACCTGCCGGTCGAAGGCTGAGGGCTAAAGAATGGCGCCGAGGAAAGTCATCATCACCTGCGCGGTCACTGGCTCGGTGCACACCCCGTCCATGTCGCCCTATCTGCCGGTGACGCCGGACCAGATCGCGACCGACGCCATCGCGGCGGCCGAGGCTGGCGCCTCAATCCTGCATCTCCACGCCCGCGATCCCAAAGACGGCCGGCCGACCGCCGATCCTGAGGTGTTCATGCAGTTCCTGCCGCGCATCAAGCAAGCGACCGATGCGGTGATCAACATCACCACCGGCGGTTCGTCGCTGATGACGCTCGACCAGCGGCTGGCGGCACCACTGCGGGCCGAGCCGGAAATGTGTTCGCTGAACATGGGCTCGATGAATTTCGCGCTGTTCCCGATGCTCGACAAGCCAAGGGAATGGCAGCACGAGTGGGAACCAAAGCTGCTCGAAGCCACCCGCGACACCATCTTCAAGAACACCTTTGCCGATATGGAAGGCGTGCTCGAAAAGCTCGGCAAGGGCTGCGGCACGCGCTTCGAGTTCGAATGCTACGATGTCGGCCATCTCTATTCGCTGGCGCATTTCCGCGACCGCGGGCTGGTGTCGGGGCCGCTGTTCATTCAATTCGTGCTCGGCATTCTGGGTGGCATCGGTGCCGATCCCGACAATCTCATCCACATGAAGCGCATTGCCGACAAGCTGTTCGGCGACAGCTACCAGTTCTCGGTGCTCGCCGCCGGCCGCCACCAGATGCCGCTGATCTCGATCGCAGCGGCGATGGGCGGCAATGTCCGCGTCGGGCTGGAGGACAGTCTCTACGACGGACGCCAGCTGGCGAAATCCAACGCTGACCAGGTGCGCAGGATACGTGGCATTCTCGATGGCCTGTCGTTGGAGGTGGCCACACCGGCGGAGGCGCGGGAGATGCTGGCGCTGAAGGGTGGGGACCGGGTGGCGTTTTGAGATGATTGATCTGCGATGATGGCGTTCTGGCACACCCCCCTCTGGCCTGCCGGACATCTCACCCCCAAGGGGGGAGATCGGATGTCACTGCGGCCTTCGCCAATCTCAATCGTTGCAAAATGGATGGCAGCGCCAAAGCTGCCAATCTCCCCCCTTGAGGGTGAGATGTCCGGCAGGACAGAGGGGGGTGCCTGGGCGCCTTGCCTATCGTGAGTACAGTCACCCTCCGCCCCGGCACCATCGACGACGTCGACACCATCCATGCCGCGCTGCTCAAGCTCGGCACCCATATCGGCGCGCATCAGGAGATCACGTCCACTGCCGACGATCTCCGCCGCTACGGCTTTGGCGACAAACCCGCCTTCTCCACCCTGATCGCCGAGATCGGCGGCGATTTTGCGGGGCTCTGCCTGCATTTCCCGATCTTCTCGACATGGATGGGGCGGCCCGGCGTCTATATCCAGGACCTCTATGTCGAGGACCGGTTTCGCGGCCGCAAGATCGGCGAAAGACTGCTGCGCCGGGTCGCGCGCGACTGCCGCCGGGATGGCGGCGCCTATCTCAGGCTGTCCGTCGACACCGACAATGACGGCGCCAAGGCTTTTTATGAGAGACTGGGCATCGCCTGGTCGAGCTACGAGCAGACGCAGAAGATTGTTGGCGATGCCTTTTTCGCCTTTGCCGATGCAGCGCAGGATGGGGACGCGGAATGAAAGCCTTCTTTGCCGAGGAGCAGAAACGCCACGACCCGAAGGCCTTTCTGTCCAGCGGTGCGCCGCAGCCCAATCCCGAACAGCCGGAGCGGGTAGAGCGATTGTTAGCCGGCGCAAAATCCGCCGGATTGATGATCGAGCGGCCCAGGGAACATGGCCTAGGCCCGGTGGCGGCCGTGCATACGCCGGAGTATCTCGCCTTCCTCGAACACATTTTTGCGCGCTGGCAGCGCATCGAGGGCGCATCCGCGGAAGTCATCCCCAACATCCATCCACTGGCCCGCACAGGGTCCTATCCGGCCTCGGCGGTCGGCCAGGCCGGCTACCACATGGCCGACACCGCTTGCCCGATCTCGGCCGAAACCTGGCACAGCGCGCTGTGGAGCGCCTGGAGTGTAGTCGAGGCAGCCGAAGCGGTGATATCGGGCGCGCCTGCCGCTTATGCGCTCTGCCGGCCGCCCGGCCATCATGCCTTTGCCGATGTCGCCGGCGGCTTCTGCTTCATCAACAATTCAGCGGTCGCGGCCCAGGTGTTGCGCAAGCAGGCAGCGCGGGTGGTGATCCTCGATGTCGACCTGCATCACGGCAACGGCACGCAAGGCATCTTTTATACGCGTTCCGACGTCCTGACGGTGTCGCTGCACGCCGATCCGGTGCGCTTCTATCCGTTCTTCTGGGGCCATGCCGATGAGCGCGGCGAAGGTCCGGGCCTCGGCTATAATTTCAACCTGCCATTGCCGCGCAAATCAGCCGACGCGGCGTTTCTGGAGGCGCTCGAAGTGGCGTTCCAGCGTATCCGCGCCTTTTCGCCGGACGCGCTGGTCGTGGCGCTCGGTCTCGATGCGTTCGAGGGCGATCCGTTCGGCGGGCTTTCGGTGACCACGCCCGGTTTCTCGCGGATCGGCGAGGCAATTGCCAAGCTTGGCCTGCCGACGATTATCGTTCAGGAAGGCGGCTATCTCTGCGACGCGCTCGGCGACAATCTCACGGCGTTCCTCACCGGTTTCGGCGGCAAACAGCGATAGCTGACTAGCGCTGCTGCCTCAGCATGGCGATCACCCGGTGCACGCTTTCCAACGTCTCGTCGATCTCTGCCGCCGTGTTGTAGTGCGCAATACCGATGCGCACGACTCCCTGCTCGGCCGGAATGCCGAGATGGTGGACGATCTCCCAGGCGTAGTTGTGACCCGACCATAGAAAAATGTTCTCGGCATTCATCTGCCGCACGATCGTCTCTGGCACGATGCCGTCGACGGTGAAGGACACGGTCGGCACGCGCTCAATGACACGCTTCTGATCTGTGATGCCGCGGATGGTCAGGCCCTCAATGGCGGACAGCCCATCGATCAGCCTCAGCGCCAGCGGGTTTTCGTAGGCGATCGACACTTCGTATGCCTTTGCGATCTTTTGCCTTCGCGAACCGCCCTCGCCGGCCGCAGCACCGAGTTCGGCGAAGTAATCGACCGCTGCGGTAAGTCCGGCCATCAGTTCGATCTGCGGCGTACCGAGTTCGAAGCGCTCCGGCAGGCCATTGGACGAGCAACGGCATTTGTAGGGTTGCAGCGCATCGATGATGTCGCGGCGGCCCCAAAGAATGCCCATGTGCGGGCCGAAGAACTTGTAGGCAGAGCAAACCAGGAAGTCGCAGCCGAGGTCCTGCACGTCGACCAGCCCGTGCGGCGCGAACTGCACGGCGTCGACATAGACCACCGCGCCGGCCTGTTTGGCGATGGCCGTCAGCGCTTTCACCCGATTGATCGAGCCGGTGAGGTTCGAGGCATAGTTCAGCGCCACGAGCCGAGTCTTGTCGGTGAGCAGGGCGCTGAGCGCCGCCTCCTCGACCTGCCAGCTCTTTTCGTCGAAGGGCAGGAAGCGCACGACGAGGCCAAGATCTTCGGCCAGCTGCAGCCAGGGCGAGACGTTGCCCTCATGATCCATGCGGGTGACGATGATCTCGTCGCCCGGCTTGAAGCCGCGGCCGAGCGTGCGCGACATGTGATAGGTCAGCGTCGTCATGTTGGCGCCGATGATTATTTCCTCCGCGCTCGCTGCACCCAGGAAATCGGTCATCGCCGCATGGGCGTCGTCGAACACCTTTTGCGCGGCACGCGTGGTTTCGAAATAGCCGCCGAGATTGGCGTTGGTGGTGAGGAGGCAGCGCGCCACCGCGTCGGCAACCGCTTGCGGCACCTGGGTGCCGGCCGGATTGTCGAGATAGATGCGCCGGCGGCCCTTGTCGGTCAGGTCCAGCGCCGGAAATTTTCCCCTGACGGTCTCGATCGGAAAATCCATGGCTGTCCCCTTCCCCTTGTCTTTGCTCGGCAATCCCGGCCAAACGGTCTGCTTATGGGCACGGATTGCCGACGCGCTGGTGGATCGCATCCACGCCCTTCTGCATCTCGTCGGTCCAGGTCACGTCGGCTGACGACAGCGCCATCTCAAGCTGGGCAATCGTCGTCGCGCCGATGATGCTGGAGGTGACGAACGGCCGGCTGGCGACATAGGCGTTGGCAAACAGCGCAGGTTCAAGGCCGAAGGAGCGCGCCAGTTCGTTGTATGCGAGCTGCGCTTCCGCGGCATTCGGCGTCTCGTAGCGCTGGCCGCGGTTGAACAGCTGCGAGCGCGAGCCTTGCGGTCGCGCGCCATGGTCGTATTTGCCGGTGAGATAGCCTTGCGCCAGCGGCGAATAGGCGAGAAAGCCAACCTCTTCGCGGTCGCAGACTTCGGCGAGGTTCACCTCAAAGGTGCGGTTGACCAGATTGTAGGCGTTCTGCAGCGAAACGATGCGCGGGCCGACGCCCTTGTCGGCCTCGGCAATGAAGCGCATGACGCCCCAGGAGTTCTCGTTCGACAGGCCGAGATGGCGGATCTTTCCCGCCTTCACCAGCTCCTCGAAGACGGCGAGTGTCTCGGCGATCGGCGTCTCGCCGGCCGGCGCGCCAACGGCGTCGGCACGGCGCGGCACAGCACCCACGCGGGTCGGATTGGCGCCCCAGGGAATGTCACGTTCCGGCCAATGGATCTGATAGAGATCAAGATAGTCGGTGCCGAGCTTGGCCAGCGATTTGTCGATGGCGTCAAAGATGTCGGCGCGCACCAGCTTCGACGGACGGCCGCCGCGGAACCAGCTGTTGGCGGTGCGGCCGACCACTTTCGAGGCCAGGATGACCTTGTCGCGGTTGCCGTTGGCCTTCATCCAGCTGCCGATGAACTTCTCCGTCCGTCCTTGAGTCTCCTCTTTGGGCGGGATCGGGTAGAGCTCGGCGGTGTCGATGAAATTCACACCGCGCTCAAAGGCCAGATCCATCTGCGCATGGCCTTCGGCCTCGGTGTTCTGCTCGCCCCAGGTCATCGACCCCAGGCAGATCTGGGTAACAAGAAGATCGGTCCGACCGAGACGGCGTTTGTGCATGGGGTTTCTCCGGCGGGAGGTTTGCGCGGACAGCGCGGGAAGGAAGCCGCATGTATAGGGAAAGCGGCGCCGCTCTCCAACCCTCAGGGAACCCGACTTTTGCGTGAACCCTGGAAAAGTCAGCGCCGGACGCCGGCCAGCGCGCGCCGCTTGGCCTCATCGATCAGCATATTGGCCACCTGCATGCGGATCATGGCGCGCTGGCGCAGATGCGGCGCGACGCGGTCGGGGTGGTTGGCGAAGGCGAAGCTGCGGCGCATGCGGCCGAGATCGGCGTTCTTGACGGGATGATCGAGGCCGAGCTCGACGGCGATCGCGTCAGGGTCGATCGGCGGCAGCTTTTCCTCGGGCTTTGCCTCCTCGCCGGCCAGCGCCAGCTTGGCATGATCGAGAAGGGCCGCGAATTCTGCGGCCAGATCGGCTCCCGCCTCGCGGTATTCGGCGGCGAATGTTTCGCCCGAGACCTTGATGCGGCCGGAATGAAGCTCGTCGGCCACGGAGAGATAGTCGAACGGGATCGACGGCCGGGCGCTCGTCTCTTCCGCCGCCTCATCCTTGTCGGAGGCAACGAACAGATCGTCGAGCAAGGAAGCGAAATCCCGCTTGGCGCCGATGTCAGCCTCCCCCTCGTTTAAGCGTGCGAACAGAGCCGGTCGCAGCATAGAACCGGCTCGTTAAAAATGAATGCCGCTGATCTTAACCAGTTTAGGCGTTTGCGAGGTTTGGGCGGGCCCGGTTGGCGATGCGCAAGACCCAACAAAAAGCCGGACTGCATTTGCATGCAGTCCGGAAATTCGCCAGGAGTGGCGAGGAAAAGCCGGCCATGTGCCAGCGTCTATGCATACGGTGGGGATGCGCCACAAGTTTCAGCGCACGCGGCAATTGTGCCGAAAAAAAATCGCTTGGCATGGCTGCCATGCAAATGCTGCACTGCACAATCTTCACAATTTTCCTATACTCGGCGCCGTGGAGGATCAACAAGGGGCCGAATCATGGGGTTCTTCACTGAAATGTTTGCCCGTCCGCGTCCGCAGGAGCATCAGCGTTATCGTTCCGCCCTGGCACTGCTGCACTCGATGAGCAATGCCGACCGCGCCGACATCGGCGTCAAGCCGGCCGATTTCCCACGCATCGCGCGCGAAATGTCACTGCGTTGAGTAAGCCTTGGCGCTGAACCAGCGTCATACGAGGTTTCCCGGCAGCGGCCGGGAAACCTCGCAACGCGCAATTCGTCAACGATTACCGAGATAGGCGCCCTTGGTCAGCGGCACGCCATTGTGGCGCAGGATGTCGTAGGCGGTGGTCACGTGGAAATAGAAGTTGGGCATGGCGACATGCAGCAGATACTGCATGCCTGGCATCGAGGCTTCGCGCTGGCCAAACTTCAGTTCGACCACCCTTTCATCCGAACCCTCGAATTCGGCGGCTGAGAATGACGCCAGCAGATCGAGCGTCTTGGTCAGGCGCGCCTGCAACTCGGCGAAGGTCGCTTCATTGTCTTCGTATTTCGGCACTTCGCGACGGGCCAGCCGTGATGGCGCGCCCTTGGCGTGGTCGGTGGCAACCTGCACCTGCCTGACCAGTGCGTACATGTCGGGCGCCAACCTCGCGGTCAAAAACACCTGCGGGTCGATCTTGCGTTCAGTTGCATTCTGTTCGGCGGCCGACAGCACGCCGGACAGCGCCTTCAGCCTGGCCGAAAACACCGGCACCGAGGCTTCATACATCGATAGTGTCACGTCAAATCTCCATTGCGGCTGAAGCGCCGACCGCGGGACGTAGCGCCTTCCCGGGCGATTCTTCAAGCGTCACCACGTCGCCGCAATCTCTATGATAGGCTCCTTTCGTGGTGGAGATTCTCCGATGAGACGCGTCTTTCTGGCAGCGGCCGCCTTTTGCTCCCTTGCCGCATCCGGCCAGGCTGTGTTCGCCGACGATGAACCGGCAGCCGATGACCAAGCCCCTTACGTCGATGACAGGTCGGATGCCGCAGCCGTCATCCGCTCGCTCTACAGCGCCATCAACCGGCACGAATTCGCCCGCGCCTGGGCTTACTACGGCGATACCAAGCCGGCAAAGGATTTCGATACCTTCGTCAAGGGCTATGACGGGACCGGCAGGGTCGACGTCGAAACCGGTGCTGTTTCCGACGAGGGCGCAGCCGGCAGCATCTATTACAGCGTTCCGGTCGCCATCCGCGCCACCGACAAGAACGGCAATGAAGCGGTCTTCGCCGGCTGCTACACGCTGCGCCAGGTCAGCGCTCAGATCCAGGCCCCGCCGTTCCGACCGATCTTTATCGACAAGGGCGCGCTGAAGCCGTCCAAGGCCGATTTCGAGGAGGCGCTGCCGCCAAGCTGTGGTGACGGGCCGCCGCCGCCGAAGAAGGACACCGCACTCGAGCACGTGAAGAAACTGTTCGCCGCCGATTATGGCGATCAGTGTGACAAGCAGTTTCTCGGCGAGGAGCCGAACATCTTTTCGATCAAATACAAGGCAAAGGACGCGGCTGCCAGCGATCCCGACAAGGAAACGCGGCTTTTCGAGTTCTACTGCCAAGCGGCAGCCTATAACGCAAGTTCGGTCTACTACATGACCGACGAAGTATCGGGCGTGCGGCAGTTGCAGTTCACCGAGCCCGAAATGGATATCCGTTACGAGAACAATGACAGCGACGGCAAACTGCTGGGCATGGATATCATCGGCTTCCGCACCACCGGCTGGGCGGCCAATTCCGAATATGACGAAGACGCCAAGACGCTGACCACGTTCAACAAATGGCGCGGCATCGGCGACGCCTCGGACAAAGGGATATACCTGTTCCGTAACGGCGATTTTTCCCTCGTCCAATATGATGTGGACGCGTCTTACGATGGCGAGGAGAACCCGCAGACGGTGGTCGACTACAACACCGCGCCGTAGGGATCTTATCAGGAACCGCCGCGCTCAAGCAGTCCTTCACATTCGCCTTCTCGTTTCAGGCCGGGAACGCATCGGCCGGAAGAAGGCGCGAATGTCCTCGACCAGAAGACTCGGTTCCTCCAGCGCAGCGAAATGGCCGCCTCGCGGCATCGATGTCCATCGCTGAACGTCAAAGACCCGCGCCACCCAGGATCGAGGCGGCATCGGCAACTCGCGAGGGAAAAGCGCTACCCCAAATGGCGGCGAAACGCGTTCCAGCGTCTCGAACGCAAGAGGGAACAGTCGATTCTCCTTGTAGAGCCGCAAGGACGAGGTGAGCGCGTTGCTGAACCAATAGAGCGAAACATCCGTAAGGAGCGTGTCCATGCCGAAGGTGCGCTCCACGTCACCGTCGCAATCGCTCCAGCTACGGAACTTCTCGATCATCCAGGCTGCGAGACCGATCGGCGAGTCTGTCAGCGCATAAGCAAGCGTCTGAGGCTTCGTGCCCTGCAGATGGGCATAGGCGCCCTCCGTTGCCGTCCAGGCCGCGGCCTTGTCCAGGAAGGCCTGCTCCTCAACGGTGACAGGTGGCAGACCTGCACCCAAAGGTGGCCGATAGCTCCCGGGAATGTAATTGACGTGGACGCCAAGCACGCTTTCGGAATGGAGCCGTGCCATCCAGGCGGAAACGCCCGCGCCGATGTCGCCTCCTTGGGAAGCGAAGCGGTCGTAGCCGAGCCCGCGCATCAACTGTACCCATAACTCCGCGATGCGGCCGGAATGGAAGCCTGGTTCCGTCGGCGCCTGCGAAAAGCCGTATCCGGGCAAAGAGGGAACTACCACGTGGAAAGCGTCGGCCGGGTCACCACCATGGGCAGCTGGGTCTGCCAGCAATGGAATGACGTGTTCCATTTCGATGAAGGAGCCGGGCCAGCCATGCGTTATGATCAGCGGCAGCGGCGCCGGTCCGTTGCCTGGCTGGTGGACAAAGTGGACATCTAGGTTGTTCAGCCTCGTCAGATATTGCGGCAGCCGGTTCAGCCGCGCCTCTTGCACTCTCCAGTCGAAGCGGTCTCGCCAGAAATCCGCAAGACGCTTGATGAACGGCAGGTCGGCCCCATCGCTCCAGCCCGCTTCGCTTAGCGGAATTGGCCATCGTGTTGCGCTAAGCCGGCGCTGGAGATCTTCAAGTTGTTCGTTCGGAATTTGGATCTTGAAGGGGTGAGCGTCCATCGCTGTGCTTCCGATCTGTTGGATCATATCAGCCTACACCAGCAAGGATATCGGCCGAACCATGATCGCCAAAACCAACGGGCACCTCTGGGCGATATGCGTCAGGGCGCTTTCGACAGCATCCAGTTCAGCGTTTGGCGCCAGTCGACCATGCGGATCGGCGTGCCATGGGTGCCGGTCTCGAACCGGACGAACCGGGTCGGATAGGCTTTCGAGTTCGCAATGATGGAGCGGAAGAAGGCTTCCTGCTTCTCCACGGGAAAGACCGGGTCCTTGCTGCCCTGGCCGAAGAACACCGGCACATGGCGCCTGTAGGCGGGGCTCGACAGGAAACTGTCATCCCATAGCGAGCCGAGCAGCAGCAGCCCGTTTATCCGCCGTCCCGTATCGTTGCGGCCGGCCAGCTTCCAGCACAGCATGCCGCCCATCGAGCCGCAGGCGACGAAGATTTTCGCGTCCGGCGAAGCCTCGGCATAGTGGCCGATCAGCGCCGCGACCTGGGCCGCGCCCTTGTCGCCGAAATCGGTGAAATCCGGTGAGAGGTAGAGGCCGCCATTGCCGGCCATCAGGTTCTTGATGCGGTTGAAATTGCCGCCGAAGGTGAAGTCGTCGACGCCCTGCTTGCGGCTGCCGCCCTGCCCGTGCAGGTAAAGCACGATGATGCCGGCGCCTTCGGTCTTGCCGACGGCGACATGCCTGACATCGCCGGCATCGGTTTTCAGCATCAAATCCCGCTGCACCTTGCGCACGCCGGTGTCGGTATACTTAGCCTGCACGCGCTTTTCCGGCACCTCGTCGCGGTCGTTGATGTCGCGCATCTCGCGATAGTCGATGACGGTGTAGGCGCCTTTGTCCGTGGACGAGAGCGTCGCCGGATAGGCGAAGAGGTCATCCTTGTAGGGTTTTAGTTCGAGCGCGTCCGCGTGGGCGGCGGAGAACAAGAAAAGAAGTGAAACCAGAAGGGTATGGAACGCGGCTACCCCCCTCTGGCCTGCTGGCCTGGCCGGCAGGCCAGAGGGGGGTAGAAGCGCTGAGGCAAGTAAAGAGAGAGCCATGCTAAAGGCATGCGTTTTTCGGCTTCGCTTTGTCAATCCTGCAGCACGCCGCCGGCGTCTTCGAGCGCCTCGCGGGTGTCGACGTCGACCGACGCGCCGTCGCCGATCTCGACGTCGATGACATCCAGTCCCTCGGCCTCGACCAGATGGCGGGCGCCGGTGTCGCCCTCGAGGTGAGCGATGCCTCCAAACAGCGCGCGTGGCAGCAGCACCGGATTGCCGCGGCGGCCGTCATGGGCGGCACGCACCACTGAGCGGCCGCCGTCCCTACGGAAGGCCTCGATCAACCGGTCGAGATCGGCCGATGAGATACCCGGCATGTCGCCGAGGACGATCATGGCGCCGGCCGCCTCGGCTCCAACGCGGGCAATGCCGGCTTTTAGAGACGAGGACAGGCCGTCGGCAAAATCCGAATTGTCGGCGAAGATCACGTCGAGGCCCGAGAGCGCGGCGTGCACCCGCTCGCGCTGATGGCCGGTGACGACAACGGTGGCAGAAGCCTTGGAATCGAGCGCCCGTTCAGCGGTGCGGCGCACCAGCGGCTTGCCGTCGAACAGCGCCAGAAGCTTGTTCGGCCCGCCCATGCGGCTGGAGCGACCGGCGGCCAGAAGCACGATCTCGACCTTCAGCCCGGCTCTCGCCGGCAGCGGCTCGCGCGGCTGCGGCCTGGTCGGGATTTCCATCAAGAGGCCGCCAACGCCCATGCCGGCGATGTCCTTGGCGGTGACGTCGAGACCGGCGATCAGCCTGTCGAGCACCCAATCGAAACCGTTCTCCTTGGGGCTGCGGGCGCAACCGGGCGCGCCGATGACGCGCTTGCCGTCCAGCGTGCCCAGCACCAGCAGATTGCCGGGATCGACCGGCATGCCCGCGCGGATCACCGTGCCACCTGCTGCCTCGATCGCCGCCGGAACGACATCGTTGAAATCGCTCATCGCCGAGGCGCCGAAGATCACCACCATGTCGTTGTCGCGCGCCAGCGCGGCCGCTGCCTCGGCTACAGGCGCGATCTCGTGCGGCGTGCGGCGCTCCGTCGTCAGCCGACCGCCGGAGCGTGCCAGCCGGGCCTCGGTGACGCGCAGCGTTTTGTCGAGCACGCTGGGCTTGATGCCGGGCAGCATCGTCTGAATGACGCCGATGCGCACCGGATGGTAGGCGTTGACGGCGAAGATCTCGCCGCCGGCGCAGATCTTTGTCACCGCATCGACAAGGGCCGAGGCAACGGCGAACGGGATGATCTTGACCGTCGCCACCATCTGGCCCTGCTCAACCGGCGCGTGCTGCGCCAGCGTGGCGATGGTGATGGTCGGGTCGACCGCATTGATGGCGTCGATCATGGCGGCATCGACGGTGAAGAGACCGGCGGCCTTGGCATGGAGGTTGACGCGGCCGGTCGCGGCCGGTTTTGCCTCGATGTTGCGGTGGGCCATGCTGGCAGCAATCTTTTCGGCCGCCGCATCCTCGCTGAGGTCATCGGCGGCAAGCACCGCCACGACGATCTCGGTAATGCCGGCCGCCTTCAGCACCGCCACGTCCTGCGTGCTCAGCCTGTGCGCCTTGCGGAAACGCCGCTCGCCCGCCGTCGTGGCATGCGCCAGCACCGCGCCTTGCGCCTGATCGATCGGGATCGGCCCGAACTTCACGCCGCCGCGCCTTTGGCTTCGAGACCGCGCGAGCGAAAGGCGTGGATCGTCTGCGCCAGGATGGCGACGGCGATCTCGGCCGGGCTCGCCGCGCCAATGTCGATACCGATCGGTGCGTGGATGCGGGCGATCTGGTCGGCGCTGGCGCCGAGCGCCAGCAGGCGCTCGACGCGCCTGGCGTGTGTTTTGCGGCTGCCGAGTGCGCCGACATAGAAACAGTTGGCGTCGAGCGCGGCCTTCAGTGCGAAATCGTCGATCTTCGGATCATGGGTGACGGCGGCCAGCGCCGTATAGCTGTCGAGCGGCTGGCGTTTCAGCACATCCTCCGGCCATTCGGCATGGAGTGCTACATCGGGAAAACGGTCCGGGGTGGCGAAGGCGGTGCGCGGATCGACGATCTCCAGGGGATAGCCGGCGATCCTGGCCATCGGCGCCAGCGCCTGACTGATATGGACGGCGCCGACTACCACCAGGCGCGGCTGCGGCAAATGCGCGTTGAGGAAGAAGGTGCGCCCTTCAGCCTCGACCGAACCCGAATTGCCGGTGCGGAAAGCCTTGGCGATCGCTTGGCCGAGATCGCCGGCAACCTGATCGCCTTCTCGCACGATGCGGTCGCGGCCGTCGCCGAGATCGGTCACCAGGATCGCCGCACGGCGGGCACGGCGTTCGGCATTGAGGGCTTTGAGAGCGTAGGGATCCATGCCTAACCGAGCCGCTCCACATAGACCTTGATGCGGCCGCCGCAGGATAGGCCGACCTGCCAGGCGGTTTCGTCGGCAACGCCGAATTCCAGCATCTTGGCTTTCCCCGAGTCGATGACGTCGATCGCCTCGCTCACCACCGCGCCCTCGACGCAACCGCCCGAGACCGAGCCGTGGAAATTGCCTTCGGCGTCGATGATCAGATGGCTACCGACCGGCCTCGGCGCCGAACCCCAGGTCTCGACCACAGTGGCGATGGCGACATCCTTGCCGTCCTTCATCCAGCCTTCCGCGATGATCAAGGGGTCGCGGGCCTCATCGAGATAGATGCTGTTGTCCATGATCGCTTGCCTCAAAGTCTGTTTTCTCTGGGAGCCTGTTTTCGGAATCCAATATGGCTATGCGGCGCGCCTGACACCAGCGTCCTGCCAGCGACGCGGATCGACCGAAGCGGCGGATTTCTTGTCCAGCGAGGCGCAGAGGTCGGCCAGCGCATCGAGATTGTGTACCGAGCGGAACTCGTCGACATGAGGCAGCATCGCCTTGACGCCGCGGGCGCGGGCCTCGAAACCGTCAAAGCGCAGCAACGGGTTGAGCCAGATCAGCCGCCGGCAGGATTTGTGCAGGCGATCCATCTCCTCCGACAGGCCGGAAACATCGTCGCGCTCCAAACCGTCGGTGATCAAAAGCACCACCGCGCCCTGCCCGAGCACGCGGCGTGACCAGTGCTTGTTGAACTCCGCCAGCGTATCGCCGATGCGGGTGCCGCCCGACCAGTCCTTCACCGCCGCCGAGCAGTCGGCAAGGGCGGCATCGGGGTCGCGATGGCGCATCTGCCGCGTGAGATTGGTCAGTCGCGTGCCGAAGACGAAGGTGTGCACGCGCCGCCGTTTTTCGGTCAGCGCATGCAGAAAGTGCAGGAAGATGCGCGTGTACTGGCTCATCGAACCGGAGATATCGGCGAGAACCACCAGCGGCGGATGCACTTCGCGGGCTGAGCGGAATTTCGGCAGGATCAGTTCGCCGCCGGTGCGCGCGGCCGAGCGCATCATGGCGCGTGGATCGATACGGCGGCCATGCAGGTCTGCCTTGAAGCGTCGGGTACGGACCATGTCGAACGGCAGCCGCAGCCGGGCAATCGCCTTCTTGGCGTCTGCCATCTCGTCGGCATTCATCTGGGCAAAGTCCTTGCCGCGCAGCACTTCATTCCCGGAGAAGGTTAGCCGGGCGTCGACTTCGATCTCCGGGATTTCCCTGACCGGCCGATTCTTCTCGTGGCCTTCGAACATGGCCTGGCTGACGCGATTTTCTGCCGCGCGCGGCTTTTGCTTCTCCCTGGTGTCGGGCGCCACAGGCGAGAACATCGCCAGAAGTTTCTCGATCAGCTCGCGCGATTTCCAGAACAGCCGGAAGGCTTCGTCGAAAACAGGGTGATCCTCGTGCCGCGACACCAGCACGGCATGCAGCGTCCAGTAGAAATCGTCGCGCGAACCGATGCCGGCTGCCAGCACCGCCTCGATCCCATCCTTGACCGAAGCCGGCCCGACCCGCATGCCGGATTTGCGCAAGGTGCGGGCGAAATAGACGATGTTGTCGGCGATGCGCCCGTCTTCCGTCGCCTCTCTGGGGTCGGTCTCTTTGGGGTAAGCACCCGGCGCCTTCACTGCCCTACTCCGCAGCCGCCAGTTCGGCCTTGACCTCATCGAGGATGCGCCGGCCCTCGCCCGCGCCGATGCGGGCAATGTCGTCCTGGTATTTCAACAAAACGCCGATCGTGTCGGAGACGGTTTCGGGATCGAGCGCCACCTTGTCGAGTTCGGTCAGCGCGCCGGCCCAGTCGATGGTTTCGGCGACACCCGGCGCCTTGAACAGCTCGACCCGGCGCAGCTTCTGGATGAACGACACCACTTCCGCGGAAAGTCGGCTGTTGGCCTGCGGCACCTTGCGGCGCACGATCTCCAGCTCGCGCTCGGCATTGGGATAGTCGACCCAGTGATAGAGGCAGCGCCGCTTCAGCGCGTCGTGGATTTCGCGGGTGCGGTTGGTGGTGATGATGACGATCGGCGGCTCCTCCGCCTTGATGGTGCCGAGCTCAGGCACCGTCACCTGGAAGTCGGACAGGATTTCGAGCAGGAATGCTTCGAAAGCCTCGTCGGTGCGGTCGAGCTCATCGATCAGGAACACCGGGGCCGCACCCGCCATGCCGGTCAGCGCATCGAGCACCGGGCGGCGGATCAGGTATTTTTCGGAAAAGACATTGCGCTCCATGTCGGAGCGGTCGACCGAGCCTGCCGCCTCCTCCATGCGGATCTCTATCATCTGCGCGGCGTAATTCCACTCATAGACAGCGGACGAGACGTCGAGCCCTTCATAGCATTGCAGGCGGATCAGCCGGCGGCCGAGTGCCTGCGCCAGCACCTTGGCGATCTCGGTCTTGCCGACGCCGGCCTCCCCTTCAAGGAACAGCGGCCGCTGCATGCGCAGGGACAGGAACAGCACCGTTGCCAGCGAGCGGTCCGCGACGTAGTCCGCGCTGGTCAGGAGATCGAGCGTTTCGTCGATCGTCCGCGGCTCGGGGCGCGGTTTCAGCTCGGTCATTCTTTCTCCGTTGCCGCCTCTGCTCCGCTCTGCAGCACGTGGTAGTCGCGGGCGTGGTAGATCAGCGGCCGCAAATTATCGCCCATGCGCAGGCCTGTCACCTTGCCAAAAAGCACACGATGGGTGGCGAGATCCTTGGTGTCGATCAATTCGCAGTCGAAAACCGCAAGAGCGCCCTTCAGGGTAGGCGCGCCCGTCGATATGACATCCCACTCGCCAAGCGCGAAACGCTCATCGGCCGACAGCCCGGTCAGGCCTGAAAACGCCACCGATAGGGGCTGCTGGTGCGAAGCCAGCGTGTTCAGCGCAAACCGGCCGTTTTGCACGAACAGCTCGTTCTTGGCATTCTCGCGGTTGAGACAGACGAGAACCGTCGGCGGCGTGTCCGACACCGAACAGGCGGCAATCACCGTCGTGCCGCGTTTGCCGGCGGGCCCGTCGGTGGTAACCACATGGACGTGGCCGGCAAAATGCGCCATCGCGTCGCGATAGGCCTGAGGCCCTATGTCGTTCAACTTCAACACCGATGATTTTCCATAAGCGGGAATCCAAGCGTTATATATGGCGGCACACAATAGGCCACAAGCGAAGTGGTTGACGCCAATCCGCAAATTCCCGTGTTGCGCCTGGGGCGGGCAGCCTTTAGGTCTTGGCGGAAGAGACGCTGGAAGCATGCGACCGGCACGGAGGAATTCGTCGTCAGAATGCGACCCCCAACAGCTGTAATAGCGGCACTGCTCTGGCTGCTGCCGGCAAGCGCCGGCGCGCAGACTTTGCTTGTCGGCGTCGCCGCACCCCTGTCCGGTCCGTCGGCGATCCTGGGCAAGCAGATTGAGGCGGGTGCTGCCCTGGCAGCAGAAGCCAACGGCGCCGAGATCAGGACGGTCGACGATGCCTGCACAGCCGATGGCGGCGCCGCCGCCGCGAGGGAGTTCGCGGCGGCGAAGGTCAAGGTCGTCGTCGGCTTCCTCTGCACCGAGGCGATCCATGCGGCGCTGCCGATCCTCAAGGACGCTGACATACCGGTCATCACCGTTGGCGTGCGCACCGAAAGCCTGACCGATCGCCGCGCCAAAACCGGCTGGCCGGTCTATCGGCTGGGGCCGCGCGGCGATGACGAGCGCAATGCGGTGGCCGCCATCCTGACCCGGCTGTGGCAGAGCGAATTGTTCGCCATCGTCGATGACGGCACCATCTATGGCCGCGAAATCGCCGAGACGCTGCGCGCCGCAGCGGAGCAGGCAGCGCTGAAGCCGGTCTTCACAGACACGTTCCGGCCGCAGCTCGACAACCAGATCGGGCTGATCGGGCGGCTGAAGAAGGCGGGCGCCACGCATGTCTTTGCCGGTGGCGACGGCGACGACATCGCCATTATGGGCCGCGACGCCGGCCAGCTCGAGGCCGGCATTGTCTTTGCCGGCGGCGAGAATTTGCGCACGCCACCCGGCGATGTGCCTTACGCCGTCGGCACGCTGATGATCGCGCCGCCGGAATGGGCCGATGTCGCCGATCCCAAGGTGCTGGCGGCGTTTACGGCCAAAAACATCGCGCCGGATGGCTATGCCTTGCCGGCCTATGCGGCGGTGGAGATTGCCAAGGCGGCCTCGGCCGCGCCCGAGACCTCGGGCAAGGGGCTGGCCGACGCGCTAACCGGGAACGATTTCACCACCGCGATCGGCCCGCTGCGGTTCGACGACAAAGGCGATCTGAGCCAAAACCTCTATCGCGCCTTCCGCTTCGACGGGACGCGTTTCGTGCCGGCGGAGACGAACTGATGTTTCGCACCGGGCCGCGCAATCTGATCACCGATGTCGCCGGCCTGCGCGTCGGCAACGCGTCGGACGCCAGGCTGAAATCGGGCGTCACCACCGTATTGTGCGACGAACCGGCGGTCGGTGGCGTGCAGATCCTCGGCGGCGCGCCGGGCACGCGCGAGACCGACCTGCTCGAACCGCACAATTCCATCGAGGCGGTTCATGCCGTCGTGCTGTCGGGCGGCTCGGCCTTCGGCCTCGACGCCGCCTCCGGCGTTCAGGCAGCGCTGCGCGAAAAAGGCATTGGCGTCGATGTTGGCGGCTTTCGCGTGCCGATCGTGCCGGCGGCGATCCTGTTCGACCTGCGCAATGGCGGCGACAAGGATTGGGGCCGTTATCCTCCCTACCGCGACCTCGGCTACGAAGCCGCCCAGGCGGCAACAGTCGACTTTCCGCTCGGCACAATCGGCGCCGGCACCGGGGCGCTGAGTTCCGGGCTGAAGGGCGGCCTTGGCTCTGCCTCGACTGTGCTCGACAGCGGCGTCACCATCGGCGCACTCGCCGCCGCCAACCCGACCGGCTCGGTAACGATCGCGCGGACCCGCTATTTCTGGGCGGCGCCCTTCGAGATCGGCGATGAGTTCGGCGGGCTTGGCTATCCCTCGCCAATGCCGGACGATGCCAGGCGGATCCTGTTGAAATACCGCGACAAGCGTGTCGGTGGACAAGCCGAGGCCGGTGGCAACACCACCATCGCCGTCATCGCCACCGACGCCGTGCTGACCAAGGCGGCAGCCAAGCGGCTGGCCATTTCAGCGCATGACGGCTTCGTGCGCGCCATCTGGCCCGTGCACACGCCGGCTGACGGCGATCTGGTGTTCGCGCTGGCGACGGGGAAGAGCGGCATAGAACTCAGCGCCGACGATGCCGTCGATTTCTTTGCCGCCGCCGGCGCCACCATGGCGCGCGCCATCAGCCGCGGCATCCATGCCGCGACGCCGGCCGATGGCGATCTGTTTCCGGTGTGGTCGTCGCGCTGACTTTCAGTCAGGTCGGGTCGGACTCCTCTTCCTCGAAGCTGACCGCGACATCCGAATTCGCCGACAGCCACACTTTCTGGCCCTCGACCTCGGCAAGCAGGCTCAAGGGAATGTAGTGGTGATGCCCCTGATGGGCGCCCTCGCCGCTGTCGGCCTTGGTCAACTTGATCCGCTCGCCATCGACCCTGTCGACGGTGCCGATGTGAACGCCGTCGGCGCCGACCACTTCCATATGCTCGCGAATCTTGCTGGCCTCAGTCATGGGGTGTTCTCCTTTTGAAAACGATCGACGATAACAAACAGAGGCGAAATTGGATGCATCGCCTTTTGAATAGCACGATGTTTTGACTGTCTCGTGATAGGGAACGATCGAACCACGGCAGGCGGAGCGGAACCCCGATGCGAAATCTCGTCCTGATTGGCGTTTGCCTGCTGGTCCATCTGGCATCCGCCATGGCCGCCCGAGCGGGCGATGTCGCCGAGCTTGAAATCCTCGGCTTCAGCAAGGATGGCAGCGTCTTCGCCTTCGAGGAATATGGTGTGGCAGACGGTTCGGGCTTTCCCTATGCCAATCGCTACTACGTCAACACCGCCGACGACACGTTCCTGAAGGGCACGCCAATCCGGGTCCGGCTGGAGGATGAGACCGCCTCGCTCGAGACGGCCCGTCAGCAAGCCAGGCAGAAGGGCGAAGCCGTCGTTGTGCAGGCCGAACTCACCGCAAACCGCGGCATCACCGCCGGCTTCAACCCGGTGACCGAATTGTCGGCCGACCCGTTCCGCATGGTGGTGAACCCACGGCCGATCTTTTCGCCGGTCGACCCGCCGCTGGAATTCCGGCTGGACGAGATCGGCATGAATGACACCGAAAGCTGCCAGAGCCAGGGCGAGGTCAACGGTTTTCGCCTGCTGCGGATCGAGGCCAGGGATGGCGGCCGGACCCATCTGCTGCATGAGGATAAATCGATCCCGAAAAGCCGTGGCTGCCCGAACGGCTACAGGATCGGCGCGGTGCAGACGTTCTCGATGGACAGCATCAGCGCCTATGCGGTGCTGATCGCAGTGCGCCAATACGGCTTCGAAGGACCGGATTTTCGCTGGATCGCCGTGACCGGACGCCTGTGACATCGCTCGATCAATCCAGTTGGCGCAAGCGCGCCGGAAATCGCGTCAGCCGCGCCATACCATCGACGGGCGCGGCGCTTGTCGGCGCCTTGCTGTGGGCGATGGCCATGGGCGCCAGCGCGCTGACCGGCCTTTGGCTCGACAATTGGGAGACCCCGGAAAAGATCCGCTTCGTCGCCCTGCTGTTTGCGACCGGCGCGGCATTGGCCTTTCCCGTCGGGTTGTTCGCGGCGCGGCTGGTCTCGCCCGACCGGCACTGGGAGGTGGCTTTCGCCGCCGCCTTCGTCTGCCTGCTTGCCACGACGCTCGCCTTCACCGGCGGGTTGTTTGCGCTGCAATACCGCTCCTATTATGCCGAATGGCACGCGGAGGCCTTCACCGCCCGGTGGGCGTTCGAACTGGTCTTCACCTCGCTGACGGCGCTCTACCAGTTCGTGGTGCTGGGTATCAGGCTCTATTTTCCGCTCGGATTCATCGCGCTTGCCGCCGCCAGCGCGTGGTTTGCACGCCAGCAGCGTTGAGCATTCGGTCCGCCTCTGATAGGAGGCGCACTTAACCACCGACATATCAGGACTGACGGATGATCCCTCGCTATTCCCGGCCGGAAATGGTCGCCATCTGGTCGCCGGAAACCCGCTTCCGCATCTGGTTCGAAATCGAGGCCCATGCCTGCGATGCGCTGGCTGAGCTCGGCGTCATCCCCAGGGAAGCCGCCAAGACCATCTGGGAAAAGGGCAATGCGGCAAAATTTGACGTCGGCAAGATCGACGAGATCGAGGCCGTGACCAAGCACGACGTCATCGCCTTCCTCACCCATCTCGCCGAATTCGTCGGGCCGGATGCGCGTTTCATCCACCAGGGCATGACCTCGTCGGATGTTCTCGACACCTGCCTTGCGGTGCAACTCGGCCGCGCCAGCGATATCCTGCTGGCCGACCTCGACGGCCTGCTCGCCGCGCTGAAGCGCCGGGCCTTCGAGCACAAGGACACCGTCACAATCGGCCGCAGCCACGGCATTCATGCCGAGCCGACCACGTTCGGCGTCAAGCTGGCGCAGGCCTATGCCGAGTTCTCACGCTGCCGCGAGCGGCTGGTGCACGCGCGAGAGGATATTGCCACCTGCGCTATCTCGGGCGCGATCGGCACCTTCGCCAACATCGATCCCTATGTCGAAGAGCATGTGGCGAAAAAGCTTGGGCTGAAGCCGGAGCCGGTGTCGACGCAGGTCATCCCTCGCGACCGCCATGCCATGTTCTTTGCCACGCTCGGCGTCATCGCCTCGTCGGTCGAGCGGCTGGCGACCGAGATCCGCCATCTGCAGCGCACCGAGGTGCTGGAAGCGGAAGAGTATTTTTCGCCGGGCCAGAAGGGCTCGTCGGCAATGCCGCACAAGCGCAACCCGGTGCTGACCGAAAACCTCACCGGCCTTGCCCGCATGGTGCGCTCCATGGCGCTGCCGGCGATGGAGAATGTGGCGCTCTGGCACGAGCGCGACATTTCGCATTCCTCGGTCGAGCGCATGATCGGCCCGGACGCCACGATAACACTCGATTTCGCGCTGTCGCGGTTGACCGGCGTCATCGACAAATTGCTGGTCTATCCCGACAACATGCTGAAGAACATGAACAAGTTCCGTGGCCTTGTGCATTCGCAGCGCGTGCTTTTGGCGCTGACGCAAGCCGGCGTCAGCCGCGAGGACGCCTACCGCCTGGTGCAGCGCAACGCCATGAAGGTATGGGAACATGGCGCTGACTTCCTTGAGGAATTGTTGGCCGACAAGGAAGTCACCGCAGCGCTGCCCGAAGCCGAGATCCGCGAGAAATTCGACCTGGGCTATCACACCAAGCATGTCGATACGATCTTCAAGCGGGTTTTCGGATAGGATCTTCCATGCGGCTGGCTGTCCTTTCCGACATCCATGGGAATCTGTGCGCGCTTGAGGCGGTTCATGCGCAGATCAAAGACGCTTCTCCCGACATAATCGTCAATCTGGGCGATTGTCTTTCCGGGCCGCTATGGCCTGAAGAAACCGCGCAATATCTGATGGCGCAGAATTGGCCGACCGTGTGCGGCAATCACGACCGTGTGCTGATCGAGCCGCCTGCTTCCGGGTTGGAAGACGTCGATGCTTTCACCCACCAACGCCTCTCTGAGACATCCCTGACCTGGCTCTCGGCCTTGCCGGTCACCCTGTCGCCTGCCCCGGACATCCTGCTTTGCCATGGCAGCCCCAGTGACGACGACGTGTTCCTGCTCGAGGAAGGCGGAGGCAGCCACTTCCACCCCTCCAATGAAAAGCAGATCAGGCACAAGCTGGGCAGCGCCGGCGCCGGGCTGACCTTGTGCGGCCATACACATACGCCGCGCGTTGTGCGCTTGTCGGACAACCGGACAATCCTCAATCCGGGCAGCGTCGGCGTCCAGGCATTCCCCGGCCTGACCGTGACCGGCAGTCCGCATGCCCGCTACGCCCTCGCTACGCGCAAGGACGGACAATGGTCGTTCAGCCATCACGTTGTCAATTATGACTGGACCGAGGCGTCCACCCGCGCGACAGCCACCGGCTTCGACAGCTGGGCGCATGGGCTGCTGACGGGCTACGCCGCCAATTCCTTGTAAGACCGAGCAGACGCTCAGCCTGGGGCGCCTGGCAAGGTGCGGATCACCGTGCCCCACGGATCTTCCCGTGTGATGTCAGCGGTTGTCTTGTCCGAGCGCATCTCGACCCAGGCCAGCCCTGAGCGGGACGGATCGCGGCGCCCGGCGCCGGCGCTGTGCCACGAATTGCCACCGATATGATGGTGGTAGCCTCCCGACGACAGGAACACCGCCTGCCCCCCATGCTTAGCGACCGTGTCGAAGCCAAATTCGTCGTGCCACCAGGCCTCGGCATCTTCCGGCCGGCCGACGCGCAGATGGACATGGCCGATAATGCTGTTTTGCGGCGCGCCCTGCCAGCCGGCGTCACCGGCCGGCACGCTGCCAACCACGGCGGCCAGATTCAGCCGCTCGGTCGCCATGGCGATCTTGTCGCCGTTCCACTTCCACTCCTGCGGCAGACGGTCCCTATAGATTTCAATGCCGTTGCCTTCGGGGTCGGTCAGGTACAAAGCCTCGCTGACCAGATGGTCGGAGGCGCCCTCGATGCGGATCTTGTTGGCGGCGGCATGGTTTATCCAACGGCCGAGATCGGCGCGGCTGGGCAGAAGGAAAGCGGTGTGGAAAAGGCCGGCGCTACGCGGATCGTCGGGCTTGGCCGCTGCGTCAGGCTCGATGACCAGCAGCGGGCGCTCGGCAGCGCCCAGCGTGATGGCGCCATCGGCGCGGCTCAATTCCTGCAGGCCGACAACAGCCCGGTAGTAATCGGCAAGTCCTTCGGCGTCGCGCGCCTTCAGGCCCACGCGTGACACGCTGACGGGGGTCGTCGCGGCAAAAGGCAGTTCGCTCATAAAACTCTCCGTTCAGCGCATTATCCCAGGCCGCGCCACCAGTCTATTCTGTTGTCCATCTCTTCATGCCTCAAATCGTCGATCCTGATCGTTCACACAAGATGGAAAGAATCGAACAGGTTGTTCACGATTGTGATGCACCGCATGCGTCAGCGCGGGTTGCACGAGACACGGCCGCTCGCTATCTCAGCGCCATGAAAGTCAAAGACGCAGATATTCTGATCGTGCCGGGCTACACCAATTCCGGCCCCGAACACTGGCAGACACGCTGGCAGTCGAAACTGTCGACGGCGCGCCGGGTCGAGCAGGCGGAGTGGTCGAAGCCGGTGCGCGAGGACTGGACGGCGAGCGTGGCGAACGCTGTCAACGAGGCCGAGCGGCCGGTGGTGATCGTTGCCCATTCCCTGGGCGTGGCGGCCGCGGTGCAGGCCATTCCGCAGTTCAGGAAGCCGGTCGCCGGTGCGTTCTTTGTCGCGCCGCCCGACGTCGCCAACCCGGAGATAAGGCCGCGTCACCTGATGACCTTTGGCCCCTATGCACGCGAACCGCTGCCCTTCCCGTCCATCGTCATCGCCAGCCGCAACGATCCGTTCTGCGCCTTCGAGGTTGCCGAGGACATTGCCGGCGCCTGGGGTTCGCTGTTCATCGATGCCGGCGAAACCGGTCACCTCAATGAGGATGCCGGCTTCGGCCCTTGGCCGGAAGGGTCGATGACCTTCGCCAAGTTCCTGACCGACCTCAAGGCCTGACCGGGCAAGGCACAACGCCTCAGCCCTTTATCGAATCGTTCATGCTTTTGATGAGTGTCTTTGCGCCGAGCGAAATCAGCGCATGGTCCGAGCCCATCGCCAGCAGCCGGTAGCCCATCGCCACGACGCGGCCGGCAATCGCCGGCTCAACGACGTAGATCGCCGCATGCTTGCCCGCCTTGCGCGTCCGCTCGGCGATGGAGGCGACGGTTTCCATCATGCTTTCCAGCGTCGAATTGACGGTGGCGCCATTCGACCAGGCGATGGAGAAATCCGATGGGCCGAGAAAGATGCCGTCAATGCCCGGCGCGTCGAGGATGCCGTCCAGCGCATCGAGTGCGGCGCGCGTTTCGACCATGGCAAAGGCCATGGTGCGTTGATTGGTGTCGCGCAGCCATTCGGCGTGGTCGCCTTTGCCATGGCGCGGAAAAGCATAGGTCGGGCCCCAGGAGCGCTCGCCCATCGGCGGATATTTCATCGCCGCGGCAAAGAGTTTTGCATCGGCCACCGAATTCACCATCGGTGCAATCACCGCCTCGGCACCGAAATCGAGGGCGCGGCTGGCCATGTCGAAGCGGCCGACCGGAATGCGCACCAGCGCCGGCTTGTTGGCGGCCAGCACCGGCACCAGGCCGCGCAAGACCGAGTCTTCGTGGTGTCCGCCATGCTGCATGTCGAGCGTGACGGCGTCAAAACCCTGCTTGGCGATGATTTCGACCGTCAAAGCGTCCGGAACGCCGGACCAGGCGGTGAACAGCGTTTCATCCGCCGCCAGGCGTGACTTCAGGGACATGGGTGCTTTCCTCGTTGGGTAGAGCCTTGTAACAGGCCTACGCACAGTTTCAGCCGGAAAAGGCTGAAAAGGCAAAGAAAAACCGCCCGGCTGGACCGGGCGGTCGATTGGTCCAGCGCTACTCGCTCTAGGTGTTCTTGATCTGCTCGATCGCCTGCGCCATCAGTTCGTCCATGGTGCGGCGGATCTGGTGATCCGACTGGTCGACGCCGGCGGCGTCGAAATCCTTGCGGATCTTGCGGAATACGTCGTGATCGCCAGCTTCCTCGATGTCGGAAACCACAACTTCCTTGGCATAGGCGTCGGCGTCAGTGCCGGACTTGCCCAGCTTTTCGGCTGCCCACAGGCCAAGCGCCTTGTTGCGGCGTGCCGAAGCCTTGAAGCGAAGTTCTTCGTCGAAGGCGAATTTGCGCTCAAAACCCTCTTCGCGGTCTTTCATGCTGCTCATGGCTTCCCTCCGATGAAATCGATTCGCGTTGGTGATGGATATGTGTGCTGCCGCAGCACAAACCAAAAGGGCGCGGGCCGGTCAATATGCTACATCGCTTGCTGCGCTGCGGCATTTCATTCCTGAAAGCGGTCGATGGAAAGGATTTGCCGATTGAGCAAACGCTGTGATTGGGATAGACCCGGCATTGAACCCCACCCGTCGCCGCACCAATTTAGGCAGACGGACAGGAACTGGTCGCTTGCCGCCTGCCCGCAAATCCAGAGAAAAATCAGATGAAAAATCGCCGCCGCATTTATGAAGGCAAGGCCAAGATCCTCTATGAGGGACCGGAACCGGGCACACTTATCCAGTTCTTCAAGGATGATGCGACCGCATTCAACAAGAAGAAACATGAGGTCATCGACGGCAAGGGTGTGCTCAACAACCGCATTTCCGAGTACATCTTCAACCATCTGAACCGCATGGGCATTCCGACCCACTTCATCCGCCGGCTCAACATGCGCGAGCAGTTGATCAAGGAAGTCGAGATCATTCCGCTCGAAGTGGTGGTGCGCAATGTCGCCGCCGGCTCGCTGTCCAAGCGCCTCGGCATCGAGGAAGGCACCGTTCTGCCGCGCTCGATCATCGAATTCTATTATAAGGCCGATGCGCTCGACGATCCGATGGTGTCGGAAGAGCACATCACCGCTTTCGGCTGGGCAAGCCCGCAGGAGATCGACGACGTCATGGCGCTGGCCATCCGCGTCAACGACTTCCTCTCCGGCCTGTTCATGGGTGTCGGCATCCAACTCGTGGATTTCAAGATCGAATGCGGCCGCCTGTTCGAGGGCGACATGATGCGCATCGTCGTTGCCGACGAGATCTCGCCGGATTCGTGCCGGCTGTGGGACGTGGCAACGCAGGACAAGCTCGACAAGGACCGTTTCCGCCGCGATATGGGCGGCCTCGTCGAAGCCTATCAGGAAGTTGCCCGCCGCCTTGGCATCATGAACGAGAACGAGCCGCCGCGCCCGACCGGCCCGGTGCTCGTCGCCTCGACCGATGGCCTCAAAGGCAAGCCGCACTAAGTCTTCATTTCTTGACGCAATTCCGGACGGAAAACCGCTTCACACTTTTCCTGGAATTGCTAAGTCTTCGAACAGGAACCTGTCCAGCATGATCAAGGCCCGCATCACCGTCACCCTCAAGAACGGCGTGCTCGACCCGCAGGGAAAAGCCATAGAGCACGCTCTGTCCGGACTGGGGTTCGGCGGCGTCGGCCAGGTGCGGCAGGGCAAGGTCTTCGACCTCGAGCTCTCAGAGACCGACAAGGCCAAGGCTGAAGCCGATCTGAAAGCCATGTGCGACAAGCTGCTGGCGAATACGGTGATCGAGAATTACGCGGTGGAGATCGCTTGATATGAAATCAGCTGTCGTTCTTCTCCCCGGCCTCAACCGCGACCGCGACATGATTGCGGCGCTGACCAAGATTTCCGGGCAGGCGCCGGCGACCGTCTGGCAGACCGACACCGAAATCCCCGATGTCGACCTGATCGCCATTCCCGGCGGCTTCTCCTTCGGCGATTATCTGCGCTGCGGCGCGATTGCCGCGCGGATGCCGGTGATGCGGGCAGTCGCTGAAAAGGCCGCCAAGGGCGTCATGGTCATTGGCGTCTGCAACGGATTCCAGATTCTGGTCGAGGCCGGCCTGCTGCCCGGCGCGCTGATGCGCAATGCTTCGCTGAAATTCGTTTGCCGTGAGGTGAAGCTGCAGATCGCCAACGCCAACACCATGTTCACCCGCCGCTATCAGCCGGGCCAAATCATCCGCACGCCGGTTGCGCATCATGACGGCAATTATTTCGCCGATGCCGACACGCTTGCGCGCCTCGAGGGCGAAGGACAGGTTGTGTTCCGCTATGCCGAAGGCACCAATCCCAATGGCTCGATCAACGACATTGCCGGCATCATCAGCGAGAAGGGCAATGTGCTCGGCCTGATGCCGCATCCGGAAAACCTGATCGAGGCCGCGCATGGCGGAAGCGACGGCCGGGCGCTGTTCGAAGGCGCACTCGGCATCGCCGCCTGATATCTCTTCGAATTCCTTTCAAAACGCGAAGGCGGTTGACCATGAGACTGACGATTGTTCGCCTAGGTCCCCTGGCTGCTGCCGGCTTGGCGTTGGCGTCCTGCCAGTCCAGCCCGAAGAGCGCGCCGGTCCCCACGGGCAAGAGCGCTTCGCTGCTGGCCATGGAACAGGTAGCGATATCGGCCCACAAATGCTGGATCGCCAGCAAGGATCCCGCCTTCAAATCCTATCAGATGGCCAATGAGCTGAATTCGTTCAGCGGCACGCCCCGCTTCCTGCTGGTGCCGGCCAAGCATTATGGCGGCAAGCCGCTGCTGGTCGTCCAGGCGCAAGGCAATTCCAGCCGCGTCGACGTGTTCGGTCCGCTGATGGACGATCCGCTCGGCGCGCGCATCGGATCCGACATTGCGCGCTGGCAAACGGGCAACCCCTCCTGCAACGCGGCCGCCTGACGCCATGGGCCGCTTCCTGCAGTTTGCGGGATTGATCATCGGTCTGGCCGGGCTTGTCCTGCAAGCGTGCATCACCATCCCGGCATCGATGGAAACCGGCCGCAGTTTTCTCGGCTCCATCGTCTTTCTGTTCAGCTTCTTCACCATCCTGACCAACATCGGTGCAGTGCTGGTCCATGTCTCGCTGCTGTCGCCTTCGGGCTACGCCTGGCTGCCGGCCTTTGCCGGGCCGCGGATGCGGGCGGGCGTGGCGGCTTCCATCGCCCTGGTCTTCATCGTCTACGCGACAGTTCTGGCGCAGCTCTGGCAGCCGCAGCGGCTGTTCCTGCTCTGTGACGTGCTGCTGCACTATGTGACGCCGGTGCTGTTCGTGCTGTGGTGGCTTGTTGCAGGCGCTGACGGCAGGACACGCTGGAGCGACATTTCGTGGTGGATGGCCTTTCCGATCCCCTATCTCGCCTATGCGCTGGCGCGCGCACCGATCGCAGGCGAAGTGCCCTACCCGTTCCTCGACGTTGCGAAAAACGGCGCGGCCAGCGTCGCCCTTGCGGCGCTGGCCGTCACCGGTGTTTTCCTGGTGCTGTGCATCCTCGCCGTGCTTGCCGATAGGGGCGTCTCACGCCTCAGGGCTCCGCGCACCCGTCGTTGACGAACCGGCTCCGGGTCAGTCCCAGAGCCGTCGGATCCCTTCACGGTAGGCGTCGCCACGCGAAACACCGATATCCCTGAGCTGCTCGTCGGTCATTTCCAGCAAGGCCAGGCGGCCGCGACGGCGCTCGATCAACGCTTCGATCCATCGCGCCAGCGATCTGACCACATGCACGATCCGGCCGACAAAGCCTCGCCGGCTGGACGGCCCGACCAATTCAATGCCCGCGCAGCGGATTGTCTCGATTGTATCCATTGTTTTTCTGCCAACCTTGCAAATTGTACCCATCTTGGTACGGTTCTGATATGCATTGACACCCGATCTGGTGCAATATACAGAATTGTCACCATGACAAATTGGCTCCCTGACCTCACCATCGGTTCCGGCCCGCTTTACCAGCGCCTTGCCGACAGCATCGAGTCGGACATCGACAAGGGCGTTATCGATGCCGGGGCAAAATTGCCGCCGCAGCGCGATCTCGCCTATGACATCGGCACGACGGTCGGCACGATCGGCCGGGCCTATCAGCTGCTGCGCGAACGCGGGCTGGTGAGCGGCGAAGTCGGACGCGGGACCTATGTGCTGGCGCAGCAATCGGAAGCGGCGTCACCCGAATTCGCCGAGCCGGCCGTGCAAGGCACGCGCTATGTCGATGCACCGCCCGGCAAGCTGCGTTTCGACAGCACTGCCGCGCCCGACATCGGCCAGGGCGCCATTGTCGCTGACATGCTCTCGCGCACGGTGCAGGATCACCCGCACGAGATTTCGAGCTACACCAGGGATTTTCCGGAGCGCTGGTTCGAGGCCGGCGCCCGCTGGCTGTCGCGCAATTCGTTCCGTCCGGCGGCCGACACCATCGTTCCCACGCTTGGCACACATGCCGCGGTGATGGCGGCGATTGCGGCACTGACCACACCGGGCGACTATGTCGCCTTCGAGCACCTCACCTATTCGCAGATCGCCCGCAGCGCCGGGCTGATCGGGCGGCGCATAGCACTGGTGGCATCGGACGAAGAAGGCCTCGATCCCGAGGATTTCGAACGCGTCTGCGCGCAAAAGCACCCGAAGATGATCTTCCTGATGCCGACGGTGCAGAACCCGACGCTGGCGATCCTGTCGGTTTCGCGCCGCGAGGCGATCGCTCGTGTCGCGCGCGCGTACAATGTCATCGTCATCGAGGACGATCTCTATGGCGGCCTGACCGAAGATCCGACGCCGCTCATCGCCGAATATGCACCCGAGCGCACCATTGTCGCCGGCGGTCTGTCGAAATCGGTCGCGGCAGGTGTTCGCGGCGGCTGGCTCTCCTGCCCGCCCGCCTATCGCCATCGCATCCGCGTCGCCCACAAGATGATGACCGGCGGGATGCCGTTCCTGCTGGCGGAGGTGAATGCGCGGCTGGTGCTGTCTGGGCAGGCTGGCGATATCCGCAAACGCAGCATTGCCGAAATTGCCGCCCGCATCGCCATCGTGCGCGAGACACTGGCGGGTTTCGCCTTCAAGTCACACGGCAGCGTGCCCTTCGTCTGGCTGACGCTGCCCGATCCCTGGCTGTCCGGCACGTTCAGGAGCGCATGCCTCGAAAATGGCGTGCTCCTCGACGACGAGGACGAGTTCAAGGCGGGGCGTTCCGAGCAGGTTTTTCACGGCGTGCGTTTCGGCGTCTCGCAGCCAAGGCGGCGCGAGGACATCACCGGCGGCGTCGCGGTGATCCGGCGGCTGCTGGAGGAAGGCCGCGCCGGCTACGACAGTTCGTCCTGAATCGTTGGCGCCAAACCGTGCCCCTGCGTACCGATCTCAGGTTCAGCCTTCTGCCTTGAAGTTTTTGGCTTCCTTCGCGCCCTTGTCCTTGCCGTGCTTCTCGGCCAGGTCCTTGGCCTGCTTGGGCGAAACGTCGGTGGTCTCGGCAATATGCATGGCCTCCTTGTCGGAGAGGCGATTGTCTTTCTTGCCTTGCTTGGTGGCCATGTCGAAATCTCCTGATTGGTTTGAGGCCTAACGGCCGGGATGCCATAGCGTTCCCCAGCGGCTCCCCGCTACCATCGTCGCCCTGTGGTTTTCCGGCGTTTTTCGTCATCCAATGGGGTGTATCACGCCAAAGCTTGCGATATGAGGGGACTCAAATTCCCCTCTCCCCATGGACACAAATCGCCGCCCATGACCATTTCCAATTCCGTGCCGATCACTCCCGAACTCATCGCCGCCCACGGGCTCAAGCCCGACGAATACCAGCGCATCCTCGACCTGGTCGGGCGCGAACCGAGCTTTACCGAACTCGGCATCTTCTCGGCGATGTGGAATGAGCACTGCTCTTACAAATCCTCGAAGAAATGGTTGCGCACGCTGCCGACCACAGGGCCGCAGGTCATCCAGGGTCCGGGCGAGAATGCCGGCGTGGTCGACATCGGCGACGGCGACTGCGTCGTCTTCAAGATGGAGAGCCACAACCATCCCTCCTACATCGAGCCTTACCAGGGTGCGGCGACCGGCGTCGGCGGCATATTGCGCGATGTCTTCACCATGGGCGCGCGGCCGATTGCGGCGATGAACGCTTTGCGCTTCGGCGCACCGGACCATCCCAAGACCAGGCACCTGGTCAGCGGCGTGGTTTCCGGCGTCGGCGGCTACGGCAATGCGTTCGGCGTGCCGACGGTCGGCGGCGAGGTCAATTTCGACGCCCGCTACAACGGCAACATCCTGGTCAACGCCTTTGCCGCGGGCCTCGCCAAGACCGATGCGATCTTCCTGTCGGAAGCCAAGGGCGTCGGCCTGCCGGTCGTCTATCTCGGCGCCAAGACCGGCCGCGACGGCGTCGGCGGCGCCACGATGGCCTCGGCCGAGTTCGACGACAAGATCGACGAGAAGCGCCCGACCGTGCAGGTCGGCGATCCCTTCACCGAAAAATGCCTGCTCGAAGCCTGTCTTGAGCTGATGGCGTCTGGCGCCGTTATCGCCATCCAGGACATGGGGGCGGCCGGCCTCACCTGTTCGGCGGTCGAGATGGGCGCCAAGGGCGACCTCGGCATCGAGCTTCACCTCGACCAGGTGCCGGTGCGCGAAGAGCGCATGAGCGCCTATGAGATGATGCTGTCCGAGAGCCAGGAGCGCATGCTGATGGTGCTGCGCCCCGAGAAGGAAAAGGAAGCCGAGGCGATCTTCCACAAATGGGGCCTCGACTTCGCCATAGTCGGCAAGACCACCGACGATCTGCGCTTCCGCGTCATTCACCAGGGTGACGAGGTCGCCAATCTGCCGATCAAGGACCTTGGCGACAAGGCGCCGGAATATGACCGCCCCTGGGTCGAGCCGAAGAAGCCTGCGGCGCTTGACGCCGGCGATGCGCCGAAGGCCGATGTCGCCGATGCGCTGTTGAAACTGCTCGGCGGGCCGGACCTGTCGTCGCGCCGCTGGGTGTGGGAGCAGTACGACACGCTGATCCAGGGCAATTCGCTGCAGCTTCCAGGCGGCGACGCCGGCGTGGTGCGCGTCGAAGGCCATCCGACCAAGGCGCTCGCCTTCTCCTCCGACGTGACGCCGCGCTATTGCGAGGCCGACCCGTATGAAGGCGGCAAGCAGGCGGTGGCCGAATGCTGGCGCAACCTTACCGCCACCGGCGCGCTGCCGCTGGCGGCCACCGACAACCTCAATTTCGGCAATCCGGAACGGCCCGAGATCATGGGCCAGCTGGTCGGCGCGGTGAAAGGCATTGGCGATGCCTGCCGGGCGCTCGGGTTCCCGATCGTGTCGGGCAATGTCTCGCTCTACAATGAAACCAATGGCCAAGGTATCCTGCCGACGCCGACCATCGGCGGCGTGGGGCTGATTGCCGACTGGTCGAAGATGACCCGTATCGGCTTTGCCGCCGAGGGCCAGATGATCCTGCTGGTCGGCGCGCCCCCAAGCTGGGGCAGCCATCTCGGCCAGTCCGCCTATTTCAGAGACATTCACGGTCGGACCGACGGGCCGCCGCCACCCGTCGACCTCGCCCATGAAAAGCGCGTCGGCGACCACGTGCGCGCGCTGATCGCGTCGGGCGTCGTCACCGCGGCGCATGACCTTTCCGATGGCGGCCTGGCGATAGCGCTGGCCGAAATGGCAATGGCGTCCGGCATCGGCGCCACCATTCCAGGCCTTGCCGGCACCGACCCGATCCCGGTCTGGTTCGGCGAGGACCAGGGCCGTTATCTCCTGACGCTGTCGGTCGATCCGCAAAGCAAGGAGTGGGACGCCATCCGCGAGGAACAGAGCAAGCTCGGCATCTTCGCGCCATGGATCGGCTCGACCGGCGGAAGTGAGCTGAAGCTAGGCGATGCCAGGGCGATCCCGGTCAGCGAATTGACCGCCGCCCACGAAGGCTGGTTCCCTGGCTTTATGGACAAGGCCAGTTGACCAGCCTGGCTGCCCGGACGCTGATCGCAGTCGTCTTCTGGCCGTCGCTGTTCTTCTTCTGGTTCCTCGGCCCGTTTGTTTTCTTCCTGCTGTCGACGACCTCGAGCGAGGTTTGTCCGCTGTTGGAACGGCGTGAGCAGTTCCTTGAGGCAGCCAACGGCACGCTTCTGATGCTGGTCCTGCAGAACCTTCTTTATGCGGTTCCGATCATCTGCCTGGTACTTTGGAGCCGGCTTTTGCCGGACCCGGCGCGCGCAAGGCATGTCGTCACCTGCATCAAGCTTTTTGCTGTCGCAGCGATCATAGGGGCGCTGTGGGAATACGGCTCATCGCTTGTCTGCGACGGCTACGGCCAACCATTCTTCTCGCCCTTGTGGCAGATGACGAGCTATCTTCCCATCGTCAGCCTGGTGATCAACATTCCGCTCTATGTGCTGGTGTTCAGCCTTGGCCGGGGGTTCTCGACCCGCGACGACATCACCGAGGATGGTGTGGTCCACCCGCCGCAGGATGACCGCTAGATCGTGATGAGATTTGGTTGAAATCTGATCATGATCTAGCCTTTTGATGGAGCATGATCTTTTCCAAAAACCGGAACCCACTTTTTAGGATCATGCTCTAGGCCTCGCGTCTGGGATAGAACGGCTTCAATCCGAACCAGAAAGGCTTTAGGCTTACGGCCGAGTCACTTCGTACAAGCTGCCTAGCCGCCCAGAACAGGATTTTGCCATGGCAATGGATGCCCACGACATCGAAAAACTGATCAAGGACGGCATTCCGGACGCCAAGGTGACGATCCGCGACCTCGCCGGTGACGGCGATCACTATGCAGCCGAAGTGGTGGCCGAAAGCTTCCGCGGAAAGAGCCGCGTCCAGCAGCACCAAATGGTCTATGATGCGCTGAAGGGCAATATGGGCGGCGTGCTGCACGCGCTGGCCCTGCAGACCAGCGTGCCGGACTGAAGCCAGACTGGCCTAATGTTTCTGCGGCTGCTTCGCCGACACTGACGTGATCGGCTTCGCCGACACTGAGATGATCGGGCCCGCCGGGTATTTTCCGCCGACGATCATTCTTTTCCCATCCGACAGCGCGGAGACCGCGCCGTCGAGGAACAGCGCGTTGCGGCATTGTAGCGCGTCGCGAAACAGCCGCGCAAAGCTGCCGAAACTGACCTCAGACCGCGAGATCACCTGCAAAACGGTGTTTTCATCGCGCACGCCGACGCCGTTGCGGATGTAGCGCGAGGTTCCGTTCGGCTCGAAGCGTGGGTGAATCTTGCCATCGATCACCAGCATCGGGCCGGACTGCGTGGCGAAGGCAACATCGCGTTTGGTGACCGCATAGGCGTTGCTTTCCATGACAGCCGCCTTGCCGTCATTGCCCACCAGAAAGACGCCGTTCGGTTTCAGGAAGAAATTGCCTTCGCCGTCGGCAAGATTGAGCCGTGACTTTTCGCTGCCGTCCTCGACCAGCAGGCCGACCGGCGACAAATCCTCGTGATACATGCCGCCATTCATGGCGAGCAGCACCGGCCTCCCCTCGCCCGCAACCGCCTTGTCGAAGGCTTCGAGCGAACCAAAAGGCTTGCCATCGGCGCCGGCGTGGAAAACACCGATGCTGTCGGCGCGAAGATCGATCTCGCAAACGACATAGGTCACCGCCTCGAAGGCGACATTCCGGCAAGGCGCGGGCAGGTCACCGCCAATGACCAGCGGCGGCGGCTCCGGGCGTCTCGGCCACCAGACAACGGCAATCGCCGCCAGCAGGATGGCGATCGAAGGGCGGCGCCATATCGTCTTTTCATCATGTTCCGAAGGCTGCAATCGGCTCGGATGCTTGGCCCAAGACAGGCGATCCTTTGCGCCATTTCCGCGACGGCGGCGCAAACATCTTGTTTCGGCCCATCTATGGGTTTATTTGATGGCTATGCTTCGAGCCTGACTCCCACAGGCGTGAAAGGATATCTCATGAGCGGCATCAACGACTACATCGACAGCGAAGTGAAGGGCAACGACGTCGTCCTTTTCATGAAGGGCACGCCCGGTTTTCCGCAGTGCGGCTTTTCCGGCCAGGTCGTCCAGATCCTCGATTACATCGGAGCCGACTATAAGGGCGTCGACGTGCTGACCTCGGCCGAACTGCGCCAAGGCATCAAGGAATATTCGAACTGGCCGACGATCCCGCAGCTTTACGTCAAGGGCGAATTCGTCGGCGGCTGCGACATCATCCGCGAAATGTTCCAGGCAGGCGAGTTGCAGACGTTGCTCGTCGACAAGGGCGTCAGCGTCAAAGCGACAGCCTGATTCTGAGTTGAGACGGGGCAGCCCCGCCCCGGCAAAATGTTACCTCCCCTATCGGAGTGAGGACGAACTTATGCGCCGGCATGCCGGCGCATATTCGTTTTGAAGATCGGACCCGCCGTGGACCAGCCAGCAAAAGCGCCGCAACAGGCACGCAAATTGCCTATTCCGCGCTGGGAATTCATCGCGCTGTGCGCGGCACTGATGGCGTTGAACTCGCTGGCCATCGACATCATGCTGCCGGCGCTACAGCAGATCGGCGCCACGCTCGGCGTCGAAAATGAAAACCACCGCCAATATGTGATCACCGCCTATATATTGGGCTTCGGTGGCGGACAGCTTTTCTTCGGACCGATCTCGGACCGGTTCGGGCGCCGCGCGCCGCTCGTTGCCGGGCTGGCGATCTATGTCGTGGCGGCGGCAGCTGCCGCCATCGCCCCGTCATTCGCCGTCCTGCTGCTGTGCCGGCTGGTGCAAGGCATCGGTGCGGCGGCGACCCGCGTCATCGCCGTCTCGATCGTGCGCGACACGTTCGACGGTCGGCGCATGGCCGAGGTGATGTCTCTGATCTTCATGGTGTTCATGGCCATCCCGGTGATCGCGCCTGGGATCGGCCAGTTCATCATGCTGTTCGCAACATGGCACTGGATCTTCGTCACCATGGCCGTCGGAGCGCTGATCGTGTCGGCGTGGTCGCTGCTGCGGCTGCCGGAGACGCTGCATCCGGAGTACCGCCGGCCGCTGACAGTCTCATCCGTCGTCGGTGGCTTCCGCATCGTGCTCACCAACCGAATGGCGCTTTGCTACGCCTTTGCCAGCACCTTCATTTTCGCCGCCATGTTCGGCTTCATCGCCTCCGCACAGCAGATCTATGTCGACATTTTTCATGTCGGCGAATTGTTTCCTGTCATCTTCGCGGGTGTCGCCGGCGTTCTCGCTTTTTCGAACTACCTCAACTCGCGCCTGGTCGGCCGCATCGGCATGCGCCGCCTGTCGCAGAGCGCACTGCTGTTGTTCCTGGTGATCAGCCTTGCCTGGCTCACCGTTTCGCTTCAAATGAAGATGCCACTCTGGCTGTTCATCACCTTCTTCGCCAGTGCGATGCTCCCGTTCGGCGCGCTCGGCGCCAATTTCAACGCGCTCGCGATGGAGCCGCTCGGCCAACTGGCGGGCACCGCGTCGTCCATCCTGGGCTTCATGCAGACTTTTCTCGGCGGCATCCTCGGCACGCTGATCGGCCAGGCCTTCAACGGCACGGTGACGCCGCTTGCCGCCGGCTTCTGCTCCGTCTCGGTCGCGGCCCTCCTGATGATCCTGATCGCCGAGCGCGGCAAGATGTTCCAGCCGCACAACCCACCCATTTCAGGGCACGTCACCGACCTGCATTGAGCGACGCGCCTTGACATTGTTAGTCTCAAAACCGCATCCACCTTTATGCGACGCGTTTCAGGATGCGCCGCCAATCACTGCCGTGAAACGAGGGAACAGCGGGCGCCCTGCGATGGCGCCACCCATGCTGTCCGACAGCGGCATCGGCAGAGCCTTGTCGAGCGCTTCGAGCACGGACGTGACAAAGACCCGGTTGAGCGAGGCATCATCTCCCATATGGGAGAAAGTGGCGCGCGGTTTGCCCATCAGCGTGCCGTTTTTGCGAATTGAGAAACTCAGCGTCAGGGTCATGCCAGCACTTCCAGGCGGCGGCTGCCAACAGGCAAAGATCGCGGAAAACATCTCGTCTATGGTATCGACGGGATCGCGCCTGCCGCACGCGCGTTCCTGCGATCTTGCCTCAGTGGCGCCAGCGGCGGCCAAGGCAAGTGCAAGCGCCGTTGCAACAATTGCGGACCGATGTTTCATTTCGCAGCTTCCGACTTCGCGAGAGATTGGACACTATAACAGAGCCAATATACTTGACGAAAGCCTCTACCAGCAGTTGGGCCGATTATTGCGCCCAGAGTTCCCTGCGCAACTCCTGCCAGCTTTCCTTGTCCGGGGCGACAAGAATGCCGCCGTCGATATGCGAGGGCAGATAGGCGCTGCCGTCGATCCGCGCGGTGTAGCCGCCGGCCTCGGCGTGGATCAGCACACCGACCAGATGGTCCCACGGCATCAGTTTGTTGTAGACGACGAAATGGGCATGGCCGCTGGCCAGAAGACGGTATTCATGTGCCGCGCAGCGATAGCCGAACTGCGACAGGGTCTTGGTCTGGTTGCGCGCCAGGAGCGAGCGTTGCGGTTCCGCCAGATATTGCCAGGAGACGGAGCCGGTCATCTGCGAGATCGGCACGGCATCGGCGACATGCACCGTCTCCAGCGCGCCATGCGCATGGCGGATATGGCTGCCGGCGCCCTTGGCGCCGATCAGCCAGTCCCGGCCTACGGGGTCATGGATGATACCGGCGACGGTTTCGCCCTTGACGACGACGCTCAGCATGACGCCGAACAGCGGCACGCCGGAGGCGAAGTTGAACGTGCCGTCGACCGGGTCGACGACGAAGGCGAGGTCGGCATCGCCGAGCCCTTCGAGCAGGGCCGGATTGTCGGAACAGGCTTCCTCGCCGACGATCATCGCCGTGGGATAGCGCTCGCGCAGCCTGGCCGTGATCAGCCGCTCAGCGTTGATGTCGGCCTCGGTCACGAGGTCGGCAGCCGAGGTCTTCTGTCTGATGTCGCCCTCGCCCAGCCGGCGAAAGCGTGGCATGATTTCGGCCTTGGCTGCATCGGCGAGAAGCTCGGCCAGCCAGTCGATCGCTTGGTCGTCAAATATCATCGGAAATGTCTTGTCCTGTGCTGAGGCTGCCATTGAGGGCGGCAAAGTCGAACAGCTTTCTGTCGAGCAGATGCGACGGCCTGGTGTTGGACAGCGCGCGCAGCATCGTATCCTTGCGGCCCGGCATGCGCTTTTCCATATCGTCCAGCATCGCCTTCATGGCGTTGCGCTGCAGGCCTTCCTGGCTGCCGCAGAGATCGCAGGGAATGATCGGGAATTTCATCGCGGCGGCGAATTTCTCCAGATCGACCTCGGCGCAGTAGCTCAGCGGCCGCAGCACCATGATGTCACCGTCGTCATTGAGCAGCTTTGGCGGCATGGCGGCAAGGCGGCCGCCATGGAATAGATTCATGAAGAAGGTTTCGAGAATGTCCTCGCGGTGGTGGCCGAGCACCAGCGCCGAACAGCCCTCCTCGCGCGCGATGCGATAGAGATGGCCGCGCCGCAGCCGCGAGCACAGCGAGCAATAGGTGCTGCCCTGAGGCAGCTTGTCGGTGACCACCGAATAGGTGTCCTGATACTCGATGCGATGGGGAATGCGATGCGCATCGAGGTAATCGGGCAAAATGTGCTTCGGGAAATTCGGCTGGCCCTGGTCGAGATTGCAGGCCAGCAGCTCGACCGGCAGCAGCCCGCGCCATTTGAGATCGAGCAGCACGGCGAGCAGGCCGTAGGAATCCTTGCCGCCGGACAAGGCCACCAGCCAGCGGTCGCCGGGCCTCGCCATGGCGAAATCCTCGACCGCCTGACGGGTTAACCGCAACAGCCGCTTGCGCAGTTTGTTGAACTCGACGGAAGACGGCACGTCGGCAAACAGCGGATGGAAGCCGCCTTCAGCAATCGGTTCAACTGTTTCGATGTCTGCCAGCATGTTCATGGCTTGTCGCTTTCCATAGCCGAGAGTGCCGGATTAGCGGACATGGCCGACAAAGAAAAGGCCGCCTCGACGGGCGGCCCTTTCCGGTATCGCAGAAAAGCGATCGCTCAGCGCGAATAGAATTCGACGACCAGGTTCGGCTCCATCTGCACGGCGAACGGAACATCGGCCAGGCCGGGGATGCGCGAGAAGGTCGCGACCATCTTGTTGTGATCGACTTCGATATAGTCCGGCACGTCGCGCTCGGCGAGGCCGACCGCTTCCAGCACGATGACCAGCTGCTTCGACTTTTCGCGCACTTCGACGACATCGCCCGGCTTGCAACGGTACGAGCCGATGTTGACGCGCTTGCCGTTGACGTTGACGTGGCCGTGGTTGACGAACTGGCGAGCCGCGAAAATGGTCGGCACGAACTTGGAGCGGTAGACGACCGCGTCGAGACGCGACTCGAGCAGGCCGATCAGGTTCTCGGAGGTGTCGCCCTTGCGGCGATCAGCCTCTTCATAGACCTTGCGGAACTGCTTTTCGGAGACATCACCATAGTGACCCTTCAGCTTCTGCTTGGCGCGCAGCTGCAGGCCGAAATCGGAAAGCTTGCCCTTGCGGCGCTGGCCGTGCTGGCCGGGGCCGTATTCACGCTTGTTGACCGGGGACTTCGGGCGGCCCCAGATGTTTTCGCCGAGACGGCGGTCGATCTTGTACTTCGCGGATTCGCGCTTGCTCATCGCATTCCCTTTCAAAACAAACCACCCGGAACCTCATGGTCCGGGTGAAGGAAACGCGCCCTCCTCTGGCCTCCGTTTTCGAGGCCTGACAGGGTTTTCCCACGCAACGCGGCGGAAACCCACGGGACACGTCAGTCTAGACAAGGCCCAGGAAACGATAAACCTGCTTTCCCGGGCTTGCCATGCAAAAGAAACAACCGGGCATTGCGGCCCGGTGTTGGTGGGCTCGTTAAACGGAGATTTGAGCAGAGTCAAGCGCGTCGCTGGCGCTGGGCCCGGCAACCATATCACGTCTTTTGCGTTGAGTGCCGTGCCGGATGCGGCGGGAGGTTGTTGCGCCGACGGCATTTAGGAAGGGACTGGAGCCAAAGGAGCCCGAAGTCGCATGAAGAAGTTTTTCCTCTCGTTGGTCGGTGCAGCCGTCCTGGCCGGGACGATGTCGATCGCCGTGCCCGAGCCAGCGATGGCCAAGCATTGGCAGGGCCACAAGCATCGTCAGACCTGCCATGTCGTGGTGAAGAAGAAGGTCATCTGGCGGCATGGCCACAAGAAGGTCATCCGCTACAAGGTGAAGCGCTGCTGGTGACGTCAGGAGTTTCGGGCTTGGCCTGAATCGAAGAAGCCCGTGGTTTCGGCCACGGGCTTTGTTATCGACTCGGTTCAAGGTTTCAGTCTGCCGATTTCTTCTCCGGCAGGCCTTTGCGCTTGGTCTCTGCGAATTCCTCGAGCTGCTTTTCGCTCATCGAATTGTACATCGACTTCGACGCGCCTTGAAGTTCGCTCTTCCTGGTCTCGCCGCGCTTGGCCGACAGGGCTGCGCCAGCGGCCTTTTGCTGTGCTTTTGAGGTTGCAGGCATATCGGCTCCTCCTTTGCTGCCAGAGGAAGAAACGTTGCGCTCCGGCGACGGTTCCAGCGCTGGCGGTCAACTTCCGTTCCGCGCTCATGCCAGCCCATGGTCGGCCGGCACTGCCGGCAAAACCACCTTCCCGTGCCCGCAACGCCGGTGTAGGACGGCGCCATGAAATCGTTGAACGATCCCTCGCAGGCACTCGCTACCGGCCTCGCGAAAATCCGCACCGAGTTCCATGTGCCGGAGGGATTTCCCCCTGATGTAATGGCCATGGCACAGACGGCGGCCAGGCGCGTGCCCGACCAGCATGCCGAGCGCACGGCGATGCCCTTCGTGACGCTCGATCCCGCGGCTTCCACCGATCTTGACCAAGCGTTTTCGATCGAAGCGAGCGGTAGCGACCTTCTGTTGCACTATGCGATTGCCGACGTAGCCTGGTTCGTCGCGGACGGCGACGCGGTGGATCGCGAAGCCTGGGCGCGGGGCGAAACCCTGTATTTGCCGGACGGCAAGGCCGGGCTCTATCCCCGGGTGATTGCCGAGGGCGCCGCGAGCTTGCTGCCCGGCGGTCCGCGTCCGGCTGTCATCTTCACGGTCCGGATCGCCGACGACGGAGCGGTAAGGCTGGATGGCGCGGAGCGGGCAATCATTCAAAGCCGCGCCAAGCTCGCCTATGACAGCGTGCAGGCCGCCGACGTCCCAGTCGGCTTCGCCGAAATCGCGCGGCGCATGGCGGCGGCCGAAGAGCGTCGTGGTGCTTCGCGCGTCGACCCGCCCGAGCAGGAGGTGGAACAGCTTGCCGATGGCACGTTCCAGCTTGCGTTCAGACCGCTGCTGCAATCCGAGCAAGACAACGCAGCACTTTCGCTGGCCGCCAACATGGCGATTGCCGACGTCATGCTGGCACACCGGACCGGCTTGTTCCGGGTGATGGCGCCGCCCGATGCTTCCAAAGTACAAAGACTGCGCAGCGCGGCACGGGCCTTAGGCCTGTCCTGGCCTCCTTCGACCAGCCTGTCCGACTATCAGCGAACCCTCGATCCGACCAACATGCAACAGGCAGCGCTGATGCTGGAAATCCGCCGCGCCGGCTCCGGTGCGTCCTACCAACCCTATGAAGAAGGCGTTGTCCCCTGGCACGAGGCGATGGCCGCGACCTATGCCCACGCCACTGCGCCCCTGAGGCGGCTGGCCGATCGCTACGTCGTGCGCTGCGTGCTGGCCATCGCCAACGGCCAGCCGGTGCCGCAAGCCGTTACCGAGGCGTTTTCCAGACTGCCGAAGGTGATGGGCCGCGCAGGCGCCCGCGCCTCGCAGATCAACCACGCGGCCATCGACCTTGCCGAGGCGGTGATGCTGAGGGGGCGCGTGGGTGAAACATTCAAGGCCGTCGTCACCGACGTCGGTGATCAGCGTGTGCGCGTTCAGCTCTCGGACATGCCTGTCGTTGCGAATGTGAAGGCCTCGGGGTTCAGGCAGGGCGATGGCCTGACGCTAAGGCTTGTTTCGGCCGATCCGGATCGGCGCGTCATTGTCTTCGAGCCTGCCTAAAGCGCGTCGGCGACGCGCTTTAGTTTTTTCGCTTATGGATGTCGTTGTCCCAAGACCGCTGCGCACTTTTGGGCGAAATGCATTAGCGCGCGCTCAATCCAAAACCCTGCATCAGCCGGCTGGTGGCGAAGTCCGCCTTTCCCGAGGTAAAGACGGCGATGTCGGGCTCGCTTTGCGGCAATGGCCCGTCGACAGCCGGAAGCAGCGACAGAGCGCGCCGCGCAATCGCCTCGGCCGGGTCGATCCAGTCGACCGGCCAGGGCGCGGTCTTGCGCATGCGATTGGCCAGGAACGGATAGTGCGTGCAGGCGAGCACGACGATGTCCGTGCGCAAATCGTCATGCTGGACAAAACACGGTGCGATCTCGGCACGCACGGCCTCCTCGTCGACAAAGCCCTCGCGCATGTAGGCCTCGGCCAGTCCGGCGAGATTGTTACTGCCGACCAGCCGGACATGGCATTTCTGCGCCCATTTGCCGATCAGGTCGCGCGTGTACTGGCGCTTCACCGTGCCCGGCGTCGCCAGCACCGAGACCAGCCCGGACCGGGTGCGCTCGGCAGCCGGCTTGATTGCCGGCACCGTGCCGACAAAGGGATGGCCAGGGAATTTTTCCCGCAACGCATCGATCACCAGCGTCGAAGCGGTATTGCAGGCGACGACCGAAATTTCCGGATCAAAACGGTCGAGCAGCTTGGCGAAGAGCTCGACTATATGGGCCTGCAGCGCCGGCTCTTCCCACGCGCCGTAGGGAAAGGCCTTGTCATCGGCGACGTAGACGAAGCGCCGGTCGGGCATCAGCACGCGCGCTTCGCGCAGCACGGTCAATCCTCCAACGCCGGAATCAAACATCAGGATCGGACGGTGGCTCATTGATATCGGACCATGAAAGAGGCTGGATCAGAAGGCTTGGCGGTCATTGGCCAATGCCGTTCTATCTGCAACCATCATGGCCTTGAAGTGGCGAATGTTAGCAACTTCCATGCAAAGCCGGCGAAGACGACCTTGCCTCGGTTGCTCTAGAGCCCGCGCTTGCCGAAGCCGGCGGGCCGCGGACGGCCCAGAGGCTGGGCGGACGGCACCGAGCGCGTGGCCGGTGTGGCGTTGCGCATAGAAGACTGTGCCGTGCTGCTGGCCGTCCGGCCGGATGCCGCAGGCATGGGCGTATCGCCATCGAAATCGAAAACCGATGTCAGTTCGTCGATATTGATGCCCGCCACCGGCTTAGCCATCAGAATCGTGCACCAAAGGCCAAAGATCGACAGCGCAAGCAGGTTCAAACCGCTGGACGTGCTTTCCGGATTGTTGAAATCGATGACCAGCAGCGTGCCTGCCTGCAGAAAGGCGTAGATGGCGCAGAACACGATGTAGGACCACAGGATCCAGGCTTTGCCGTTGGCGTCGCGGCTGCGTCGCCAGGCGATGTTGGCACGCATGACCACAGCCAGGAGGGAAACGATCAGAACCGCGCCTGCCATGCCTTGCCGCGATGGACCGGGCGCCGAGTTGACCAGCCCCTCAAAGCCGATCGTGCCAACGATGCACAGCACAGCAAGAACGGCCTCGAGCAGGGCTACGCCGAGCGAATAGAAGAAGAAGCGCATACGGCCGATTTTGGACGTGAACATTTGCCACCCCACCGTTTTGACAACAATGGACGAGAGGCAAATAAAATTCGGTTACTTCAGCCGTTCGAAGCTTAGCGATTTCTAATCTTCTTTGTCTGCCTGGCGTTTTCGCGCAGCGGCCGGCAAACGCCTTGGATCGTCTCCCGGCGAGCCGTCACCGCGCGGCATGGCCGGCGAAAACCGGTCGAGCGACGAGATGATGCCACGCAGCACTTTCAGTTCCGGCTCGGCGAAACCGGCGCGCGTCAAGACGGCGCGCAGATTGTCGACCATCTTGGGTTTCTTGGGCGCCGGGCGGAAATAACCGCGCGCTTCGAGCGCGCCTTCGAGATAGGCAAACAGGCCGTGCAACTCTTCCTTGCTCGCCGGCTTCATTTCAGGACTGGAGAAATTAGTCGCCGTCTCGTCCTCCAGGCCGGATTTCATCCATTCATAGGACATCAACAGCACGGCCTGGGCGATGTTGAGCGACGAAAAGCCGGGAACGACCGGGAAGGTGACGATCTCGTCGGCCAGCCCGACCTCGTCATTGTAGAGCCCAAAACGCTCGCGGCCGAACAAGATGCCGGTGCGCAGGCCGGCCATCTGACGCGCCCTGAGCGCCCTGCCCGCCTCGACCGGACCACGCACGGGTTTGAAGCCGTCGCGCTCGCGCGCCGTGGTGGCGAAGACAAAATTGAGGTCGGCGACGGCGGACGCCAGGTCGCCGAACACTGTTACGGCATCGATGACATGGTCGGCGCGGCTGGCGGCGGCGCGCGCCTTCTCGCTCGGCCAGCCGTCACGCGGGTTGACTAGTCTCAGTTCGGCAAGGCCGAAATTGGCCATGGCGCGCGCGACCATGCCGATATTCTCGCCAAGCTGCGGCTCGACCAGGATGATCGCCGGGGCGGCGGCGGATGCGTTTTCAGGATGATCGGCGGCGGACATGGTCTCAATGAACTGCTGTTTGCGGCATTTCAGCGTTCCCTGCCACATCCGCTCGGCAAAATGAAGCTTTTGCAAACACCGGTCGCGGCACAGACGACCCATTCTGCACGGATGGTCGTTTGCGCGGCCAAATAGGCTTTGATATACGCTCCGCATACCCGGCCGAAGCCATGCGGGCGAGGCCGTTTTGTTCCCCAAAAGCGAGGCATTCTTTTCATGGCGAAGATCAAGGTGGCGAACCCGGTCGTCGAGCTCGACGGCGACGAGATGACCCGCATCATCTGGCAGTTCATCAAGGACAAGCTGATCCACCCTTATCTCGACCTGAAGCTCGAATATTACGACCTCGGCGTCGAGCACCGCGACGCCACCAACGACCAGGTGACCATCGATTCGGCCAATGCCATCAAGAAATGGGGCGTCGGCGTGAAATGCGCGACGATCACGCCCGACGAGCAGCGCGTCGAGGAATTCAAGCTGAAGAAGATGTGGAAGTCGCCGAACGGCACCATCCGTAACATTCTCGGCGGCACCATTTTCCGCGAACCGATCATCATGAAGAACGTGCCGCGTCTGGTGCCGGGATGGACCAAGCCCATCATCGTCGGCCGTCATGCTTTCGGCGACCAGTATCGCGCCACCGACTTCCGCTTCCCCGGCAAGGGCAAGCTGACCATCAAGTTCGTCGGCGAGGACGGCAAGGTGATCGAGCATGACGTGTACGACGCACCCGGCGCCGGCGTTGCCATGGCGATGTACAATCTCGACGACTCCATCCGGGAATTCGCCCGCGCCTCGCTGAATTACGGCCTGCTGCGCAACTATCCGGTTTATCTCTCGACCAAGAACACCATCCTCAAAGCCTATGATGGCCGCTTCAAGGACATTTTCCAGGAGGTCTACGAGGCTGAATTCGAGGCCGAGTTCAAGGCGAAGAAGCTGTGGTACGAGCACCGGCTGATCGACGACATGGTGGCCTCCGCCCTGAAATGGTCTGGCGGCTACGTCTGGGCCTGCAAGAATTATGACGGCGACGTCCAGTCCGACACGGTGGCGCAAGGTTTTGGCTCGCTCGGCCTGATGACCTCCGTGCTGATGACGCCGGACGGCAAGACGGTGGAAGCGGAGGCCGCGCACGGCACCGTGACGCGCCACTATCGCCAGCACCAGAAGGGCGAGGAAACCTCGACCAATTCGATCGCCTCGATCTTCGCCTGGACGCGCGGCCTCGCCCACCGCGCCAAGCTCGACGACAATGCCGAGTTGAAGCGGTTTGCCGACACGCTGGAGAAGGTCTGCATCCAGACGGTTGAGAGCGGCTTCATGACCAAGGACCTGTCGCTCTTGATCGGTCCCGACCAACCATGGCTGTCGACCACCGGCTTCCTCGACAAGATCGACGAGAATTTGCAGAAGGCGATGGCGTAAGCCGGCAGCCATGGCCAAGCCGGTCGTCTACGGGGCGGACTACAGCGTCTATATGCGCATCGTCCGCCTCGTGCTGGCGGAAAAAGGCATCGACTACGACCTTGTGCCGGTCGATGTCTTTGCCGCCGAGGGCGCTCCCGCCTGGTACTTCGAGCATCACCCTTTCGGCCGCATTCCGGCCTTCGAGCATGACGGGTTTCGCCTGTTCGAAACCAGCGCGATCGCCCGCTATGTCGACGAGGCGTTCGACGGCCCGGCACTGCAGCCAAGAGACGCCCGCACCCGCGCAACGATGAACCAGATCATCGGCATGCTCGACGCCTATGCCTACAGGTCGATGGTCTGGGACGTCGCCGTCGAGCGGCTTGAGAAGGAAGCGCCAGACGAGGCACTGGTCGCCAACGGGCTGCGCCAGGCGGAAACGGTGCTGCGGGTGCTCACCGCACTCAAGCCTCCCGGGCCGTGGCTGCTCGGCGACCAGCTGACGCTGGTCGACCTGCATGCGGCATCCATCATCGCCTATTTCGTCAAGGTCGCCGACGGGCAAAAGCTGCTTGCGGCGTTCGCCGACATCCAGGCCTGGTGGGAGGGCATCGCAAAACGTCCGAGCCTGGCGGCGGGCTGATATGGGTTCGGGCCATGGCTGACCCATCTCGCCAGGACGCGCTCACCGTCGCCAGAATTGTCAGGGTCAACCACGCCGGTGAGTTCGGTGCGATCAGGATCTATTCGGCGCAGATTCTTGTCGCCAGGCGCTTATGGCCGGATTGCGTGCCATCCTTGTCGGAGATGCTCGGGCACGAGCGCACGCATTGGGCTGCGTTCCGCGCCGCCATGCCGGCGCGGCGGTCGCGACCGTGCCGGGTAATGCAGTTCTGGAGCTGGGGTGGCTGGGTGCTGGGTTTTGTCACCGCCCTGCTCGGTCCGCAAGGCATCTGGGCCTGCACGGCGGCGGTTGAAGCGGCGGTGCATCGCCATCTGGACGATCAGCTGTTTTTCCTCGCCAATCGCGACCACGACTTGCACGGCATCATCCTGGCGATCCGCGAGGAAGAGCTCGCCCATCTCCATCACGCCGAAGAGCAGCTGAAATCGTCCGGCCCGGCGCTGAACTTTTTACGGTCGCTGATTTCGATCGCCACGGACGTGCTGATCTGGCTGTCCACCTGGGGCGATTCCAGCAGAATGACGCGCGCCCTGAAAGCGGCGAAAAAGAACTAGCTAGACGGACCGTCTAAGAGCTGATTGCCGGCTTGCCACTATCAGCCACAGAATGGCAAGCACGGCGGCGAAGGCCGGAAAGCCGCACACAAAACCAGATAAGGCATAGGGTGGCTTTCAGGCTGCCTCCAGCGCCGCCCTCACCGCGGCGATCGCATCATTGGCCTTCGAGGCGTCCGGGCCGCCGGCTTGCGCCATGTCGGGCCGTCCGCCACCGCCCTGCCCGCCCAATGCGGCCGAGGCAACGCGCACAAGATCGACAGCGCTGAAGCGGCCGACGAGATCGTCCGTCACGGCGACCACGACGCTTGCCTTGTTGTCTTCGCCCGCACCGACGAAGACGACGACGCCTGAGCCGAGCGAAGTCTTGCCGGCATCGGCCAGCGGCTTCAAATCCTTCGGCGACACGCCGGAAACCGCTTTGCCGAGGAAGCCGATACCGGCGACGGTTTCGGTGGTGGCCGGAGCATCGGCCGCGGCACCACCGCCCAGCGCGAGTTTCTTGCGCGCTTCGCTCAGCTCCTTCTCGAGCTTCTTGCGCTCCTCGAGCAGCGTCTCGACACGCGCCGGCACGTCGGCCGGCGAGATCTTCAGCACAGCCGCCGTCGCCTTCAGGCGCCTGTCCTGCTCGTCGAGATATTTTCGTGCGGCTTCGCCGGTCAGCGCCTCGATGCGGCGCACGCCGGCGGCGACTGCGCTGTCGGAGACGACACGGACCAGGCCGATATCGCCGGTCGCCCGGACATGGGTGCCGCCACAAAGTTCGACGGAATAGGGTCTATTGGCCTTGGCGCCATGCACGCCGGTGCCCATCGAGACGACACGCACCTCGTCGCCGTATTTTTCGCCGAACAGCGCCATGGCGCCTTCGGCGATGGCGTCGTCGACCGACATCAGCCGCGTCGTCACCGGGCTGTTCTGGACGACGATTTCGTTGGCCATGCGCTCGACCTCTTCGAGATCTTCGGCCGAGATCGGCTTGTTGTGCGAGATGTCGAAGCGCAGGCGCTCGGGCGCGACCAGCGATCCTTTCTGCGCGACATGGGTGCCCAGCACCTCGCGCAGCGCCTCATGGATCAGATGCGTTGCCGAATGGTTGGCACGCAGCCGGGTGCGGCGCGCATGGTCAACCTTCAGCTCGACGGCTGCACCTGGCTTGACCGTGCCGTTCGTCACCTTGCCCAGATGCACGAACAGGCCGTCGGCCTTTTTCTGCGTGTCGGAAACCTCGATCGAGAAACCTTCGCCGGAGATGATGCCGGTGTCGCCCATCTGGCCGCCCGACTCGCCATAGAACGGCGTCTGGTTGACGACCACCGCCACCACGTCGCCCTTGCCGGCGCTATCGACTGTCTTGCCGTCCTTGACCAGGGCCTGGATGAGGCCTTCCGCCTGTTCGGTCTCGTAACCGAGGAATTCGGTGGCGCCGGCCTTCTCGCGTACAGAAAACCAGATGGTCTCGGTGGCCGCGTCGCCGGAGCCAGCCCAATGCTTGCGCGCTTCGGCCTTCTGCTGCTCCATCGCATGGGTGAAGCCGGCAAGGTCGACTGAGATGCTGCGCTGGCGCAGCGCGTCCTGCGTCAGATCAAGCGGGAAGCCATAAGTGTCGTAGAGCTTGAAGGCGGTCTCGCCGTCCAGCATGTCACCGGCATGAAGCGTCTCCGTGGCCTCCGAGAGCAGGCCGAGGCCACGCAGCAGCGTCTTGCGGAAGCGTGTCTCCTCGAGCTTCAGCGTCTCGGTAATCAGCTGTTCGCCGCGCAGCAGTTCGGGATAGGCCTGGCCCATCTCACGCACCAGCGCCGGCACCAGCTTCCACATCAACGGCTCCTTGGCGCCGAGCAACTGCGCATGGCGCATGGCGCGGCGCATGATGCGGCGCAGCACATAGCCGCGGCCTTCGTTCGACGGCAGCACGCCATCGGCCACCAGGAAGGAGGACGAGCGCAGATGGTCGGCAATGACGCGGAAGGAGGCGACCGTCTCCTTGTCCGGGCCCTGCCCGAGCGCTGACGAGGCCGCATCGATCAGATGACGGAACAGGTCGGTCTCGAAGACGCTCTCCACCCCTTGCAGGATGGAGGCCATGCGCTCCAGGCCCATGCCGGTGTCGATCGACGGCCGCGGCAGGTCGATGCGCTCATCCCTGGTGACCTGCTCATATTGCATGAACACCAGGTTCCAGAATTCAAGGAAGCGGTCGCCGTCCTCCTCCGGGCTGCCGGGAGGGCCGCCCCAGATGTGCTCGCCACGGTCGATGAAGATTTCCGAGCACGGCCCGCACGGTCCGGTGTCGCCCATCGCCCAGAAATTGTCGGAGGTCGGGATGCGGATGATGCGGTCATCGGAGAAACCGGCGATCTTCTTCCAGAAGCCGGCCGCCTCGTCATCGGTGTGATAGACGGTGACCAGCAGCTTGTCCTTGTTCAGCCCGAACTCCTTGGTGATCAGGTTCCAGGCCAGTTCGATGGCGCGCTCCTTGAAATAGTCGCCGAAGGAGAAATTGCCGAGCATTTCGAAGAAGGTCAGATGGCGCGCGGTGTAGCCGACATTGTCGAGGTCGTTGTGCTTGCCGCCGGCGCGCACGCTTTTCTGCGCAGTGGTGGCGCGCGAATAGGACCGCTTCTCCAGGCCGGTGAAGACGTTCTTGAACTGCACCATGCCGGCATTGGTGAACATCAGCGTCGGGTCGTTGCGCGGCACCAGCGGGCTCGAGGCCACGACCTCGTGGCCCTCCTTGCGGAAATAGTCGAGGAATGTCGACCGGATCTCGTTCACGCCACTCATGACTGCTGCCTTTTCGCGAAAACCGCCGGCGCGGCCGGCGGACACTGGTCTCTGCTTTTTAGAAGATCGACTTGGCCTTTTAGCGGGCACGCCCCACCCTGTCCAGAAACACGGAATTGGGCCAATCCGGCAACTGCCAAGCCGGCTTCACGCTGCCCAAAAACGAAAACCGCCGGCGCGAAGGCCAGCGGTTTGAAACGCAATACTAAAGAACTCGGTTACTTAAGCATCGGATAATAGACTGGATTTATGGCCGAACTCTGGCCGTGCCCTACATGGCGCCGGATTCTTCCTCGAAGCCGTCGTCGCTTTCGCCGCGCTCGGGGCCGCCATTTTCAAGAAATTTCTCGGCGATCAGCCCGGCATTCTGCCGCAGCGCAAGTTCGATCTCGCGCGCCGTGTCGGGATTGTCGCGCAGGAACAGTTTGGCGTTTTCGCGACCCTGGCCGAGACGCTGCGAATTGTAGGAGAACCAGGCGCCCGACTTCTCGACCACGCCGGCCTTGACGCCGAGATCGACCAGTTCGCCGGTCTTGGAGACGCCCTCGCCATACATGATGTCGAACTCGACCACCTTGAAGGGCGGCGCCAGCTTGTTCTTGACGACCTTGACGCGGGTCTGGTTGCCGACGACCTCGTCGCGGTCCTTGACCGAGCCGATGCGGCGGATGTCGAGGCGCACCGAAGCGTAGAATTTCAGCGCGTTGCCGCCGGTCGTGGTTTCGGGCGAACCGAACATGACGCCGATCTTCATGCGGATCTGGTTGATGAAGATGACCATGGTGTTGGAGCGCGAGATCGAGGCGGTCAGCTTGCGCAGCGCCTGGCTCATCAGACGCGCCTGAAGACCGGGCAGAGAATCGCCCATCTCGCCTTCGATTTCGGCGCGCGGCGTCAGCGCCGCCACCGAATCGACGACCAGCACGTCGATGGCGCCTGAACGCACCAGCGTGTCGCATATTTCCAGCGCCTGCTCGCCGGTGTCCGGCTGCGAGATCAAGAGGTTTTCCAGATCGACGCCGAGCTTGCGGGCATAGACCGGATCGAGTGCGTGCTCGGCATCGACGAAGGCGCAGATACCGCCTTTCTTCTGGGCTTCGGCAACTGTGTGCAGCGCCAGTGTCGTCTTGCCCGAGCTTTCCGGCCCGTAGATCTCGACGATGCGGCCGCGCGGCAGGCCGCCGACGCCAAGCGCGATGTCGAGGCCCAGCGATCCGGTCGGCACGGTTTCGATCTCGACGACCTGCTCGTTGGCGCCAAGCCGCATGATCGAGCCCTTGCCGAAGGCGCGCTCGATTTGCGACAGCGCCGCGTCCAGAGCCTTTGATTTGTCCACCGCTTTGTCCTCTACAAGCCGCAAAGAATTCTGAGCCATGATACATCACCCCTTGGTCGTCAATGAAGGCCGGACAATCCGTAATCCCTGCCCATTTTGTACTACTTTTGTTCTCGTTTGGCAAGAGGGGTCAAATATCTGAAAAGCAATCTTTATCCGGATCTGTTCTTTTTTTGTCTCATGGTTTCGTTTCCGGATGTATCCACCATTGGGCCAGATGCTCCGGCTGTTTCGATCGGCCGAATCGCCGGCTCGCCTGCGAAGCTCCGTCGCACAGCCTAGCGCTTGTCCGGTTCGAAAAACAAAGGTCATATCGCCGGCATGGTGAAATCAGCAAAGATACTGGCGGTGGGCGGCGCCCATATCGATCGCCGCGGCCAGGTGTCGGGCACGTACGTGCCCGCGGCGTCCAACCCCGGCACGATGCGCGAGGATGTCGGCGGCGGCGTCTTCAACGCGCTGCGCAGCCTGGTGCGGCGCGGCGTCTCGGCCTCGCTTTTGTCGGTGCGCGGCGGCGATGCCTCGGCCGAGACGGTTGCGCGCGCCATCGCCGACTCCGGCATTGCCGACCTGTCGGCGGTTTTCCTCGACCGCACGACGCCGAGCTACACCGCGCTGATCGACAGGGATGGCGAGCTGATCACCGGCTTTGCCGACATGGCGCTCTACGATTTGGCGTTCCCCAAGCAGATCCGCCGCTCCAAGGTGCGCGAGGTGGTCGCCGAGGCCGATGCGGTGCTCTGCGACGCCAATCTGCCATCAACGGCGCTGGAGCGGCTGGTGGGGGTCGCCGCCGGCAAGCCGGTGTTCGCCATTGCCATTTCGCCGGCCAAGGTGGTGCGGCTGATACCGGTGCTGAAGGAACTCGCGCAGGTCTTCATGAACCGGCGCGAGGCCATGGTGCTGGCCGGCGTCGATGCCAATGCCACCGAGCGCGAGACCGTCGACGGACTGCGCTGCAGCGGCCTCACCAGTGGCGTGGTGACGGCGGGCGACGGGCCGGTGCTGGGATTCGACGAAGCCGGCGCCTTCTCTATCCTGCCGCCGGCGCCGAGAAAAGTCGCCGACGTCACCGGCGCCGGCGACGCGCTGGCCGGCGCCACCATCGCTGCCCTGCTGCGCGGCCTGGCATTGCGCCAGGCCCTCCGCGAAGGCGTTGCCGCGGCGACGCTCGCCATCGAAAGTTCGGATGCCGTGCCGGCCTTCACCGCCGCGACCTTCACCGAGGCACTGGCTCTTGTGCCCGACGCGCAGGAAATGGCATGAGGGCGGCCAATTGCCATTGCCGGAGCGCGACGTCCAAGCGGACGCGCGGATCTCCGGATCGGAGACCATCATGACACCGCAAAGCGCCCGCCCCTTGATCGACCTCCACGCGCCCGTGGCCGAGGCGCTCGCCGCTGGCCGCCCGGTCGTGGCGCTGGAGAGCACCATCATCACCCATGGCATGCCTTACCCCGACAATGGCGCCATGGCCGCCAATGTCGAAAAGATAATCCTGGACAATGGCGCGGTGCCGGCGACGATCGCCGTGGTCGCCGGCCGCATCAAGATCGGACTGTCCGACGGCGAGCGCGAGTCGCTGGCCATGACCGGCGATGCCATGAAGCTGTCGCGCGCCGATCTCGGCTTTGCGGTGGCGCAAGGCCGCACCGGCGGCACCACGGTCGCCGCCACCATGATCGCCGCTGACATGGTCGGGATAAAGGTGTTCGCCACCGGCGGCATTGGCGGCGTCCACAAGGGCGCGGAAAAGAGCTTCGACATCTCGGCCGATCTCGACGAGTTGGCGCGCACGCCGGTCATCGTCGTCTCGGCCGGCGCCAAGGCGATCCTCGACATCGAAAAGACGCTTGAAGTGCTGGAGACGCGCGGCGTGCCGGTGATTGGCCATGGCTGCGAGACGATGCCGGCCTTCTGGTCGCGGCATTCGCCGTTCCGCGCGCCGCTGACCCTGCACAGACCGGAAGAGATCGCGCATTTCTACAAGACCAGGGCGGCACTTGGCCTGGTCGGCGGCATGCTGATCGCCAACCCGGTGCCGCAGGACGATGAAATTCCGGCCGACGAGATGGCCGGCTATATCGAGGCCGCGCAGAAGGCGGCGGAAGTGCAGAATGTGACCGGAAAGGCGGTGACGCCGTTCCTGTTGGGCAAAATCCTCGAACTGACCGGCGGCCGGAGCTTGAAGACCAACATCGCGCTGGTCGAGAACAATGCGCGGTTGGCGGCGAAGATTGCGACGGCGCTGTAGGATCGCCTACGTCGGCGGGACAGCACCCCCCTCTGGCCTGCCGGCCATCTCCCCCGCAAGGAGGGAGATTAACAGCTTAGCCGCAGGCTCCCATTTTCAACGTTGGTGATTGGCGAAGGCCAATGTGACAACTGATCTCCCCCCTTGCGGGGGAGATGTCCGGCAGGACAGAGGGGGGTGGGAAGAAACGCGGCGGTCCCGGTTCACTTCCCCGCCCTTCGTCCCGCCTCATACGCCCGGCGCGCCCACACCCTCATCTCGTCAGGATCATCAAACGCGTCGTCGGGAATGCTCCAGTACGGCATCGCGACCAGCTTGCCGTGGCGGGTGCCGGTATAGGTCCATTGCTTGCAGCCGGCGGCTTCGAAGTCGGGCGCGCTTTGCTCGTCAGCCTTGAGCAGCAATTCGCCGCGCAGCACGATAGCGACGATGACGCCGTCGAAATAGATACCCTTGCCGCCGAACAGTTTTCGGATACTGACCGGGCCGAGGCCTTCGAACAGCTCTTCGATGCGTTCATTGTCCATGCCGCAATCATGTCACCGGGCTTGCCATGGCTGCAACCAAAAACCATGCTGGCAAGTTGAGAGCCATCCGTCGGAGTTCTGTCATGCCGCTGCTGCTCAAGGGATCCTGCCGCTGCGATGCCGTCCATTTCGAGGTGGAGAGCAACACGCCGGTGCCGTTCATGCTGTGCTACTGCTCGATCTGCCGCAAGCAGCAGGGCGGCGGCGGCTTCGCCATCAATCTCGGCGCCGATTACAAGACGCTGAAAATCAAGGGCAAGCGCAATCTCGGCGTCTACCAGGCCGAGATCGCGGACGACGAGCATCCAAAGTGTGAGATTTCGACGGGCGAGCGCAATTTCTGCAAGAAGTGCGGTTCGGCGCTCTGGCTCTACGATCCGACATGGCCGGACCTGGTCCACCCCTTCGCCTCGGCAATCGACAGCGAGTTGCCGAAGCCGCCGGAGAAGGTGCATCTGATGTTGAAATACAAGGCGAGTTGGGTCGAGCCGGTGATCGGCAAGAAGGACAAGGTCTTCGACGTCTATCCCGAGGAATCGATCGCCGACTGGCACAAGCGGACGAAGATGTGGGTGAAGTAAGCAGGGAGGCGCGGAGCGCGACTTCCGATGGTCAGCGCTGCCCCTCATCCGGCCCTTCGGGCCGTTCGTCATTCGAAAAGCCAAGCAATTGGCTTTTCGCCCGCTGCGTGGACCATTCCTCACCTCCCCGTGAACGGGGAGAAGGAAGATCAGGCCGAAGCGCGCGCCTCAGCCAGCGCCTTCAGGTCGGCGGGCTTCAGTTCGACGGATTCGCCGCAGCCGCAGGCCGAACTCTGGTTCGGGTTGTGGAAGGTGAAGCCGGTGCGCAGCGTCGTCTGCTCGAAATCCATCTCGGTGCCGAACAGGAAAAGGGCAGCCTCGGGCGCGACATAGACATGCGCGCCGTCGCGTTCGATATGGTCGTCCTTGGTATTGGGCTCGGTCACCAGGTCGACCGTGTATTCCATGCCGGCGCAGCCGCCCTTCTTGATGCCGAGGCGAATGCCATGCGCATTGTCGCGCGTGGCGACGATCTCGCGCACCCGGTCGGCGGCCTTTTCGGTCATCGTGATGACGGCGAAGCGTCCCATTCTTTTTCCTCTTCCATTCCATGCAGGTTCAAGGCCTGCCGAATGATTCCTCACCTAAAATGGTGAAGTTTTACCACTGGTGCAAGTGCACCAACCTCAGTCAACCTAGTACCAGCCCACCGCCACCTGCGCCTCTTCCGACATGCGGTCGGGCGACCAGGGCGGGTCGAAGGTCATGTTGACCTCGACGCCGGAGACGCCTTCGACGGCGCCGACGGCGTTTTCCACCCAGCCGGGCATTTCGCCGGCCACCGGACAGCCGGGCGCGGTCAGCGTCATGTCGATCTTGACCGCGCGGTTGTCCTCGATGTCGATCTTGTAGATGAGGCCGAGCTCATAGATGTCGGCCGGTATTTCCGGGTCATAGACCGTCTTCAGCGCCGAGACGATGTCGTCGGTCAGCCGCGCCAGCTCGTCGGCGGGAATTGCCGAGGCGGAAACCACCGGATTGACGGCCGCTTCCGGCGCGGTGGTGTGGCTCGCATCATCCATGGTCGTCATCCAAAGAACCTGTCACCCGAAGAACTTGCGCGCTTTTTCCAGCGCATCGGCCAAAGCGTCGACTTCGGCCCTGGTATTATACATGCCGAACGATGCCCTGCATGTGGAGGTTACGCCAAAGCGTTTCAACAGCGGCTGGGCGCAATGGGTGCCCGCGCGGACGGCAACACCTTGCCTGTCTATCACCATCGACACGTCATGGGCATGAATGCCCTGCAATTCGAAGGAAATGATGGCGCCCTTGTCCGGCGCGTCGCCGAAGATGCGCAGCGAGTTGATGGCGCGCAGCCGCTCGTGCGCGTAGGTCTTGAGGTCGGCCTCGTGCGCGGCGATGCGCTCGCGGCCGATCTTTTCCATGTATTCCAATGCTGTACCCAGCCCGATCGCCTGGACGATCGGCGGCGTGCCGGCCTCGAAGCGGTGCGGCGGCTCGTTGTAGGTGACGACGTCTTCCGTCACTTCCTCGATCATCTCGCCGCCGCCCATGAAAGGGCGCATGGCCGAGAGAATATCCTTCTTGCCGTAAAGCACGCCGATGCCGGACGGCCCGTAAACCTTGTGACCGGTGAAGACGAAGAAGTCGCAATCCAGATCCTGCACGTCGATCGGCATGTGCACGGCGCTCTGGCTGCCGTCGACAAGTACGGGAATTCCACGCGAATGCGCGATGCGCACGATCTCCTTGATCGGGGTTACCGTGCCCAGCGCGTTCGACATATGCGTGATGGCGACGAGCTTGGTCTTGTCGGTCAGCCGCTTTTCGAATTCCTCGATGTGGAAGATGCCGAGATCGTCGACCGGCACCCAGACCAGCTTGGCGCCCTGCCGCTCCCGGATGAAATGCCACGGCACGATGTTGGAGTGGTGCTCCATGATCGACAGCACGATCTCGTCGCCCGCGCCGATATTGGGCATGCCATAGCCGTAAGCCACGGTGTTGATCGCCGCGGTCGTGTTCGAGGTGAAGACGATGTTGTCGGTGCTTGGCGCATTGAGGAAACGGCGCACCGTCTCGCGTGCCTTCTCATAAGCGTCGGTTGCGGCATTCGACAGGAAATGCAGGCCGCGATGCACGTTGGCGTATTCCTGGGAATAGGCGTGCTGGATCGTATCCAGCACCACCTGCGGCTTCTGCGCCGAGGCGCCATTGTCGAGATAGACCAGCGGTTTGCCGTAGACTTCGCGCGACAGGATCGGGAAGTCGCGGCGGATCGCCTCGACGTCGTATGGGGTTGTTTCGATCTTCTGGTCCATTACAAGCTCTCTTGAGGCACCGCCTCACTTCGTCACCCCTCACTCGACCGAGCTTCGCTCGGCCACCGCCCGGGGCGAGTCACTTGCCTCGCCCGTCCTTCGGACCCACAAGGGGAGAAGGGGAGGCGCTACCCATGCGCCACGAACCAGTCGTCCAGCCTTGTTTCCAGGGCCTCGACGATGGTTTCGTCGTCCAGTTCCTCGATCACTTCGGCGACGAACGCCTTGACCAGCAGGCCACGGGCGCTCTTCTCGTCGATGCCGCGAGCCATCAGGTAGAACAGATGGTTGTGGTCGATCTCGGTAACGGTCGCGCCGTGGCCGCAGATGACGTCGTCGGCGAAGATTTCCAGCTCCGGCTTGGTCGAGAACTCGCCATCGTCCGACAAAAGCAGCGTGTTGCAGGCCATCTTGGCGTTGGTCTTCTGCGCGTATTGGTGGACGTTGATGCGGCCCTGGAAGACGCCGCGCGCCTTGCCGGTCACGACATTGCGGATCACTTCCGTCGATGTCGTGTGCGGCACGGCATGGTCGAGCACCATTGTCACGTCGGTGTGGGTGTCGCCGGCCAGAAGGTTGATGCCGCGCAATTTGAAGTCGGCGCCTTCGCCCGTGGTCTTCACCACGATCTCCTGGCGCACAAGCTTGCCGCCGGCATTCATGAAGAACAGCGTCAGCTTCGAATTCTTGCCGAGATGCGCCTTGAACTGCGCCAGATGGGTGGCCGTTTCCGGCTGTTCCTGGATGATCAGCCAGGTCACCTCGGCGCCCTCGCCCAACACCAGCTGGCTGACGGAGCTGGCCAGAGCCGCGCCCTCGCCCGCCTGACGCTCGACGATCGCAGCCTTGGCGCCGGCGCCGACACGCACGGGAAAGCGCACATGGGTCTGTCCGCCGGCTTGCAGGTTCTGCAATTCGATCGGCTTCTCCAGTGCTGCGCCATCGGCGACGTCGACCAAATAGCCGTCGGCGACGAAAGCAGTGTTCAGCGCGCCGATGGCGTCATCGCTGCCATAGGGGTCGAGGCCGGGCGCAATCGAGCCGTCGGTCAGCTTTTCCGACAGGCGCTGGATCGTCACGCCCTCGATCGCGGGGAATTTCGCACTCGAGACGCCGTTCAGAACCGCCAGCACGGCGGAACCTTCGACGATGGGCGTTAGCGTTTTGGCGGCGGCCGTCGGATCGAATGCCGGCACCGCGGTCAACAGCCGGCGCAGGTCAGTGTAATGCCAGGATTCGATGCGCCGCGTCGGCAGCCCGTGCTTGATCGCCTCGATGGCGTCGTCGCGCTTCAGCATCACCGCACCGTCGCCCGGCAGCAGCGACAGCCGCTCGCCGAAAGCGTCGATCAACGCCGTTTCAGCCTGGGTGCGCTGGGGTGTCGAATGCATGTTCATAAGCTTGGCCCTGTCTTTTGGTACAAAATGACCTGGCATCTCACGCGGCTTCGCCGATCACGCCGGCATAGCCATTGGCTTCGAGATCGAGCGCCAGCGACTTGTCGCCGGACTTGATCACCTGGCCCTTGTATAGGACGTGCACGCTATCGGGCACGATGTGCTCGAGCAGGCGCTGGTAGTGAGTGATGACGATGATGGCGCGGTCGGGCGAGCGCAGCGCGTTGACGCCGTCCGAGACGATCTTCAGCGCATCGATATCGAGGCCGGAATCGGTCTCGTCGAGCACGCAAAGTTTCGGCTCCAGCAGCTTCATCTGCAGGATCTCGGCCCGCTTCTTCTCGCCGCCGGAGAAGCCGACATTGAGCGGCCGCTTCAGCATCGCCATGTCCATCGAGAGCGAGGCTGCCGCCTCCTTCACCCGCTTCAGGAATTCCGGAATTTTCAGCGGTTCCTCGCCGCGCGCCTTGCGCTGCTCGTTCATCGCCACTTTCAGGAATTCCATGGTCGCGACCCCAGGTATCTCCATCGGATACTGGAAGGCGAGAAAAATGCCCGCGGTGGCGCGCTCGGCCGGATCCATTTCGAGGATCGACTGGCCGTTATAGAGGATGTCGCCTTCGGTGACCTCATAATCCTCGCGGCCGGCGAGGATGTAGGACAGCGTCGATTTGCCCGAGCCGTTCGGCCCCATGATGGCGGCGACCTCGCCGGCTTTCACCGTCAGGTTCAGGCCGCGGATGATCTCGGTGCCGTCATCGACGATGCGGGCATGCAGATTCTTGATCTCAAGCATTTTTTCTTTCCTGGATATATATTGTCCGGTCAGCCGACCGAGCCCTCGAGGCTGATGCCGATAAGCTTCTGCGCTTCGACCGCGAACTCCATCGGCAGCTGCTGGATGACATCCTTGACGAAGCCGTTGACGATCAGCGCGATCGCCTCTTCCTCGGGAATGCCGCGCTGCATGACGTAGAATTTCTGGTCCTCGGAAATCTTCGACGTCGTCGCTTCGTGCTCGAACTGCGCCGTCGAATTCTTGGCTTCCATGTAGGGCACGGTGTGGGCGCCGCACTGGTCGCCGATCAGGAGACTATCGCAATTGGTGAAGTTGCGGGCGTTGGTCGCCTTGCGATGCGCCGAGACCTGGCCGCGATAGGTGTTCTGCGAGAAGCCGGCGGCAATGCCCTTGGAGATGATGCGGCTCGACGTGTTCTTGCCGAGATGGATCATCTTGGTGCCGCTATCGACCTGCTGGTAGCCGTTCGACACGGCGATCGAATAGAACTCGCCGGAGGAATCGTCGCCGCGCAGGATGCAGCTCGGATATTTCCAGGTGATCGCCGAACCGGTCTCGACCTGTGTCCACGAGATCTTCGAACGGTGGCCGCGGCAGTCGCCGCGCTTGGTGACGAAATTGTAGATGCCGCCCTTGCCCTCGGCATCGCCGGGGTACCAGTTCTGCACCGTCGAATATTTGATCTCGGCATCGTCGAGCGCCACCAGTTCGACGACGGCGGCATGCAGCTGGTTCTCGTCGCGCTGCGGCGCCGTGCAGCCTTCGAGATAGGAGACGTAAGCCCCCTCCTCGGCGATGATCAGCGTGCGCTCGAACTGGCCGGTGTTCTTCTCGTTCATGCGGAAATAGGTCGACAGCTCCATCGGGCAGCGCACGCCCTTGGGCACGAAGACGAACGAGCCGTCGGTGAAGACAGCCGAATTCAGCGTGGCGTAGAAATTGTCGGAGGTCGGCACGACCGAGCCGAGATATTTCTGGACCAGCTCCGGATGCTCGCGGATGGCCTCCGAGATCGAGCAGAAGATGACGCCGGCCTGCGCCAGCTCCTTCTTGAACGTGGTGACGACGGAAACGGAATCGAACACCGCGTCGACCGCGACACGGCCCGATTTGTAGACGTTGTCGCTGGGCTCCTCGAGATCGGAGACGTCGGTCTTCTGCACGCCGGCGAGGATTTCTTGTTCCCGCAGCGGAATGCCGAGCTTCTCGTAGACCTTCAACAGCTCGGGATCGACGTCGCTCAGCGAGGTCGGGCCGGGCGTGCTCTTGGGCGCCGCGTAGTAATAGAGGTCCTGAAAATCGATCTTCGGATAATGGACGCGCGCCCAGGTCGGCTCTTCCAGCGTCAGCCAGCGCCGATATGCTTCCAGACGCCATTCCAGCATCCAGGACGGTTCATCCTTCTTGGCCGAGATGAAGCGAATAATGTCTTCGCTCAGGCCCTTGGGGGCCTTGTCCATCGCGATCTCTGTCTGGAATCCGTATTTGTACTGGTCGACGTCGATCTTTCGGACCCGATCGATCGTGTCCTGCACAGCAGGCATAAGCGTTCTCCATCCACGCCGGGGTCAAGGCCCGACAGTTTTCAAACTATGGCATCGCCAGGGCTGCCCATGAGGCGCAGAAGGCGGCGTAAGTTTCATATAGTGCGTCTCGGCCGGGAATTCACCTGGCCACTTGCAAACGCACGGCTCTACCAGGCCGCGAGGGCCTGAATTCTTTGTCGCCGCCTCAGGCGGCTTGTTCCCTGCCCGCCCGGCGCTGGGCAATACCAGCCAGCGCAGCACGGAACAGTTCGATATCCCCGGCACTCGTTGCGTGGCCGATGGACACGCGCAAAGCGCCGAGGCTGTCGCCGTAACCCATGGCTTTCAGCACATGGCTCGGCCCGACCTTGCCCGACGAACAGGCCGATCCCGCCGACAGCGCCACGCCAGCCAGATCGAACGCGATCTGCGCCGTCTCGGCCTTGATGCCGGGAATAGCGAAGAATGTCGTATTGGCAAGCCTTGGCGCGCCGGTTCCGAAGATTTCTGCGTCCGGCACCAGCGTTTTGAGTGTTTTCTCGACCTCGCCGCGGCGTTGCGCGATCGCTTCGACGTCTTTCAGTCCAGCCAAAGCCTGCCGCGCCGCGGCGCCAAAGCCGGCGATGGCCGCCAGGTTTTCGGTGCCGCCGCGATGGCCCTTTTCCTGGCCGCCGCCATTGATCAGCGGCTTCGGCATCATCAGATCGGCTGCCGCAACGACGGCGCCGACACCCTTGGGGCCGCCGATCTTGTGCGAAGACAGAATCAAATAGTCGGCGTAAGCCGCTGACATATCGATTGGAACACGGCCCGCAGCCTGCACCGCGTCGACCACCAGAATGCCGCCCGCCGCCTTGACGATCGCGGCGATGGCTTCAATGGGCTGGATGACGCCGGTCTCGTTGTTGGCCGCATGGATCGCGACCAACGGCAGGCCTTCGGCCTTGTGATGCGCGGCCAGAGCGGCTGTCAGATGAGCGAGCACAGCGATACCATCGGCGTCGACGCCGATCCGCGAAACCTGTGTTGCCGGGAAGCGGCCGCCGTTCAACAGGCAAGGGTGGTCGGCCTCGCACACATAGAGCCGGCTCATGCGCACCGTGCCACGGCCCATCTGCCAATCCGGCGTCAGCAGCGTCGATGCGGCTTCCGTCGCGCCCGAGGTGAAGACGACATGCTCGGCCTTGGCGCCGACAAGTGCTGCCACATCACGCCGGGCAGTGTCGATCAGGCGCCGCGCCGCGCGCCCCTCGGCATGCACCGACGACGGATTGGCGACGAGATCGAGCGCGGCAATCATCGCCTCGCGCGCCTCGGCAATGAGCGGCGCGCTGGCATTGTAGTCGAGATAGGCGCGTGCTGCGGCCATTTTCACCCAATCGATCCCGTCAAGACCCTTTCCGCAAGGATAGCGCGTTATTTCCTTGAAATTGCAAGGCAAGACGTCCTATTTACGCGGCTTGCGGCGAGGATGGCCGGGCCGTCACGGCTGGCTATCCAGTTTTGAACAATTCTAAACTAGCTTCTAAGAAGACGCTTGCCCTGCGTCAAGGCCCGGAAGGGCTGGGGCTAGAGTAAAGAGTTGTTCCGGGCGCCGCGCATTCGTATGCCATTTGGAGTAGTTCATGCCTGAGGTCATTTTCACCGGTCCGGCCGGCCGCCTGGAGGGCCGCTACCAGCCTTCCAAGGAGAAGAGCGCGCCGATTGCCATCGTGTTGCATCCGCATCCGCAATTCGGCGGCACGATGAACAACAAGATCGTCTATGACCTCTTCTACATGTTCCAGAAGCGCGATTTCACCACGCTTCGCTTCAACTTCCGCGGCATCGGCCGCAGCCAGGGCGAATTCGACCACGGCACCGGCGAATTGTCGGATGCCGCCGCAGCGCTCGACTGGGTGCAGTCGCTGCATCCGGATTCCAAGAGCTGCTGGGTGGCCGGTTATTCCTTCGGCTCCTGGATCGGCATGCAGCTTCTGATGCGCCGGCCCGAGATCGAGGGCTTCATCTCGATCGCGCCGCAGCCCAACACCTATGATTTCTCGTTCCTGGCGCCCTGCCCGTCATCGGGTCTGATCATCCATGGCGATGCCGACAAGGTGGCGCCGCCCAAGGATGTGCAGGGCCTGGTCGACAAGCTGCACACGCAAAAGGGCATCACCATCACGCAGAAGACCTTGCCAGGCGCCAACCACTTCTTCGCCAACGACGCCGATCTGCTGCTCGAGGAATGCGCCGACTATCTCGACCGACGGCTGGCCGGCGAATTGTCCGATCCGCGGCCGAAGCGGCTGCGCTAAGAGCAATTCCAGGAAAAGTGTAAACGGGTTTTCCGTCCGGAATTGCGTCAAAACAAAAACTCCCGGTCCGATGCCGTCACAGTCGTGCCCATCATGGGCGCGACAATGCCATTTCGGCTGATCCAAACGGTGAAGCCAGCCTGACATGTGGCGCGGCTCGGCTGAACGGTGCACAATGCCGGTTCAGCCAGCGCAAGAAGGCATGACCGATCATGTACCAGCCTCCCCATTTCCAGGAAACGCGGCCGGACGTCCTGCACGGGCTGATCCGGACGCATCCGCTGGGGTTGCTGATCTCCAACGGCGCCGATGGCCCGGTCGCCAATGCCATTCCCTTCCTGCTTGATGCCGAGGTTGGGCCGAATGGCCGGCTGCGCGCCCATCTGGCCAGGGCCAACCCGCAATGGCGTCAGCTGGCCGACAATCCGACATCGCCGGTGCTGGTCGTCTTCCAGGGCGCCGACGCCTACGTGACGCCGTCCTGGTACGAGACCAAGCGCGAGACCGGCAAGGTCGTGCCGACCTGGAACTACGCCATTGTCCAGGTGCGAGGAACGGTCAGAGTGATCGAGGATTCCGCCTGGATCGCACAGCAGATCACCGAGCTGACGCTGTCACAGGAAGGCGCCCGCGAGGCACCCTGGGCGGTGACCGATGCGCCGCCGACCTTCATCCAGTCGCAGATCAAGGGCATCATCGGGCTTGAGATCGAGATCGCCGAAATCAGCGGCAAGTGGAAAGTCAGCCAGAACCGGCCCGTCGCCGACCGCGTCGGTGTCGCCGAAGGGCTGGAGAAGGAAGCCGCCGGCGCGCCTGACATGGCTCGGCTGGTGCGGAGCTGGGGTGGCATCGACAGCTAGCTGGGGTGGTCTTAGATGGTTCCAAAGGCGTCAGCAATTCAGTTGCTTGCCGGCGCTGCTCCAATGCGGAAATTCGTCTGTCTCGGCGCATCGTTTTGGTTTGGTTTGCGAGCCCGACGGAATAGGCGGAACGTAGTTTTTGCCACCGGCAACCCCGACGCCGTGTAGCGGAAGATACATCCCAGCCGGCCAAGCACCATCGCGCAAACGATGGCAACAGCACAGCCAAGGCCGAAGCCGGCGACAGTGTCGCTCGGATAGTGCGCGCCGATAAAGATCCGGGTCGATGCGACCGACAAGGTTGCAGCCAGCAGCACCCATCTGCGCTGGGGCAACAACAGCAGTGCAATGCCGAAAATGACGCCCATGGTCGTGGCATGGCCGGACGGGAAGCTGGCAAAGCGCGCCTCCAAGGAAAAAGGATGCAGCGACAGATCGCCGAGCTTGTCGAAATTCATCGGCCTGGCTCTGCCCACGCCATATTTCAGCACGTTGACGACCATGGCCGAGAGTGCGATCGAACCCAGCACCATGAAAGCAAAGCAGGTCCAGTTGTAGAAGGTCATCCGCGCGCGCCGGGAAAGGCTGCGCCAATCCGTCAGATTCGCGGCAATCAGCACCAGTACCGACGGGACAAGATACCAGCCGCCTAGGCCGAAGAAGGTAAAAAACTCGGCGATGCGGAAGACATTGGTCGAGCCTAAAGCCCACTGCCTCGCCATGGTGCCCGCAAGATGGTCGAAACGGAGCGACACCGCGACCGTCAGCAAAAGCCAGGCCACAACCCAGACCGACCACAGGATTTTCGGGTAGCGCGCCGGGCGCGTCGCCAGGCGATGCCGTACAATCCCGAAAGTGTCGCGGAAATTAGCGACAGACTGCCGGAGCATGGCAGGCAAAGCGGCACGCGCCGGCGATGGCGACTTCATCAACATGCGGAGCTCGGCGCGATCATTGAAGAGCTATCAGTTCGCCACACGGTACAGGCCGAGCGACAATTTATCACCTGACGAATAGTTGATGCCGTCGATTTCAGCGACGCGGCTGGCCTTCTTGCCTTGCCCTGCCAGCAGGTCATCCAGCCGTTTTTCATCGCCGACCGGCGCCAGGCCCAAAGCGCAGGCCGGATCGCCAAGCAGATGTTGCGCAACCCCATCGACATCGGTCAGTACCGTCTTTGTGCCCACCAGAAATACCAGGCTCGGTTCGTGATATTGCGCGGAGGCGAGCACGCTCATCTCACAGGGACGATCGGCGCGAACCGCAGCCTCGATTTCCCGGCTCATCCAAATCGGTTTCAGTGACGGCACGATGACACCGAACAGCAGGGCGTAGGTTATACCGGCGCAAACCGCAGCCCCGCCGATGCGGACCAGCGGCACCAGCTTCTGGCGCGAAACAGCGAGGTAGCCGGCGCCCAATGCTGCCGCGGCGGCCGGAACGCTCCACCATAAAAATGTCTTCATGAGATAGATCGGCGCACCGACGCAAAGCACGGCGAGACCGACTGTCACCAGAACGGTGCCGAATGCGGTCGCCCACCACAGCCATGTCTGCCAGCGCCTGAGCGGCGCATTTGCCTCTTGCGGTGTCAGCGTCAAAAGCCAGCCGATGAGCAGGGCCATGCCGGGATAGGCCGGCAGCACATAATGCGGCAGTTTCGTCGGGATCAATTCGAAGACCAGCCAGAACGGAATGTACCAGGCGAGGCAGAAACGCAGGCGCGGATCGTCGCGCAATCGGTTGAGCGCCTGCAGTCCGGCGCCGAGCGCCACAAGGCCGAACGGCCACATGAACAGGCAATAGGTCAGCACGTAGAAGCCCGGCGGAACGCCGTGCGACTCCTCGCCTTGCGCGACCTTGCCGAGCATATCCTTGCCGACGGCCTGCTGCAGGAAGGCGCCGTTGCTCTTCCAGGTGATAAGGGCGAGCCAGGGCAGCACGATCAACAGCACCAGAATCAGCCCACGCCCGGCTTTCAGCCTCGCCAGCCAGCGCCAGTCGCGCTCGAAGGCAACCAGCGTGAGCACCGTCAGCGCCGACAGCAGCGGTGCAATCGGCCCCTTGATGAGGATCGCCGCGCCCTGCGCAGCCCAGAAAATCCACGGCAGATGGCCGGCGACCGGCTCGTTGCGGCGCGATGCCAGATAAATCTGCGCCAGCGCGCCTTGCGCCAGAACGCAGCAGGCAAGCAGCATCGCGTCGGTCTTGGCGTCGCGGCCTTCGAAGGCGGTGGCGAAAATCGCCGCCATGACCAGGCCGGCGGCAAGACCGGCATTGGCGCCGAACAGATTGGCCCCGGTCCAGGCGATTGCGACGACGGCGATGGCGATGCCCAGCGCCGAGACCAGCCGGTAAATCCAGATCGGCGCCTGTGCCCCCTGGCCGCTCAGCGTCACCGCCGCCGATTGCAGCCAGTAGATGCCGATCGGCTTTTGGTAACGCGACGCGTCCTGGAAGCGGATGTCGACATAGTCGCCGGTCTCCGTCATCTGCTTGGTCGCCTGGACGAAGCGCGGCTCGTCGCGGTCGAGCGGCGGCATAGAGGCCAGTCCCGACGCCGTCATCATCAGGCTGAACAGGAAGAGAAAGATGTAGTTCCTGCTCATTTCGACACCGGACAGACTGGTCAACACCGGACAGACTGGATTTGGCGGGACTGGTGGCTCAGTCGACCTTGGTCATCGCCGCCTTGCGCTCATTGGCGATGAGCCATAAATTTCTGACATAGATCACCATGCCCATGGCCTGGCCGGCGATGAACACCGGATCCTCACGCTGGATGGCGTAGACCAGCAGCAGCCCGCCGCCGAACAGCGAGAAGAACCAGAAAGCGATCGGCACGACGCTGCGCTTGGCCTTTTCCGAAGCGATCCACTGTACCAGGAAGCGCATGGTGAAGAAGAACTGGGCAACGAAGCCGAGCAGAACCCAGGCGTCGAACTGCTTGACGAAAACCTGGTGCAGCCAGGTCGCCAATTCCTGAAACACGTTAGCCATGCGTGATTTCCTCTACCTTTGGCATTCTGCGGCGCCGGCGCCGAAGCCACCAGACGCCGGCGAGATCGAGCGCGCCCTGCAGGCCGCGATCGAAGATGCCGTAATTCGACTTGCCGTGGCGGCGGGAGCGGTCGACGACGTCGCAATGGACGACGCGGTAGCCTTCCTGGATGACAAGCGCCGGAACGAAACGATGCGTACCGTCGAAAAACGGCAGTTTGCGCAAGATATCGGTGTGGATCGCCTTCAGGCCGCAGCCGGTGTCGCGGGTGTCGTCATGCAGGATCGCGCCGCGCAGCCAGTTGGCGAAACGCGATGCCAATTGCTTGATCTTGCTGTCGCGGCGCTTCAACCGCTGCCCCTGCGCGGCGCCGAAATCGGGCCCTGCCCGACGCAGCGCATCGACCAGCACGGGGATATATTGCGGGTCGTTCTGGCCGTCGCCGTCGATGGTGGCGACGATCGAGCCGCGCGCCGCCCAAGCGCCCGAGCGCACCGAAAGCGACTGGCCGGCGGATTTTTCGTGCCGAAGCTGCCGAAGCGGAAACGGACGTGTGGCGGCTTCAGCGGCAAGCACCGAAGCGGTGTCGTCAGTCGAACCGTCATTGACGACGATGATTTCGAAGTCGCGCCCGGTCATCGCCGCCTCGATCTCGTCGATCAGCAGCGGCAGGTTCGCCGCCTCGTTGCGGCAGGGAATGACGATGGATATCAATGCGTCCGGCATATCGCGTCGGGCTCTGTCACAAGATATGGCATTCGGTGGATGCCGTGCGGTGCCGTTCCAGCGGATCGAACCCGTTGGCGCGGCGCCTCATTACGCCAGCCGACAGGATGAAGCAAGCATGCGCGGCAGTGCAGAATAGGCTCTCCATGCCGGCGCAAAATCGGAAACCACTTTTGCTTGACGCGCTTGGATGCTAAACGCCCGCGTTCAGGCCATGCCGGGCCGTTCGGACCCGGCGCTTTCAGGAAGAAACAATGCCCGCCTTCAAGTCCGATTTCCTGCGCGTCATGAGCGAGCGCGGCTTCATCCACCAGATTTCGGATGAGACCGGGCTGGATCAACTTTTCGCGAAGGAAACCGTGACCGCCTATGTCGGCTACGACGCCACGGCGACCAGCCTGCACATCGGCAATCTGATATCGGCGACCATGCTCTACTGGATGCAGGAGACCGGCCACCGGCCGATCGCACTGATGGGCGGCGGCACCTCGATGATCGGCGACCCGTCCTTCCGTGACGACCAGCGCAGCCTTTTGACGCCCGAGGCGATCGCCACCAACATCGAGGGCATCAAGCGAATTTTTGGCCGCATCCTGCGCTTCGGCGACACTGGCAACGACGCCATCATGGTCAACAATGCCGACTGGCTGATGAAGCTCAACTATGTCGAGTTCCTGCGCGATGTCGGCCGCCACTTTTCGGTCAACCGGATGCTGACCTTCGACAGCGTCAGGCTGCGGCTCGAGCGCGAACAGTCGCTGTCCTTCCTCGAATTCAACTACATGATCCTGCAAGGCTATGATTTCGTCGAGCTCAGCCGCCGCCACGACTGCCGGCTGCAGATGGGCGGTTCGGACCAGTGGGGCAACATCATCAACGGCGTCGATCTCGGCCACCGCATGGGCACGCCGCAGCTTTATGCGCTGACCACGCCGCTGCTGACGACATCGTCGGGCGCCAAGATGGGCAAATCGGCCAAGGGCGCGGTGTGGCTGAACGGCGACCTCTTCTCGCCCTATGATTTCTGGCAATACTGGCGCAACACCGAGGATGCCGACGTCGAGCGCTTCCTGAAGATCTTCACCCGGCTGCCGCTTTCGGAGATCGCGCGGTTGGCCGCCCTTGGCGGCTCGGAGATCAACGAGGCCAAGAAGGTGCTGGCCACAGAAACCACGGCCATCGTGCACGGCCGCGAGGCGGCGCTCGCGGCCGAGGAAACCGCGCGCAAGACGTTCGAGGAAGGCGTGACGGCCGAAACCCTGCCGAGCGTCGAGGTGGATGGCGCAGCGCTGGAAGCTGGCATCGGCATCCTGTCGCTGCTGGTCACCGCGGGCCTTGCCGGGTCGAACGGCGAGGCGCGCCGGCATATCCAGGGCGGCGCCGTGCGCCTCAACGACCAGCCGGTGGCGGACGACCGGCGGATGGTGACGCCTCAGGATTTGAGTCCGGAAAACGTCGCAAAGCTTTCAGTGGGCAAGAAAAAGCACGTGCTTGTGCGGCCTGCCTGAGCCGTCTTCTGGGATCCTCAGCGATACTCGAAGATCGACCGGAAAATGCCCGGCGCGATTACCGATAGCGGGTTGATGTCCAGCACCGGCTTGTTGGCGTTGCCCTTAAGCCGGTAGGTGACGCCGATCAGGCCTCGGTCGCGGCCGTTGCCGAGCAGAACGCCGACCAACGGCAACTCGCCGAAGATGCGGTTGAGGCCATAGGCCGGCATGAAGGTTCCGGTCATGTCCATATTGTTGTTCTGGTCGTAGAGCGTGCCTTGGAAGGTGGTGCCGATGCGCGGGCCGCGCAGCACGCCATTCGCCAATTTCAAATAGCCCGACCCCTTGTCGATCTCGGTAAAGCCGCGCTCGAACTTTACCCGCGATGTGTCGATCTTGCCCTTGACCGCTTCGTTCAGGCTGCGGCTGTCGCCGGCTGGCGTAGTCGATACGATGGACGCAAGCTTCGGTTCATTGACGATGAAGAAGTTGCTCGAATCGACCTGTCCCCGCATCGGGCCGTCGGCTGCGCCGCTGAGCGCCAGCGTGATCGATCCGCCTTCCATATGCTCGTAGATGTTGAGGAAGCGCAATATGGCGCCTGCGTCGGCCGACTTCATGGTGAGCGCGCGAGCACCATTGCCTGCCGTATTGCTGATGGTGATGGCGGCGCCGGAACTTGCCGCGGCGCTGACCTTGAGCCTGTTCACCCTGGAGCCGGCGGCACTGTAGTCGAGCTTCAAATTGGACAGGACCTCGTCATGGAACCCGCTTAGCGAATTGACGTCGGCGCTAACCGAAACCGCGTCCGTGCCGGTGGTTTTGGTGGCGGTATCGACATCGGAGGTGAACTGCTTGATCAGCGAGCGGGCATCGAGCGCGTTGCCGCTGACATCGACTGCGAAGCCCTTGCCCGACCGCTTCACCGTCACGGCGACATCGTCGCCCCGGTTCAAGGCGACTTTGCTGAAGCGGGCCGAAGACAGCGCGCCCTTGACCAGGACGACATCGCCTTCGACCGAAAAGCTCTTTCCGTCGAGGTCGAAGTCAGACAGCGTCGTGGTATCGCCGGACTTGCTCATGGTAAAAGTGGCATTGGCGGCAATGCCCGGCCCCTTGCTCCAGCCTGCCCAGGGAATGTCCAGCCTGGCGCTCGTCAGGTCAACGTCGACGTTCTGGCTGCCGCCTTCGCCGCTCTTGTCGATTGCCACCTTGATGGTGCCGGAAATCAGCGGCGACAGGCCAGGCATGGCGATGGCGCGCGTCTTGTCGTCGAGCACAAGCGCCACCTTGCGGCTGCGCGGCGGCCCGCCATCCCTGAGCGGCTCAACCAGATCGAGCTCGGCTGGAATGCCGTTCAGCCGCGCCTTGGCAGAGATCACCGCCTTGTCAGGCCCGACTTCGATCGATCCGTCGGCATCGGTCACCATCTGGCCTTCGAACGGCTTGGCGAGCGACAGGTCCTTGTAGTCGAGCGATACCAGCCAATCGAGCTTCGACGTGTCGACGCCGGATTGCAACGGAATGTCGGCCTTGACGTGGCCGGTCACCGTGCCCGACAGGTCGTCCGGCAAGATGCCGACATGGCGCATGGCGTTGATCGGTTCGTAGGAGGCAAGTTCGGCGATGGCCGGCGCCTCACCGGCGACGTCGATGTCGAGCGCGCCGATCACCGGCGGGTGGTTTGCCGCCTTTACCGACAGTGTGCCATTGCTTGCCGCCACGGTGCGGCCGCTCGGCATATAGACGCTGCCCGACGACAGCGCGACGTCGACGTCGTTGCCGTGGAAGGAAACGACGCCGACGGCATCGCGTATCGGCGGGATGCGGCCGGCGGTGTCGAAACGCGAGCCCTCGACCTGGAAGCGGCCGAACACCTCGTCGGCCGAAAGCGGCACGCCGTTGCCGAGACGCCCCGGCACGACCTGGAACTGCAGGCTGGCATCGACGACGCGGCCGCCAAACAGGTTCTGCAGCACCCACAGCCGCGCGTTCTTGGCCGAGAACCAGGGCCACAATTGCTTGACGTGCGAGACCGCCATGTCGTGGACGTTGAGCGACACCGAGATACCCGGCGGTCCGTTGTCGATGAAGGAAACCGCAGCGGTTCCCAGCACTTCGCTCCCCGATCCCGACCTGATGCCGATCTGGTCGGCGACAAGCTTGCGGCTCTTGATCTGATAGACGCCGGCGATGCGGGCGAAGAAATTCAGCGCCGGCTCGGGCGATTCCGAAGGCGCCAGCGTCGAGCCGTCGCTGGTCAGGTCGTAACGATAGGAAGGCTCCTCGCCGGCCGCGCCGGTCGACGGCTTTGGCCCGATCGAGCCGGCGAAATTGAACGCCGAGCGCCCGGTCTTTAGAACCAGCCTGCCGACATCGATCTTGTTGGAGCCGGAGACAAGGGCGGCGTCGACATCGACATCGGCCGGCAACAGCCCGCGTGTGCCGAGGTCGAGCACCGAGCCGGTTAGCGACAGCGAGCCCGTCAGCCGCGAATCGGTCTCGCCCGAGCCTTCGGATCCCGTGAGCTTCAAAGCCATAGCGCCGGTTCGCCCGCCGGCCGCTGGCGTGGTCTCCGCGACATCCGCCATGTCGATGGCGGCGTTCAAGGCGGTGACGCGCATCGAGCTCGTATCGCGGGTGGCGGTGGCCGTGACGGTGAGCGCGCGGCCATCGACATCCGCCTCGGACGAGAACTCCATGCTGCCGGGGCCTGACTGCAGCACCGTCGCGTTGGCGATCGTTACCAGCTTGACCGATCCGGCCTCGGGCAGCTCGAACGCGACATTTCTAAGATCGATGCGGCGCATCGAATCCTCGCGCACGGCATCGAGTGCACGATTGACGTCACTGAAGACGGCGGCGGCCAGTTTTTCCGGATCGATGAGACCGTCTTGATTGCGCAGGCGCGCTGTCCAGTCACCACCCGACGGCATTGCCGCGGTGACGATATGGGCGTCGGAAATCCTGGCGCTGGTCAGCCGAACCTCGCCCGAAAGCAGCGGGATCAACCGGATGCCGAAGCGGACGCGCCCGGCATCGGCCATCGGCTTGCCGTCGGCCGTCTCGACGCTGACATCCTTGACCTGCAGCGCAATGAAGCTCGATCCGTCAAGTGTCAGGCTGGCAGGACCGACGGCGACTTTGACGTCGAAACCGGCCAGTTTCTCGATCGCCGTTTCGGCTTCCAACCGCAGCCGTTCGCTGCCGATGCCGGTGGCGCCGATGACGTAGACGGCGGCCGCTGCCAGCAGCACAAGGGCTCCAATGCCGGCAAACAGCCGGGCAAGGATGCGAAAGCCGCGGCCGATCCGTGCCTTGCCGAGCGGCGGCACGCGGCAAGCGGACGGGAAAGCCCCCAGGTCGGTGATCTCGTCACGCCTGAACCGGATTTTCTCGTGCTGCGGTTCTTCCTGATCCACGCAATTTTCCGTTGTGCGAATTCGATCGTGGACGAATCCCCGCCCGACACTATAACGACGCAGGCTAGAGCATGATGCCGAAAAGTGTGAGGCGGTTTTCTCGGACAAACGGTTTCCGTTTGTCCAGACATCATGCTCTATCTCTTTGATTTATGGCCGCGTAACCTCAAACAAGGGCATCGATATGGCTGATCTCGACATTGGCGACGTTGCGCCGCAATTCGATCTTCCGCGCGACGGCGGCGGCTCACTCAGCCTTGCCTCGATGCGGGGGAAGCCTGTTGTACTTTATTTCTATCCGCAGGACGACACCACAAGTTGTACCAATGAGGCGATCAGCTTTTCGCAGCTGAAGCCGGAGTTCGAAAAGGCCGGCGCCGTGGTGATCGGCCTGTCGCCGGACAGCGTGAAGAAGCACGACAAGTTCAAAACGAAATACGATCTCACCGTCGACCTGGTTGCCGACGAGGAGCGCAAGGTGATCGAGGCCTACAATCTATGGGTCGAGAAGACGATGTATGGCCGCAACTATATGGGCGTCGAGCGGGCGACGTTCCTGATCGGCAAGGACGGGCGGATCGCCGGGATCTGGCGCAAGGTCCGGGTGAAAGGCCATGCCGAAGCAGTGCTGGAGGCGGTCCGCGCGCTCTGAGGCGCCACCGATCTGGCCAACGCCGCGCAGTGCATTGGGGCATAAGACATATGCGGGTGGCTGACACCGTTGGCCACTAGCGCGCCCGCGAACGGCAAAACTTTGTTAACCCTAATAATGTGTAATCGGGCTTCGTTGGTGTCGTAACGAAAGCTTGGTCCCGTGAACCTAACCGGTCAGTCAGCGGTCTTCGGCAGGCGCAAGGAGCCGCATACGGTCATCATTGCGCGGGGCAATGAAATACGGCATTTCACCATCCGGCCGTGGCTCGTCGCCTTTCTCGGCTCGGCACTGGCGGCGATCGCCATCGGCTATCTCTTGGCGACCTCCTATCTCGTACTGCGCGACGATCTGATCGGCGCCACCACGGCCCGGCAGGCGCGCATGCAGCAGGCCTATGAAGATCGCATTTCCGCATTGCGCGCGCAGGTCGACCGCATCACCAGCCGCCAGCTTCTCGACCAAAAACTGATGGAAACCAAGGTCAGCGAATTGATCGAGCGGCAGAGCCAGCTCAGCCAGCGCCATGGCCGCCTCGGCCCGATTCTCGAGCGGGCCGAAAACGAAGTCGGGACGCCGCCAACCGCTGATGCCGCAGCGACAACAAAACCCGACGAACATGCCGAACTGACTGGCGGCGAGCCACTCGCCTATTCGGTCGCCAGCCTTGGTTCGGGCGACACCAGGCCATTCTCGCTGTGGTCGACACGTTCCGATCCGCTGCCCAGCGAAACGGCTGCGGACCGCGCCGACAAATTGTTCGTCTCGATCAATGATTCACTGAAGGCTATCGAGAGCCAGCAACTCACCCGAATCGAAACCCTGGCCGACAACGCCTACAAGAACGCCGATGCCATCAGCCAGGCGCTGGAAGCGGCCGGTCTGCCGGTCGACAGCGATTTCGGCAAAAACGAAAGCGATGTCGGCGGACCGCTGATCCCGCTTGACAGCTCGATGATGTTCGACAGCAAGGTCAAGGAACTGGACGAGGCGCTGGATACGCTCGACCAGTTGAAGAAAGAGGCGCGGCGGCTGCCGCTCGCCAACCCGGCGCCGGGCCACTCCGTCACCAGCCCGTTCGGCGTGCGCACTGACCCCATCCTCGGCACCGCTGCCCTGCACTCGGGCATGGATTTCCGCGCGCCGGTCGGCATGGCAGCCAAGGTCACGGCGGCCGGAATCGTTACCAAGGCCGGCTGGAACGGCGGCTATGGCCGCATGGTCGAGGTCGATCACGGCAACGGCTTTGCCACGCGCTACGGCCATCTGAGCGAGATCGACGTTGCCGTCGGCCAAAAACTCGCGGCCGGCGACATCATCGGCAAGACTGGCAGCAGCGGCCGCTCGACCGGCCCGCACCTGCACTACGAGGTCCGCCACAATGGCGAAGCCATCGACCCGCTGCTCTTCCTGACCGTCGGCAAGAAGGTCGAACAGTATTTGTAAGGTCAAGCCAGGCTGGTTGCTGCCCAACTTCGCCGCGCCCTGCCCGCTGGGCCGCAGGCATGCATCACCTTATCGCCACATTGCGATTGACGGCCTCCCGGAGCCGACAATATCGACGGCCAGGCCGTAGCGGGCGACGTCGCGGATGTCTGATATCCCCTGCCCGGCCAGCATCGGCCTGAGATAAGCTCCCGTCCCAATCTTGCGGTTCGATAATTCGGGATGGCGGTGCAGATGACGGCGGATCTCGACCATCCGATCGAGAATTCCGGCATCGATGCGGGGGCGCGGCACCGCCCGGTGCTGCCGACCGGTCAGGATTTGACATGGATGTCTCGCGGGAATTTGGTCAGCGTCTCATGGCCGGTCTCGGTCACCAGAATGGTCTCGCTGATCTCGATGCCCCAGCCATCCATCCACATGCCAAGAATGGAGTGCAGGACGTTGCCGGGTTGCAGCGCGGTCTTGTCGCCGGGCCGCAGGCTGATCGTGTGCTCGCCCCAATCCGGGGGATAAGCGACGCCGATGGAGTAGCCGATGCGCGATTCCTTCTTCAGCCCGTAGCGCTGGATAACCTTGCGCCATGCGGCCTCGACCGCTTCGGCTGTGGTCCCCGGCCTGACCGCGTCGAGCACCGCATCCATGCCTTCGATCACCGCCTTTGCGGTGTCGGAGACACGGGCCGGCGTCTTGCCGAGCTGCATCGTTCGGGCGAGGCCTGCGGCATATCGGCGGCAAACGCCGGCGAGTTCGAGCGCGATCGTCTCGTCCTTGCCGAACCTCCGGTCGCTCCACATGATGTGCGGAGCCGATGCATTCTCGCCGCCGAGGATCGTCGGCGGGAGTGCCGTGATGTCGCCGGCGAAGTCTGGACTGCCGGCAATCTGCGCCGCCTGGATCGCGGCAATCGCATCGCATTCGCGCACGCCTGGCGCGATGACTTCGAAGGCCCGCGCGACAGCTGCTTCAGCCAAGGTCGACGCCTTGCGCAGGTAGGCGATTTCCGGCGCGGATTTCACGGCGCGGATCCAGTTCACCAGGAGATCGGCGTCGTGCCATTTCGCATTGGGCAGGCCGGCGACCAGCCGGGCATGCGCCTTCGGCGAGAAATAATAGGCTTCGAGCTCGACGCCGATATGTCTCGCGCCCCAGCCCTTGGCGACGATGCAGGCCGCTATCCAGTCCATCGGATGGCGATCAGCGCGCTGCACGTGGTCCTCGGGGAAGCCGACCACATTCTCCGGCTTCATCCAGGCCGTCAGCAAGCCGCCTGCCGCATCCATGGCGCGGCCGATCCAGACCGGCTCGGCCTCGTTTTCGATCGGGACAAGCACGACCTGCGGCGTGTAGAACGACCAGCCGTCATAGCCGGTGATGTAATGCTGGTTGGCGACATCGTTGACGACCAGCAGTTCCAGCCGACGCGCCGCCATCTCGGCGCGGATCTTCTTGAGCCGCCGCTGGTACTCATCGCGCGCAAAAGGAAATTCGATCATCGGTTTTCCTGCTGGATCACTGGTCGGGCGAGCCCCGCGCCCGCCTGACGTCATTCACCATTGCGGTGGTTTCAGCCCGGCTGCAATCGGCCAGCGCGGCGCATGGGACAGGTCCTGCACCGCGTCTGGGAACCATTCCGAATTATTTTTGAATTCCATTTGACTGAATAAATTGCCTGTGCAAGTCTTAGCCTTCCTAAAGGGCGCGGGACATGGCACTGCGGGGAACCAATCAGGAGTTCGGGCGGCCTTACAACCGGCGCATCGTGCTGGAGTCCATCCGCCTTCACGGTCCCATAGCTCGCGGCGACATTGCCAGCCGGGTCGGCCTCACCGTCCAGACCGTATCGACCATCGTTCGCGAGCTCGAAGAGCATGGCTATCTGTTGTCGCTGCGCGAAGAGCCGCGCGGCCGCGGATTGCCGCCGGCGACGCTCAGGATCAACCCCGAGGGCGGCTATGCCGTCGGGGTCCACCTCACCCCGATGGGCATCGACGCGGCGCTGATCAACCTCAGCGGCGATGTCATCGAGAGCACACACCGCGAGGCGCCGCATGCCACGCCCGACCATGCCTTCGAGCTGATCGGCGCGATGGTGCCGGAATTGACCGCGCTGCGGCCCGGCGGCCGCGTGCTTGGCATCGGCATGGCACTGCCCGGGCCGTTCGGCGTGGAATCGATGAGCTTCGTCGGCCCGACGACCATGGCCGGCTGGAAGGATGTCGCGCTGCCGGAACGGCTGGCGGCGTCGACCGGGCTGCCGGCCTTCTTCGAGACCGACATGGCGGCGGCGGCCATGGGCGAACGGCTTTACGGTCTCGGCTCCGGTTATTCCGAATACTACTACCTCTATTTCGGCGTCGGCCTCGGCGGCGTCATCGTCCATGACGGCGCGGTGATGCGCGGCGCCTGGGGCAATGCCGGCGAAATCGGACACATCCCTGCCGTTCCCGGCGGCGAACCTTGTCCATGCGGCAACAGCGGCTGCCTCGAACGGTATCTCTCGCTCGAAGCACGTCGCCGCCGCAACGTCAGCGACGCCGCCTGGGTGGCCGAGATCGCGCCGATCTTCCGCAACGCCATCGTCACCATAGAGAATGTGTTCGACCCGGAAACCGTCATCCTCGGCGGGCTTGCGCCCACCGACCTGCTCGAAACGCTGGTCGGCGCGGCGGGACAGCTTCCCAATTCGGTCTCGGCGCGGCGCGACCGCAAGACACCGCGCGTGACGGTGGCGACCGGCGGCAAGCATTCGGTGCTGCGCGGCGCTGCCGCATTGGCCGTTTCGGGCGTGCTGTCGCCGCGCTTCGGCCAGATGTTCATTGCCGAGCGCGAGCGCCGGTCCGACCTCATGCACAGCAAGGGAGTGGCGGCATGACCGAACCGCTGCTGGTACTCGAAAACGTCACCAAGAATTACGGCGCCATCCACGCGCTGAGGGGCATCAGCTTCTCGATCGGCAAGGGCGAAGTCGTGGCGCTGCTCGGCGATAACGGCGCCGGCAAGTCGACACTGGTCAAGATCATCGCCGGCGGCCTCGAACCGAGTTCCGGCCGCATGTTGTTCGAGGGCAAGGAGTTTCTGGCGAAGACGCCGGCCGAGGCCAAGGCTGCCGGCATCGAGACCGTCTACCAGGACCTGTCGCTCTGCACCAATGTCGACGTCGTCGCCAATTTCTTCATGGGCCGCGAAATCACCCGCAAGGTTCTCGGTGTCCCCATCCTCGACGAGCGCGCCATGGAGGCCGTCGTCGGCAAGGCGCTGGCCAGTGCCGGCACCCGCATCCCGGCGCTGCGCACCAATGTCGAGCACCTCTCGGGCGGTCAGCGCCAGGCTATCGAGCTCAACCGCTTCGTGCATTGGGGCGGCAAGCTGGTGCTGCTGGACGAGCCGTTCGCGGCACTCGGTGTCGAGCAGACCAGGCGCGGTCTCGAGATGATCCGCCAGGTGGCCAACCAGGGCATCGGCGTCGTCATCATCACCCACATCATGCAACAGGCTTTTCAGGTCGCCGACCGGATCGTGGTGATCCGGCAAGGCGTCGTGGCCGGCGATGTCGCGCGCAACAAAACAAGTCCCGATGCGGTGATCAACATGATCACCGGTGAGACGCTTGCCGGTGCCGGACCGGCAAGTTGAGGGACAAAAGAGGGGTCCGGTATAAAAGAGGAGCGAACGACATGAAGCGAATACTTGTTCTTGTCTTCGGTATCCTGGCACTGGCTCTTGCCTCGCTCACGCCGGCAATGTCCCAGACCAAGGGCACCGTCTATTATATGGTCCCGACCCTGCTCGATGAATTCCAGACCGGCTCGGTGAGCGCGCTGGAGCTGTTCCTCAAGCAGGTCGGCTATGAGGTGAAAACACTCAACGCCGACAACAAGACCGACGCGCAGCAATCGCAGATGAACGACGTCATTGCGCTGAAGCCGGCGGCGATCATCCTGGCCGCCGTCGATTTCAACGCGCTGAAGCCGTCCATCGAAGCGGCGCGTGCCGCCGGCATCCCGGTGGTCGAGTTCGACCGCCAGATCACCTCGACCCCGTCCGATTTCACCTCGGTGGCGGGCACGGTCGAGATCGGCTACGTCGCGGCCGAGCAGGCGCAAAAGCTTCTGACCGCCAAGAACGGTTCGGTGAAGGGCAAGATCCTGCAGGTGCTCGGCGATCCCGGCGATCCCTACACGCTCGACATCCAGAAGGGTTTCGAGGAGAAGTTGAAGGCATTTCCTGACGTCAAGATCATCTCGCTGCCGGCCATGCAATGGGAAGCCAGCAACGCCGGCACGATCGTTGCCGACCAGATGCTCGCCAACCCCGACATCGACCTGATCTTCAGCCATGCCGCGCACCTCTCGGTTGCAGCCGTCGCCTCGCTCGAGGCCGCCGGCAAGAAGCCGGGCGACGTCATGCTGATGAGCTCGAACGGCGCTCCGGTCGGTCTCGACCTGATCCGCAAGGGCTGGCTCAATGTCGAAGTCGAGCAACCGCTCTACGCGCAGGCCGCAGCCGTCGCCATGTTCATGGACAAGATCGCCGGCAAGCAGGAAATCAAGCCTGGCGAGTATGACGTGCTCGGCTTGAAGTCGACCGTGACCAAGGAGAGCTGGGGCCCCAACATCAAGATCCCGGGCGCCGCCATCACCAAGGAAAACGTCGACAATCCGGCCTTCTGGGGCAACCAGAAGCCGCCGACGGACACGATCAAGTCTGTCGAATAGTAGCCTAGCGAAGCGCTCCGGGCCATTGCGGCCCGGAGCCTGCCCATTCACGACGCCGCGTCCCAGGACACCGTGGCGAACCTAAACCCGCGCCTGAACCCGACGAAATCGAGTTGATTTCTCAGCCTGATTTTCTCGGGAGCGCCAACCGGATCAGCCCATGAACCCGCGCAGCCGCAAAGCCCTGGAGTTCGTCCTCGACAACCTCGTCTGGTTCATGCTGATCTTTGTGCTGGTTGTCTTTTCCATCTTCGTCCCGAACTACTTCCAGCTCGGCATCTTCGCCAACATCATCGAGGCCTCGAGCGTTCTCGGCGTGATGTCGATCGGCCTGTCGCTGGTCATCATTGCCGGCCATATGGACCTGTCGGTGGAATCGGTGGCCGCGCTCAGCGCCATGGCCGTCGGCATCCTGTTCTGCTCATCGGGCATCGGCATGGGCATACAGCTCAATCCGCAATGGCTGATGGTTCCGGTTTCGCTGCTCGTTGCGCTCGCCGTCGGCGGCCTCATCGGCGTCTTCAACGGCTATCTCGTGGTCAAGGTGAAGATGAGCGCCTTCATCATCACGCTGGCGTCCTACATCTGGGTGCGCGGCCTGGTTCTGGTGATTTCCGGCGGCCGCTCGGCACAGGATCTGGCGCCGGCCATCCGCTGGTTCGGCATCCAGCGGCTGGCGGGCCTGCCGCTGACCGCCTGGATCGCCGTCGCCTGTTTCGTCCTGTTCTCGCTGATCATGGCCAAGACGCCGTTCGGCCGCCACCTCGTGATGATCGGCGGTAACGAGACCGCGACCTTCCGCGCCGGCATCCGCGTCAACCGCAATCTGATCATCGCCTTCGTACTTGCCGGCGCCATTGCCGGCCTCGCCGGCTGGCTGCTCGCCATCCGCACCTCGGGCGCCACCGCCAATCTCGGCACCGGGCTGTTGTTCAACGCCTTTGCCGCCGTCGTCATCGGCGGCGTCAGCCTGAAAGGCGGCGTCGGCACCTTGCCCGGGGTCTATGCCGGCGTGCTTTTGCTCTCCTCCATCAACACGGCGATCAACCTGATGGGCCTGCCGGCCAACTTCACCCAGGTCATCCACGGCCTGCTTGTGCTCGCCGCCGTGCTGCTCGACGCCTTCAAGCAAACCATTCGCCAAAGACTGGCATAAGAGGACAGCTGGCATGATGGGAGAACTGGCATGACCGGACGGCTTCAAGACAAGGTCGCGCTGATCATCGGCAGCGCGCGCGGCATCGGCAAGGGCATCGCCCAGCGCTTTGCCGAAGAAGGCGCAAGACTGGTCCTGGCCGACAGCGAGGCCGAGGCCGGCCAGGCGACCGCCCGCGAGCTTGGCGCCGCCTTCATCCGCACCGACATCTCGCAAATTGCCGACGCAGAAGCCGCGGTGGCGCTGGCATTAAGCCGCCACAGTCGCCTCGACATCGTCGTGCAGAATGCCGGCATCTATCCCTGGCAGCTCATCGAGAACACCAGCCCGGACGACTGGGACCGGGTGATGGCGGTCAATCTGCGCGGCACCTTCAATGCCACGCTGGCGGCGCTGGCGCCGATGAAGGCGCAAGGTTACGGGCGTATGCTCTACACCTCGTCGATCACCGGCCCGCATGTCACCAGCCCCGGCCATGGCCACTACGCCGCCAGCAAGGCCGGCATCAACGGCTTCATCCGATCGGCGGCGCTGGAATTCTGCGGCTACGGCATCACCGTCAACGGCGTCGAGCCCGGCAACATCCTGACCGAAGCGATCGAGCTGCATCGGGGCGCCGCCTACATCAAGAACATGGAGGATTCGGTCCCGCTCGGACGCCTCGGCAGTCCGCGCGACGTCGCCAACGCCTTCCTGTTCCTCGCCTCCGACGATGCCAGCTACATCACCGGCACCACCATCGTCGTCGACGGCGGCCAGTTGCTGCCCGAAGGCAAGGATTTCCGGCTGCTGCCGCCGTGATCAGCCGGATTTCTTGTACAGCAGCAACTCAGGCCGGTACTCGAAGTGCATGGTGTCGTAGTGATACCAGCGCCCGCCCCAGATGAAGCCGTTTTTCTCGAACAATTCCACGATTTCCAGCGGAATCCGGTTCTTGAAGGGAATGTGGGCCTTCGGGTTGGTTTTGTTCCTGTTGTTGTACCAATAGTCGGAGAAGCCGACATTGATATCGAAGGCCGCTCCGAACGAGTGAACGCTCAACCGGTCGGTGCCGGCGATCGGCCGCCAGACAAAGCCGCCGCCGGGCTTGAGCCCGTAACGGCTCAGTTCCGCGGGCATCGCCTCAAGCGCAGCGGAGACCTTGCCCAGCCGGTCGTTGATGCCGAAAATCCTGGTGACCTGCACGGTCTTCTCGCCGAGCTTCGGCAACCATTTGACGTTGGCGATGTGCTTGCCCACCTCGGCGGCACTTGCCCCGTAGAGCTTCTCGAAGAAAGGTTCATTGCGGATACGGCCGGGATCGAAATCCTCCGCCGGGACCAGCGCGCCCTCGGCTGCTCTGGGATAGACGTAGCGAAACATGTCTTCGATGTCGGGGCTCTCAAGCAGCGCGTCGGCGTCGCGCGCCTTGTCGTCGTTCCACACCATGGTGGTGCCGTCGGTCCAGGTCAGGACATTGCCCGAAATGGTGAAAAGGCCGGGATAGGCCTTGAGCAAGGCTGCCTTGGCGGCGGGCTGGTCGACGCCGTCGCCCACATTCCCCGCATAGGCGAAGCGCCCAATACCAGAGATTGCCAATGCCAATAGCAGCTGTAACATCAGCCGCCGTGGATGGTCGATCATTGTGCTGCCTCCGCGAGGGCTTTCATTCATCGTGCATTTAACAAGGCAGCTGTACCATGCTGGTCGAATCGAACGGGAGACAAAATCATGTCAAAAACCTTCACTGCTTTGATCCGGATGACGTTTACATTCATTTGCCTGGTCGGCCTGGCCTCGTCAGTTTCTATCCTTTTCCCCGCCACCGCGTCGGCCCAGCGCATGCAGAAATGCGCCGATGAAGGCGGCACGTGCCGCCTGCCCTACCCCTCGGAAGTGGTCTACGGCGCGCGCGGCCAGACCACCTCCCGCTTCTTCGATCGTCGTTCCGTGCCTTGCTCGAATCGCGTCTTCGGCGACCCGGCGCCCGGCCGCGACAAGGCCTGCTATATTGCGAGGCGCGATAGCGGTAATGATTATGGTGACAACGACGACGACAATTACGGCAATGATGACAATTACGGCGATAATGATTACGGCCAGGGCCGCGGCAGATGGGTGGCCTGCGCCTCGGAGGGGCGGTTCTGCGAGTTCCGTGGCCGCAAAGTGGTGAGATACGGGGCGCGTGGCCAGTACGTCCAGGGCGTATTCAGGAACGGCGTCACATGCAGCGTCGACGCCTTTGGCGAGGATCCCATCCGCCGCGTGAAGAAGAACTGCTACGTCAAGCGATAGGCTAGCGCGCCAGGAAAGAACGGCGGGTGCGGCTCATTGCGGCCGCGCCCGGCATTCGGGATATGCGGGCCGGATATGGTGGGCGATGACGGGCTCGAACCGCCGACATCTTCGCTGAGAACGCTATAGTCAACTCGACCGCTGTGAACCCTTATCGCGGCACGGTGACACGGCACCTACGCCGATATCGAAGCCGTATGCGAACAACGTCGACAAGTACACGCTTGCCCGCATCTGCGAGCCGAAACAGGAAGAAGTGGCGGAGCCGATCGTCGCGGGCGTGGGTCGAACTTGCTCTGCAGCTGCCATCCAGACGGAAGACATTTGTGTATATTCCGCTTTGGCGACGCGCCGTAATGGCCTCTTGTACTTAGTCCACCGTGCGACGCGAAGGGCCGGTGCATGTGTCCTCTGGCGAGACATGAAACGGACTGCACCCGCAGTAATGGCCAGTCTATCGCCAGACTAGCTGCGAGGTCACCGCTCATGCTATTTTGGGGCCGTCTCGTTGATGTGGGAAGAGGCAGGCCTTGCTTGGCGACGTATTCATCAACTACCGACGGCAGACCGATTCCGGCGTGGCGGGCCGCGTCTACGATAATCTGAACCGCGCGCTTCCTGATGCATCCATCTTCATGGACGTCGACAAGCTCAACCCCGGCGATGACTTTGAGGTGGCGCTTGCTCGCAGTTTGGCCAGCTGCAAAATCATGCTGGCGATCGTGGGGCCGCAGTGGGCCGCGCTTGCCGATGAGCAGGGCCAGGTTCGGCTGGAGTCCCCCGACGACTTCGTGCGCAAGGAGATCCGTACGGCACTCCAGGCTGGGGTGCGCGTCATCCCCGTGCTCGTCAACGGCGCCAGCATGCCAAAGAAAAGCGCCTTGCCACCCGATCTGCAGGACCTGGCCAAGCGTCAAGCCATGGAGGTCCGCCACGAGCGCTTCAACGACGATATGGCGGCGATTGCGTCGGCGATAGCGAAGCCAGCGGCGCGGCGGCCGAGGCTCTGGCTGCTGCACGGGCTGGTCGCGATGATCGCGCTCGGCATCGGCGGGACAACGGTGGCGTTGTGGCCGAGGCCCTCCCCTTTGCCGTCGCCTATCGAGCCCGCAGCGATCGAGGCCAAAGGGTGCAAGGAAGGATTCGTCTGGCGATCGGCGATCTTCGGCGACAGCGTGTGCGTGAGTCCTGCCGACTACGGCGAGGTGCAGGCGCAGAATGCCAATGCCCGCAACAATCGTTCGCCGACCGGCGGACCTTACGGCGACAGCACCTGCCGCGACGGCTACGTCTGGCGTGAAGCGTTCGAGAGCGACTTGGTCTGCGTCACCCCTTTCGAACGCGACAAGGCCAGGAAGCAGAATGCCGACAACGCATACAACCGGATATGAGACCGTAACTCCGGGCAAGCACCGATTTATCAAGAAATTGAGTGGTGGGCGATGACGGGCTCGAACCGCCGACATCTTCGGTGTAAACGAAGCGCTCTACCAACTGAGCTAATCGCCCGCTCCGGCCGGACCTTTAAGCGGTCGCAACCGGCTTCGCAAGGCCAAATGAGCAGCTGCTAGCTTAGCCGCACAGTGGTTTTCGCGGGCAAAGTGCCGCCCGTCAAAAAACCTTCTCCTGTTTGCGTTTATGCTGTCCAGCTGCGCTTGACACCCGGTGGCGAACCCCTTATCCACCGCCCCAACGACGAACACGGCTGACACGTGCTCGTCCAATGCGCGGGTGTAGCTCAGTTGGTTAGAGTGCCGGCCTGTCACGCCGGAGGTCGCGGGTTCGAGCCCCGTCACTCGCGCCATTCATTTCAAGGGGTTAGCTACCGCCCCTTGAAAAGTTTCAACTCTCATTCTCCGGAGAGTTTCAACTTTCTGTATTCGTTCCGTTCCAGGCCAAGCAGCTTTCTGCCTTTGCGGCGGCTGGCATCGGCTGAGCGGACGGCGGCCAGATTGACCGGCATATAGGTCTTCTGCAGCGCCTTGTTCCCGTCGATCGAATTGCCCATCTTGGCCGAGATTGCCTCGACCGACGCGCCTCCGGCATTCGCCTCGACCGCGCCGGAACGCCGCATGTCCATCAGCCGCCGCTTCTCCGATGTCCCGAATACCAGCGTGCGCAGATCGGCAAAGTCGTCGACCAGAGAATCCTTCGTGTAAGGCACGCCGGCGCGCGGCCGGCCGCCCTTCAGGCCCGGCGCGAAACCGCGCGAGCGAAAGATCGGCGCATCGTCAAGCAGGGTGACGCCTAGTGATTCGACATAGGCCAGCACCAGGCGCTGCGTGCGTGACGACAGCGTGCCGAAAGCCGCCTCGCCACTCTTGCTGCGTGCAATCAGAAAACCCCATTCCTGTGCTGTCTGCATTGCCTGCGCCGGTTTGAGCGTGCGCACGTCGACGGGTGAGAAGCTCGTGTCCCACGCAACGGCGATGATGCAGGCCAGTCCGCGGTAGCCGGCGCGCCAGGCGCCCTTGACCATGCGCACCGCCTCGCCTGCCGTCCAGGTCTGGTGGCGCGGTGGTGGCGTCTGGCGGCGGATCGCCTGCGATGGGTCGGAGCCGGGCGGGCATAGCTTCATGCCGGCCATGACATTATAGAGCGAACGCCACGTCTTTACGGCACGGTAGGCGATGTCGACACCTTTGACCCGCAGCAGACGGCCATACCAGTCGTCGAGCAGCTCGAGGGTGATGTCGGCTGGCGGCAGGTCGGCGAAGTACGGCTCGATGAAGGTCCAACCGCGCTCCCAATCCTCGCGGGTGCGCGGTGGCTTGCGCTTCCATGCATCCATGCGGCGATAGCGTGCAAAGGCGTCTCCGATGGAATCCTTTGGCCATACATGCAGGCGCGACGGCTCCCTGCCCTTGCGGAGTTCCTGCCAGCGGTCTTCCCACTCCCGGGCTATCGTCCAAGCCTCAGGCCCGTCGATTCCACAGGAAATGCATCTGAAGCCAGCTTCGACCATCTTCGGCGTCGGCAGCCAGTAGCCGTATTTGCCCTTACGGATGACGTAGTGCTTCAACTTGATCTTACCCAAGGGTCGCCAGCCTCGCTCTTGCAATGTCAATGCTAGACTGCGCGCCGGATCCTGATCCTGCAAGACCCGAGCGTTGATCGAGCCAGGCGTCGATCGCAACCATGTCGTAGTTGCCGGTGATTGGGCAGGCCTTGGGAAAGCCTTGATCCTGCAACTCGGGCAGCAATTCCATGAATTCCCGCAGCGTCAGGTGGAGATAACGCGCCGCCTTGATCGCCGGCACCAGCCGTGGTTGTACCGGGAAGCGGATAGATGACGGTTGTAATGTGTGGGTTTGGCTCATGGCACCAAAACTCTATCCACCGTCCATCGGGCAGCGGATGGGCGCCTTGTGGTTGGGCGGGTGTGAATCTCGCCCGTGTAAGAACCTCCGCCGTATAGCATGAGATTTTCCTACTCCATGATCTCGTTATTCCTGCATCGAGGGGGAATGAGGCTTAGAATAGCGGCCTTTCTCCCCCATGCCTATTCATCCAATCCTTAATCGCAGAATCGGCAGCCACAGAGCGAGAATACTAGTAATCGGCGGCTTCGAAGCCGCTACGCCCGGCCAACCCAGCATCGCCATGACAGCGTCTGGCTTGTGCGTAGTCAGAATCGCACCCTGTGCTCTGGCGAAATCACCAGCCTTGAAACGGCACCCTCGTTTGGGGCGGCGGCCCGGCGTCTCGCCTGCGGCGTCGCCATGCTGACGCTCCTTCGGCGCCGGTTAGCTGATTTCACGGTCACGAACTTGCTTCGGCAACGAAATGGATTTCTTCCCGACTACGACGACTGACATGGAGATGCGCAGTTAGCGAGCATGAATGGTCTCTGCGAATTCCTCGGTCTCGATGAGCCAACGGCATGCGCGTCAGCATCGGCCCGGCATGGTCAGGATCGATCCAAGGTTCCCTTGCCATATCCGTCCAGTGGCCATCTCACGTCGTAACGGTCAGATCCTTGGCATGCCTTTTGGTCGCAGTGTTCGCCTCTGCCGGCAATGCGGAAGAGAGCGTTGGGAGCCCGGTAACCGCGACAGCCGCGGCGCTCGACGATCTCAAAGACGAAACCTTCGCTGTAAGTTGTAGAGCTGGAGCACGCTCTACACCGTGGATGGGGCAGCCGCGCTCGCTCCGAGACCATTAGGTCGAAATAGTCGTCGGCCTGTGGCTGAGACCCGATCGCGCTGTTTTACCGTTCGGGATCGGGACAATTGAGAGGCGAAAGCTGTGACAATGGAAAGCCCGCCACCGTGAGCCAGACCAGAAAACTCGTATTTTAGCACCGACGAAACAAAGCTCGCTATTCTGCGTTGAGGCTCGTCGAACAACGGAGCTTCACGAATGGATCCGGCAACTGCAGCTGTGATGATTTTGCTTTCTTGCAGTCCCGCCCAGGGAGTCTGCAAGCCACTCGATACATCACCGTCCATGTTCGGATCCCTTGACACATGCCAGTTGGCGTTATCCGTGAGGCTCGAGGGCGCTCCCAACGGGGAGATCGTGGGGCGATGCAGTTCGATCGATCCCTCCGCTACAGGTTCCGTTCCAGCCGGGTATAGCACGATTGTCGTCACGCGGGGCACAGGGGCGGGTGCGGTGAGCAGTCGCTACATCGTGCCACACAAAAACTGAAGCCAGCCACCGTCAGGCAGCCGGCTATTCATTCTCGACCGGACAATTAGAGGCCTTGCCCTCCCTCTATGAAGCCATACTCGGCATCGTTGGCTTCGCGCTCGTCGTCCGCTTCGCCATGGTCGTCGCCTTCCCTGTCATCGGTCCCGGTGACTTCGATGCCACCGGCCAGACAGGGTTCGAGATCCGGGTCGGGCTCTACGAAGTCGAGCAGCTACATCAGGCGTTCTTCATCTTCGATCGAGCGACCATGTCCGAAAGGCAGAGGTTCGTGGCTGGATAGCGAAGAATCGCACACGGCTTTCCTTCATTTGCATGGTCCGCAGAGATTAGCATTATCGCCTACTCTCATCTCGTCCGGCGTCGCTCCCTCAAAGCAGCGCCGGTAAGGCTCGGCGCCCTTCTTGGTTTCTCCCCGTATGTCAAAAGGAGGTCGCCGGGCCTTACCAGGCCCCGCTGCTCATCGCCTGCGGGGTGTCCTGATGGCTGAGCTTGGCCCCGTGGCCTAACGGCCAGAACCAAACGTTCCGAAAAGCCTTCCTAGGCTGGCGGCAGCCGAAGGGCTGCACAAGAGGGATCGTCAGACCGCTCCTGGCGCACCACAGCGACACCACCAAGCTGTAAGTCAGGTCCATCGGCCCTGCTGATGAGTGCCCTTGGACAGATGGATTGCGTTTGCCACGAAAAAGGAATCGTACCGGCCCGTTCTCAGCACGTCAGCCGGAACGGGCCATGGGCAGAAGCAGCCGACTAGCTAAAATCGCAAGACGATCGAAGGACCACGTCGGCGATAGCACCGGACCCGACGGCGCCCGTGTCGCCAGTAACTACGGCAGACTCTTCTCCAGCCCCGCCGGCGGCGGCGGCGCCGGTGGTAGTAATCTGGGTCGTAGTCTGGGTCGTAATCTTGGTCGTAGTAGCGCCGATGGTTGACCGGCTCCACTTCCGCGTGAGTACCTTCGTTGTCGAAGGCGTCTGGCGCGTCGAGTTCTTCGAGAATGCCGCTTTTGGCCGCTGGAACACCGGCCAATGCGTTGATAGGCCGGACCGCGCTTGCAAAGGCTGCTGCCCCTGCAACGCCAAATATCGCTGTCAAAAAGGATCGCCGATCCATAGTAAACCTCCCAAGTTACATGAGCTGAACGAAGCGCCCCGCCTGCTGAAGGAGCAGGCCCAGCGCACGGTAAAATAGAGGATTCGCCAGCCGCTCAAGCAACACGCGAATCCTATCAGCGCAGGAAGGGACCTGGCTGCGCCGATCCAAGACATGTCAGCTAAGGACGACCGCCATTACCAGAAAGGTAACGGCTGTTGCAAAAATCGGTGCGAGCAACCATCGCGCCTGGCCAACACTTTGATCCATTTGTTCTCTCCCGTTGTGGAGAACCAACAAGCTGAAGCCCTAATCCGTTCCGCCTGGTCCAAAGGTAAGACCATTGCGTTGTACGGTCGGACTTTAGACCAATCGGATTAGACAAAGGTGCGTAGGCGGGAACGTTTACCCCGGTTCAAAGTTGGTTGCCGGGCAGTGCGGGACGATGATCGTCGTGTGCCGGTCCTTGCAGGAGAGAAGATATGAAGATGCACTTCGTGAACACCGCCGCAGCCATGTTGCTCTTGGCGGGGATCGGCTCCGCCGCCGCTGACGACATTATCATCCAGCCGGAACAGGACACGGTCATCCGTGAGTATGTCAAGAAGCAGCCCTTGGCTTCGGTGAACCTTCCCGGCGTGGAATTGAACGTCGGGACAGCTCTGCCGGAAACTGTTGAGATCCACGAGGTCCCGAACGTCAAATACCGTTACGTGGTTGTCGACAACCGCACGGTCCTGGTCGATCCGGGCACCCGCAAGATCGTGAAAGTTTACGACTGAGATTTCGAACGAACCCACGCTCGCCACCCTTGGGTGGCGAGCGTGTGCATTCAAACGATACTCAGCCGGACAAATTCAAATTGCCACTCAGCTGGACAATGAACATGACGAACCCTGAACTCGAGAGGACGCAAGCCCTGGCTGCCCGCTTGGCTGATCTCCAAGCAAGAATGCAGGCAGCACGTCTTGTTGGAGCCGAGGTAACAACCGTCCGAAAGGTTGCAGCCACAATCGATGACGGCTTGCGACAGGCCGGCCTCACACCGTTAGAAATCGCAGAAGGTCAAGAGGAACAGTTTAGCGTTACTAAATGTTCGACTGGCTATGGACAGCCGAACCTTCCTCTCAGCAGATCAAGTCAGAGCAGCACGAGCCCTACTGAACTGGCCGCGTGTGCGACTTGCCGCCAAGGCCAATCTTAGCGAAATGGTGATCAGCGATCTTGAGAACGGATTCAGGAAGCCGCGTCCCCACAACATCGCCGCCATCCGCAAAGCGTTTGAGGATGCCGGAATCGTTTTCACCGTCCAAGGCACTCCATCGCTAGCCCGCTCAGAAGGTGATAGCGGCCTAGCCGCCGATAATAGACGGTGGCGGGGCCGGGAGAAAAAAGGATAGCGGGGAAAAGCCCGTGTACCCACTGCACCCGATCTCTAAAGCGGCCGCTAACAAGGGCGGTTGTTCACTGACTTTGTGCTGGCGCTCACCTTTCTAAGGTGCCGCTCGAATATGGCCAGCTTCTCTTGGTAGCCGATCCGCACTCTGGACCTGCAACTATCGCATTTGAAACCGGCAATCGTTTCAGCCAGGATCCCCTTCTCACCATAGCGCGTGAACAGGAGGGGCATTGGAATTCTAAAGGTACGTCGCGCAGTTCATTTGATAGAGGCGCTGTGCATGTTCTCCTCAGCGGCACGGCCACTGCAACAAAGTAGAAGGAGAAATGTTTCCGGCTTCGGCCATTTACGCGGAGCAATCAGACCTAAGTCCAAATGCTGAAGGGGGCAGGCAAGCTGTTCCTTGCCCTTCGATCCGGATCGTCTCCGTGGCCTCACCATACTCGGCCGTAGCTCAAAGGCTCGTATCACCGGCCAGAACGCGCAGTTCATCCAGTGGAATGGGACAGGACCGGCAAAGCCTCGCGACCGAACTTCTCGAGATTAGACGGATCCGTTGGCCTTCCGCAGAGGCCATGGCATAAGATTCGAGCTCGATCAGCTGTCTTCCTTGCCCTTCTCTATAACGCGGACCAGCCATTCTCAGCAGGCTTCGGCCACTCCACACTGTCTGAGTTTGTGTTCTGAACTGTGCCGCCCATCGCAGTTCCCTCCACCTCCAATAGGCTAATTACGGATTATAAGACCTGGGGAATCGATCTTTCAAGGTGGAATCCGCATTAGCGCTGGATGTTGCATCGCGGCGCGGAGGGGTTTTATTAGCTCCCCCTCATCTTGACGCTGGCGCCGGCTGCTCCAAAGTCTTGGGCATGGCTCGGGGAACTATCAAAGTTGGCGACGAGGTCGCAGTCACGGCGATTGTGCGCGGCCGCGTGACGCCCGATCGCATAAGCGTGACGATCCCCTCCTACGACTTCCCGCATTCTGTTGTCGATTCGACTTCGAAGGCTGTAATTGGCCAGCATATGGAATTGATCGGCCCTGTCACACGCATCGACGGGGACAAGGTAACCGTCAGCCTCCATTGGTGACTGTCGACGCCGAGCACGTGCGCCTGGTCGAAAGCCACGTGGCGCTTCCGCGAGCGCGAAAAAGGCCGCTCGTTGACAAAGTTTAACTTGCCTGCCCACCCAAGGAACGGCCAGTGAAACTTTACCCATCACATCGGCTCTGGTCGCCTCCCGCTAGCTGCCGGCGCGTTGCGATATCGGCGCAGTAGACGGGTTGGCATTTTCCGAACTTTCCGCCATGTCGTCGCGATGACGTTGACGAAGGCGCTTCAGCAGATCGCGTGAGGCTTGAATCGCCCTGCGCGATTGATCCATGTTCTGGCGAAACGTGGCGCGTTCCTCCATGGACTTCTGCCACTTCAGCAAGGTGGCCGTAGTCGCAGTAGCGGCTTGAGCGATTTCTATGGGCGTTGCAACCATCGCATCCTCCCAAAAAGGCAATGGTAAACGCAATCTCTATAGGCCCAACGAAGCCCTTTCTTCAATCAAAAACGACCATACGGCATACGGCAAAATGGCTATTCGGCGGGCCGCTCGACGGCGGCTTCGTCGACCTCGGCTTCCATCTCGTCTTTGACGGTCTTGGTCTTACCAAAACCAGCCATCGCCACACCGTCAAAGCCCTGCAGCCACGCATCGGCATGTTCCTGCCAGTAAGCTGGCGCCTCACGCTCCTTGCCATCCTTGCGCGCTTGGGCGCCGTACATCCAGGCGTAGGTGGCGCGCTATTTCTTAGGCACGGCCATTTCCATCATCCTCCCAGAAATCCAGCAGCCTTGCGTGCCGCAGCTTCTCATCGCCTTTTCCTAAGAAAGGAGAGGGTCTGTGGACAGCTGTGGCTCTATCCGGCTGTAAGTTGCCAGACCGCTACGCTGGCGAGGGCAAGGCCCGCTGCGCCTTCGATTGCTCGCGATATGGTATCGAACAGCCGTGGCCTGCTGTCGAAAAAATGCACCAGGCGCTCCCGAAACAACATCGACAGTACCGCCACGCTGGACAGCGTTAGGGCCACGCCCACCATCATGGTGATTGCGAACAGAATTCCAGCTCCCGGCACCCCTCTGGAAATCGCGAAGGTCATGACAAAAAGGGTCAGCGGGCACGGAATCAAACCGGCCATGACTCCAACGGCTCGCCCTCATGCTTGTGATGGTGGCCGTGGCTCACCGAACGCCAAAGCATCCAGACGCCGATCAGCCCGAGCAGACCGCGACTCACACCCTCAAGCAGTGGTGCGCGTCCAACGCTGCCCAATGCAATCGAGACGAGCGGCAGGGAGAATACGGCGATCAGCACCGCTGTCGCCACGTGAGTGAAGGACAGCGTAATCGACACCAGGAGGCCGCGCGAAACCTTCGCATCCGAACCTGCAAGGTAAGTCGCCAAGACAGCCTTACTGTGGCCGGGCGTCAGAGCATGTGCCGCACCGAACAGGAGGCCCATCGGCAGAAAGGCAAGGAACGCAAGCCAATCACCGCCAACTGACAGCAGCTTTATCTGATCTGCGAGCGCCAGGTATATGGAGCGCTGAAATTCGACAAGCGCCTGGAACATCAGCCGAGACCGGCAAAAGCGAGTGGTTTCCGGCAGTTGTCAGTGCTGGTGGCCGTGATGTTCGCCCTGATCATGAGAGTGCGGATGCTCGTGCTCACCTTGGTCGGTCGAAAACCGGATGTTGGCAGCTGCGAGCGCCGGCATGTGTTCGAACAGTTCGTTCTCCAGCGCCGCCGTGATCTTGTTTGCCTCTGAGAGAGGCAAGGTTCCGTCGGCTGCAATAGCGATGTCGGCATGCAACTTGTGGCCAATCCAGCGGGCCTTGGCGTCGACAACGCGAGCACCCTGCACATGCGCAGCGGCATGCTGAATTTCGGCCATCACGCCCGGCTCGACGCCGTCGAGCATGCGGGTGAGCACTGAGCGCGCCGATTGCCAGACGATACTGAATATAGCGACCGTGATGAGAAGCCCGATGATCGGGTCGGCCAGTGGAAATCCGAGCCAGACGCCCATGGCGCCGATGACCACTGCAAGGCTGGTAAGCCCGTCGGTGCGGGCATGGTAGCCGTCGGCGACGAGCGCCGCACTGTTGATTTCCCTGCCGATACGGATGCGAAACACCGCGACGGCCTCATTCCCGAGGAAGCCGACAATGCCCGCCGCGGTCAGCCAACCGAGATGAGTCACTGCCTGCGGACTGACCAGGCGCTCGATAGCCTGGTACCCGGCGACGATGGCGCTGAACAGAATGATCAGCACGATAATGATACCGGCCAGATCCTCTACCCTGCCAAGGCCGTAGCTGAAGGTCCGTGACGGCTTGCGTCGTGCCAGCATGAATGCGATCCAGAGCGGAATGGCGGTTGTGGCGTCGCCTATGTTGTGGATCGTATCGGCCAACAGCGCCACGCTGCGTGACACCAACACCACGGCCATCTGCAATGCCGCCGTCATGGCCAAGATGACGAACGACCATTTGATGGCCCAGATGCCGCGGTCAGTGGTTGCAATCGTTGCGTCGATGACCCCGTGCGTATGGCCGTGCGAGCCATCGTCATGAGCATGCGCGTCATGATCATGTGACCCGAAGCCGAACCAATCCAAGACGCGTGCGCCGATACTGGTCATAGGTATTTCGCCAGTTGCTTGAGCTCTGCCAGCGAGTTGCCTCCCGCTTCCGTGTCGATCAGACAATGTTCGATATGATCGTGGATCAGTTCTCGCTTTGCGCTGCTGATGGCGCTCTCCACTGCATGGAGTTGCTGCGCCAGGTCCAGGCAGGATCGCTGCGCCTCGAACATGCCAAGCACGGATGCAAGATGCCCCTGTGCGCGCTTTAAGCGCTTCACGATAGCCGGATGAGAACTATGGATGCCTTCGGACATGCCCACCGGTATCCCCCCAGGGAGGATGCGTCAAGTATGATGTGAGCGCAGATCGGCTCTTGATCAGCCACCCCGCAGAGCGTGTATCCATGGCGCTGAATGGTTCCGGAAATTGGAATCTGGGCTTGAAAGGGCTGGCCCCTGTGCAATACAGGAACCAGCCATTAAACCTACCAACTCAATGAACCGTCCAACTTTATGGGGTCAGTTCACGACCGGGCCTTTCTTTGCGTGGTGAAACTGAAGAAGCCCGTCGGTCGGATCAGCGGGCTTTGTGATGGATGGCCCGCGCCTGCTTCCGAGGCTGCGCGGGCCGACCATGACGAGTGAGGGACGCATCTTGGTCACCGGCCGGACCGCTGAAGAACGAGCCGGGTGTGACCGAACTGCCTTGGAGCGGGAATGTTCCCGGCTGACGCAAAAAGCCCGCCAGCATGAGCCGGCGGGCAATCGATCTGGAGTAGCTGGACTCATCCAGCATAGTTCAACGACGGCGGAAGGTTCGGTAGCAACCCGCGCTCGTCGCTCCCCAAGGATCCAGGGAGCGGCGAGTTGTTGCCCTGCGAGCGCGACACAGAAACTTCGCCGCGTGAAAGGACGGCGTGGAGCGCGCAAGCTCTGCAACAAGCTGCCAGCGCTCTGGGAGGTCTGTCCGCTTTTCGGATTGCCAGTGCCAGTCCAGACCAGCACCCTGCCTGGTGAGCGTAATCCCGCAATTGCCTGCGCTTAAGGCGGCGTAGGGCCGCCCATTGGGCGAGACTGGACTTCTAGACTGGAAGCCACCAATTCCTGCACCGCTTCGGGAACGGCCAACGGCACCATCTGCGCCGGATAGGGGCCGTCGATCCAGCCGTTCGCGGAGCGCTCGCTATCAGTTTGGCCGTTCAGGCTAGCCATTCGCGCCACTTCGCAGAAAGCCTCCCGGTTGGGCCTTATGCGGCACGTCCCAACCGAAATAAACCATGGCCGGCTAGGACGACGTCTTGAGAAACTGTTGCTCTCTCGTCGGCGTCTTCGAAAACGCTGTGATTATCGCCTCGAGCGATACATTCAAGGCGTTGGAAAAGGTCCTGCCCCTCTGCCAAATCGCCACGTAGTGATAGAGCGCGGACGGTTCCACTGGCCTTACTCCCAGCTGAAACGCCGCGTACTCACGTGCGATGATCTCGTTTGTGATCGAAATGCCCAGGCCAGCCGAAACGTATCCGGCTTCGTGACCGTTGCAATCGAATTCCACCAGTATGTCCGGCTCAACGCCGGCGAAGCGCAAGGCATTGAAGTTCATCTGGTGGGCGGCAAACTGGGGATCGATATCGACGATCGTTTCGCCTGCCAGGTCTTGCGCCTCAATACAGGTCTGTTTTGAAAAGCGGTGGTCGGGATGAAAAATGCATACGTTTCGTGCCGACCCAAGCGGCGCCCATTCAAACAAGCCTGGATCCAGAGGCAGTCTCGAAATTCCAAGATCGGCGCGGCCGGCCAGGATGTGTTCGCCGATCTGCTCGTAGCTTCCAGAAATCGACCGGACATTCGAAGCGGTCTTTGAGCGGATAATCGCCACGACCTTGGGCAAGGTCACGAAACCGAAAACAGAGGGCGCGGCAATCGCAATCCGCTGCTTTTCCTCGTTCTTCATAGCGAAGATCGACGCGTCCAGGCGATCCAGCGACGTCAGGGCCAGTTCTACGTTTCGCAGGAGTTCCCAGGCTTCCTGCAAGGGGACGATGCGGTTGGCTGATCTCTTGAAGAGTGTGATGCCGAGCGTGGTCTCAAGCTGCTTCACATGTTGACTGACGGCCGGCTGGCTTATCCCGAGCGCAGCCGCCGCCCGCCTAGTCGAACCGGCCCGCAACACTTCCCGGAAGACCTTCAGCTGACGGAGCTTGAGGTCGCTCTGCAACAACTCCATTCCCTGCGCGCCTTTCCCTGATAACCACCCGGCGGCAGACAACGCCAACCTGGGGAGCAACGAACTGCCTCAGTATATAACGACGCGTTATAGATAAAATAATAAAAGTTATAGATTGAGTGTGTAATTTTAAGCGTTAGAATTGGCCAGTATCTCAAATTAACTGCACATTAGAAATATAACAACTCGCAACCTTGGGTTATATGGCTTGGTCTCGGCAATAAAGACCGGCGTATCCTGCGGCAATTGCGAGCCGAGGAAAGCGCCCCATGGGTGGTTTTACTACTCAGTTTGTTGTCGCACTTACCGTGACCATAAGCCTGGCTCTTGTCAGCGGCTGCCTGGGTACGGCATTCGGGCTGTTTTTGGCGATTTCGAAGGGCACGGCAAAGCCGCGCCTCAACGCGGTCGTGGCCGCCTACACCACAGTCGTCCGTGGTGTACCAGAACTTCTCGTTATCCTGCTCATCTACTTCGGCGGAACCACGCTCGCCAGTAAGATCGCCGGCCGGTATGTCGAGGTGAACGCATTCACCGCAGGGGTTATCGCGCTCTCGGTCATTTTCAGCGGTTATGCGACCGAAGTGTTTCGCGGCGCGATTGCGGCAGTGCCAGCGGGCCAAACCGAAGCGGCAAAGTCGCTTGGGCTGAACGCCTGGCAGCGCTGGATGTTCGTCATCGGTCCGCAGATGCTGCGGCTGGCGCTGCCTGCCTATGGCAATCTCTGGATTTCGCTCTTCAAGGATACCGCACTGGTTTCGATCGTCGGCCTGACCGACATCATGCGCGTTGCGTATGTGGGGGCCGGATCCTTGCGCGCACCATTGACCTTCTACCTTGCGGCCTCCGCTCTCTATCTGTCGCTGACCACCGTCACGTTGCTGTCGATCCGGCTGACTGAGCGGCGCTATCCGGCTCTCGGCCGGTAGGAGGGAAGGCCCATGAACCTCGGCTTGATATTTGACGCACTGGTTGTCTTGCCCTCGGGCATCGGTCTTACATTGATCCTGACGGTGTTGTCGCTGACGGCCGGATTTCTTCTGTCCGTGCCGCTGGCCTTCATGCGCGCTTTCGGACGCCCCGGCCTCTCGCTCGCAGTGCTCTCATACACCTATGTGATCCGCGGAACGCCGATGCTTGTTCAGCTCTTCCTGCTCTATTACGGCCTCGCTCAGATCGAGGCGGTGCGGGCCAGCATCTTCTGGGTGATCCTGCGCGACCCCTTTTGGTGCGCCCTTCTGACATTTTCGCTGAACAGCGCGGCACACACCACCGAAATCCTGTGCCGTGGTCTCCAGTCCGTGCCTAAGGGTGTCACCGAGGCGGCCACGTCTCTGGGCTTGAAACGCTTCCAGATCGCTCGCCTGGTCACCTTCCCGATCGCTTTCAGGATATCGCTCCCGGCCTACGGCAACGAGATCGTCGGGATGATCAAGGGCTCGTCCCTGGCCAGCACCGTGACGCTTCTCGAGATCACCGGGATGGCGAGACAGATGGTGTCGACCACGTTCGCGCCGTACGAGATCTTCGTCGTCGCCGGAGCGATCTACCTATCGCTCACCTCGATCGCGGTGAAAGCGATCCAGTTGCTGGAGCGATGGCTCTCGGCCGACGGCCATCCGGTGCGTCGACGAAAGGCGCGATTGCGCCCCGCCCTACCTGATCCAGAGATCACGACGCCCCTGCCCTGACGCCGCAGGTTCTGGGCTCCCTCCATCACAAACCAAAGAAGAGGTGCATCATGCGCATACCCCTGGCTATTGCTGTTTCTGTCGCATCCCTGATGTCGGCATTCCCCGCTGGCGCCGAAAGCGCGCGCGTCATATCGATCGCCTCCGAAGGCGCCTCGCCTCCCTGGGACAGCACCGACGCGAACGGTCAACTCTATGGCTACGATATCGATGTCGGACTGGAACTGTGCCGTCGCATCGAGATCAAATGTACCTTCGTCCCGCAGGATTGGGACGGGATCATCCCGGCACTGCTTGTCGGCAAGTTCGACGTCATCATGTCCGGCATGGCGATCACGGAAAAACGCAAGCAGTCGATCGCGTTCTCGATCCCCTACGCCACCGGCTTCAACCAGTTCGTTGTGCGCAAGGACCTGGGCCTCGACGCCGGCGACATCAAGCAGAAGGTCAACCTTTCGACCATCGGCGACAAGGAAAAGGCGACCATCGAGCGCCTCAGATCGACACTCGCCGGCAGGGCGATCGGGGCCCTGCGCTCGTCGAATTCGGAAGCAGTGGTGAAGGAAATGCTGGGCGATGTCGTGACCATCCGCAGTTATGACAGCCAGGACAACATGAAGCTCGATCTTGCTGCAGGTCGCATCGACGGCGGTCTGGCCGACTATTTCACGTGGCGAGATTTTCTGGAGACGCCTTCCGGCTCGGATGTGGTGTTTTTCGGCCCTGAACTGAATGGCGGGCTCTGGGGGCCGGGCGTCGGCGCAGGTCTGCGCAAAGACGATACGGAGTTGCTCGCCAGGTTCAACGCGGCCATCGACGCGGCCACCAAGGATGGGACGATCAAGGCGCTGAGCCTGAAATGGTTCAAAAGCGATATCTCGCCTGCAGTCGCGCAATAGGCAGCAACCGACTTCGACATTGACGTGGCGCCGGTCGGAATGCCAGCGCCCTCCCCTCCTTCAAGGCGAGCCCCATGAAAGACCAGTTCTGCGCGGTCGTTACCGGCCAATCCCTGATCAAGCACGATATCCGTGACATCAAAGACGAACGCTTCATCGCGGTTACGGACTTCCTGCGACAAGGCGACGTCGTCTTCACCAACTTCGAGTCGACGATCCTGGGCAAGCACGGCGGGTGGCCGACCAAGGGCAAATACTTCGGATATTCCAGGGCTGAAGTGCTCGACGCATTGCAGGCGAACGGTTTCAACGCGCTTGCGCTCGCAAACAACCACGCCTTCGATCTCGGCGTTGGCGGCATCCTGTCGACGCTGGAGGAGGTGGAAGCGCGGGGCTTCCTCCATGCCGGCATCGGGGCCGACGAGACGGATGCGAGGAAACCGGGCCGCCGCCAGCTGGGCGCGCGCGAGGTCGCACTTCTTGCGATGGATGCAGGCCCTGGCCCGACCAACATGTATGCCGAAGACCGTACGGCCTTCCGGCCGGCTCGGCCGGGCGTCAATCGCCTGAGCACCGTTCGCAAGATGGGGGTGCCGGACGGACATTTCAGCAGACTGGCAAGGCTGGGCGCCCATTTGCAAAGCTCCCCGTTTGAACTGGCCAACTATGCGCAACCGGAGGACCCGGTAGAGGTGGCAGCCGGCAAGGAGATCAATTTCTACGGCACCGTGTTCACGCAAGCCGCCGATTTCGGCCGCCTCATCGAAGTCGACCAGCAGAGCGCAGCCATCCATCTGTCCGCCATCCGGCACGCCGCGGCACAAGGCGATTTCGTCATTGCCTATCTGCACCACCATCATTGGGAACCAGGTTGGCAGAACGTGCCGCGCTGGGTGCAGGCCTTTGCCAGGATGTGCATCGACGCCGGCGCCAACCTGTTCGTCAGCCACGGTGCTCCGGTGCTGCAGGCAGTGGAAATCTACAATGGCTCGCCGATCTTCTACGGCCTCGGAAATTTCCTTTTCCACGTCCACCCGAAGGAAACCGAATGGGATCCACCGGAAGTCTGGCAAAGCATCGTCGCGGCCTGCCGCTATGATGGGAGCGGAAACCTCGCAGGAATAGACCTCCTGCCCGTCGTGATCGGCGCGAAAGCTCAGTCTCTCGGATCAGCAACGGGCAGATTGGTACCCGTCGCCGTCGCTGGAAGCGCGGCGCGAGACATCCTCGAGGGATTCGCGACCCGATCGCGGGCGTTCGGCGTCGAAATCGAAGTGTCCCCGACTTGCGGCCGCATCGCCCTGCCCGCTGCACGAAAATTCGGCTGACGGCCCGACCGACCGCTCACACCGTCTTGCATTCCGCCGGCGGGGACTCGCCGCCCGTCTCGCTATCTGCCTTTGTGTCTAGCTGGGCCAGTTCTTCTCCTAACGCCGCGATCAGGGACGAGACGCGACCGCGCACACGCGGCGGAAGTTTCACTAGCCCTTCAATCAGTCGCCGACCCTCCGCGCTGGCAATGAAATCCAGGCGCTCATCGACCGGCAGGGGCCGCGCCTCGACGCGGGTTTCATCGTTTCCCGGCAGGCCTTCAAAGAAGCGGCCGACAGGAACGCCGAGCGAACTGGCGATCTCGTAGAGCATCGACGCGCTCACGCGATTGCGCGCGTTCTCGTATTTCTGCAGCTGCTGGAAACTGATGCCGATGGATCGGGCAAGCTGGGCTTGCGATACGTCCGATTGGACGCGAACCGTCGCAATCTGCCTGCCGACATGCTGATCGGCGGGATGCGGGTCGCTTTCGATCTTCGGCTTCGGCCCCGTCCGAAGGAGGACTGAGCGTTGCGGTTTCAACAAGGCCTTTCGATCCTCCATTAGTCAGCCGGACAGAGAGTCTGTCGCCACGCGCCGGGCTCTCCGCACCGATGTGATCTGCAGGTCGACTCGCCATTTTATATACCTTATGGGGTGCAAAATGACCCTATTGGTGGCAAAGAAAATCTGCCTGCCGATTGTGGCCTCATGGTCAGTCCACGACAGATTCGAGCCGCACGAGCTTTGCTTGGTTGGTCGCAGCAGGAGCTTGCGGACAAGGCAATCGTGTCGCTGAACGCTCTGACCCGGTTGGAAAACGGCAAGGTAGATTCCCGGATCAGCACTTTGCAGGCCATTGAGGCGGCCCTGATAAAGGCGGGTGTCGAATTCTTATCCGCTGGTCAAAAGGGTGAAGGTGTTCGGCTCTTAGATCCTCAGGCTTGAATGTCCCGTTGGCGGAAGGACAGGTTCTCGCAGCTGCAACCGCCACAACTACCCTCCGGCGGGTGACGAGAGGCAAAGTCGTGGTATTGTCGGAATCAGCCATGATCCGAGTTTCCTGAAGCTTGGTTGTGGTCAGGCTGGGATGACTCCCCGACGCACGTCCTCAGCCGAGTCCAAATGTGAGCCCCTGCTCCTATGAAACTTTGGAAGCAGAAAAACTATGTGAGCGATTTCATATCACATGAGCCATAAGTGATCAACTTGAAATTAGATGATATGAAAGAAATTATGGGCGCCCAGATCAGAGGAGCGCGAGGATTAATACGTTGGAGTGCCGAAGATTTGGCCGATGCGGCGAGCGTGGGAGTAGCCACAGTTAGGCGCGCAGAAGCTGCGGATGGCGTCCCTCCAATCACAATAGCAAATCGGAATGCGATCCGTGGTGCCCTGGAAAGGGCGGGCATCGAGTTCATTTCGGAAAACGGCGGTGGCGCTGGCGTGCGCTTGGCCAAACGGCAATAGCGAACAACGCGCAGCTTCGAGCGATCGTCTAAATCTCATCGCCGACGTCCCGCTTGCTTTTTGCACTAGGTGCGGCCATCCGCACAGGTGACATTGAACGACTGAAAAGGGGCCGAAAGGGGACTGTCAGCTTCTAAGCACGAATTTTCACAAGCGGACTTTCATGCCGCAATGGAATCGACCTGACAGGGCGCAATCCAAGCCCTAGCCAGGGAACAGGAATGCCGAGGCAGGATCGAAGAAAATGCGTTGACCCGGTGCGATGGCGCTGTCCGCTTCCTCTGCATCGGAGGTTGGCCTGACGTCGATATCTTCTCCGGCCGCCGTGCGCGCCACGATGCGCCGGCGGTCGCCGAAGAAGGCGGTATCGACGATCTCGACGCCGAGTGCTGCGCTCGCTGGCCCGGGCGTCAGGCGGAAGGCTTCGGGGCGTACCATCAGGCGCACCTTTTGACCTTGACCAAAGGATGTTGTCGTCTTTACGCCGGTCACGATCGAGCCGTCGGCCAGGCGGACCGTCGACGCGCCACCTGCGGTTAGCAGATGCTCGGCCGGCAGGAAATTCGAGTTGCCGATGAAGCCGGCGACAAACTCGCTCGCCGGCCGGAGGTAAAGATCCTCACCGGTGCCGATCTGTTCGATACGGCCTTCCCTGAACAGAGCGATGCGATCCGAAAGATGCAGCGCCTCCTCCTGGTCATGCGTGACATAGAGGATCGTGACGCCTGTCTCGCGGTGGATGCGGCGGATCTCGGCCTGGATCTCCTGGCGCAACTTCTTGTCGAGTGCCGACAGCGGTTCGTCCATCAAGAGGATCGGTGGGTCGTAGGCCAGCGCGCGTGCAAGCGCCACGCGCTGCTGCTGGCCGCCAGACAGCGCGCCCGGATGGCGGTCGGCGAAGTTTTCGAGGCGCACCAGCGCCAGCATGTCGGCAACCTTGCGCTTGACCTCACCGTCGGGCCGGCGGCGCACGCGCAGCGGAAAGGCGACGTTCTCGGCGACGCTCAGATGCGGAAAAAGGGTGTAGCGCTGGAACACCATGCCGATGTTGCGCTTGTGCGACGGCACCGAAAGCAGCGATCTGTCCTCCAGGAGCACATCGCCCGAGCTCGGATCCTGGAAACCGGCGATGGCGTACAGCGTGGTCGACTTGCCGGAGCCCGACGGGCCGAGGAACGTCAGGAACTCGCCCTTGGGCACATCGATGGTGACGTCGTGGACGGCGACGAAGGCACCGAACGTCTTTCTTACTGCGCGTATGGACAGGAAGGGAGGGATCATCTGGACAATTTTCTGCGAAGGAGTGCGGTCACGATCATCAGGCACAAGGTCAAGCCGACAAGCAGGCTGGAGGCGGCGGCGACGACCGGGCTGAGGTCGGCGCGCAGGCTGCCCCAGATTTTCACCGGCAAGGTTTGCAAGCTCGGGCTCGCCATGAAGATCGCCACCACGACCTCGTCCCATGAGGCCAGGAAAGAGAAGATCGCCGCCGAGAAGATGCCGATCCTGATCGACGGCAAGGTGATCCTAAGCCTCGCCTGCAGCGGGCTGGCGCCGCAGACGATGGCCGCGTCCTCGATGGATTTGTCAAAACCCTCGAGCGCGGCCGTGATCGGAATGATGGCGAAAGGCAGCGCCAAGATGGTGTGGGCGATGACGAAGCCGACCGTGGTGCCGGCAAGGCCGATGCGCAGGAAGAAGGCGTAGATGGCGATGGCGAAAACGACCACCGGCAGCACCATCGGCGTCAACAGCAAGCCGCGCAGGACCTGGCGTCCGCGAAACTCACCCCTGACCAGGCTGAAGGAGGCGAACAGGCCGATGATGACGGCGAGGATAGCGGCCATGGCGGCAATTCGGGCACTGGTCAGAGCGGCATCGATCCAGGTCGGGTCGCCCAGTAATTGCTGATACCATTTCAGCGTCCAGCCGGGTGGCGGAAAGGCCAGCCAGCGCGACGAGCCGAATGACAGGAGCACGATGACGACCACCGGCAGCAGCAGGAAAGCCGTGACGGCCGCCGTGAAGCCGCCAAGCACCATCCGCAGCCATCCGAGCCGTTCATAGTCGAGCAGCATGTCAGGTCCCTCCCCCGGCGCGCCTGGCCCCAACCAGGCGAAACTGGATCGCGTAGAGCGCCATGGTGACGGCAAGCAGGACAAAGGCGGCCGCACTGCCGAGCCCCCAGTTGAGCAGCGACTGCACCGTCTGGGCGATCATCTCGGCCAGCATCATGTTCGATGTGCCACCGAGCAGGGCCGGGGTGACGAAGTAGCCAAGCGACATGACGAAGACCATCAGGCCGCCAGCAGCGACGCCGGGAAGCGACAGCGGCAACATGATGCGGCGGAAGGCCTCGAACGCGCTTGCGCCGCAAAGGGCTGCCGCGCGCAGCGTCATCGGGTCTATCGACCTCAGTGTGCCGACCAGCGGCAGGATCATGAAGGGCAGCATGATGTAGACCATGCCGATGGTGACGCCGGCCAGATTGTTGATGAGCGGCAGCGGTTCGTGAATGATGCCCAGGCCCATCAGTGCCCGGTTAATGACACCGGTGCGCTGCAGCAGCACCATCCACGCATAGGTGCGGGTAAGAAGGTTCGTCCACATAGACAGGATGATGATGCCGAAGACGATCGAGCCCAGGGCGGGCGGCATGATCGCCAGCATCCAGGCGACGGGGAACGCCACCAGGATGGTGACGGCGGTTACGACCGATGCAACCAGGAAGGTGTTGAGGAACACCCGCACATAGGTGCCGCTGCCGAACAGCGCCGCGTAGTTCTGTAAGCCCGGTTCGGGATCGGTGACGCTGCGCAGCAGCAGGGCGACCACCGGCACGATAAAGAACAGCCCGACCAGGAGCAGGGCCGGCAAGGCGCTGCCACTGCCGGTCGGCAGGCCGACGATCGAGCCGCGTCTAGGAGAATTTCCTTGCATCGAGCGGTCCTGTCTCGAAACGGGGCGCGCAAGCCGCGCCCCGTCGGTCTGCAACGGCGTTACTTGGTCTGCCAGGCATACCAGCGCGTCGCGATCTCGTCGCGATGCTCGGCCCAGTAGTTCATGTCCAGGTTGATCTGGCCCTCGACATGGGCATCTGGCAGGGCCTTGACGGAATCGGCCGGCATCTCCGCCTTGGCCTTGGTGTTGATGGGCGCATAGCCGCTTGCTTCGGCGAATTTCGCTTGGCCGGTCGGGCTGGTGGCGGCGGCAAGGAACTTCATCGCGCTGGCCTTGTTCTTGGTACCCTTCGGCACGACGAGCACGTCGGCGGCGGTGAGGTTCTGGTTCCAGGAGACGCCGACATCGGTGCCGTCCTGCTGAAGGGCGAAGACGCGCCCGTTCCACAATTGCCCGAAGGCGGCCTCGCCCGAGGCGATCAACTGCTGCGACTCGGCGCCGCCGCCCCACCAGACGATGTCGGACTTGATGGTGTCGAGCTTCTTGAAGGCACGGTCGAGGTCGAGCGGATAGAGCTTGTCCGCCGGCACGCCGTCGGCCAGCAGAGCGATCTCGATCACGCCCGGCGCCGACCATTTGTAGAAGGTCCGCTTGCCGGGAAACTTCTTGGTGTCGAACATGTCGGCCCAGCCGGCCGGTTCGCTCGCGACCGCGCCCTTGTTCCAGGCGAGCACGAAGGAATAGTAGAAGCTGCCGACGGCATGCTCATTGCTGAAGCGCGGGTCGAGATCGGTCTTGGGCACGACCGCATAGTCGATCGGCTCGAGCAGTCCGTCCTTGGCGGCCTTGATGGCGAAATCCATCTCCACGTCGACGACATCCCAGGTGACGTTGCCGGCGTCGACCATGGCCTTGAGCTTGCCGTAGTCGGTCGGTCCATCCTGCAAAACCTTGATGCTGGAGCTGGCCTCGAAGGGGGCGGCCCAGGACTTGGTCTGCGCCTCCTGCGTGGTGCCGCCCCAGCTGGTGAACGCCATCTCATCGGCCTTGGCGGCTGTCGCCGCGAGCAGTCCGGCCAGCAGGCCGGTCAAAATCAATTTCATTGTCATTCTCCTCTGTTGGTCTGTTCTTGTTTTTCTCAGTGCACCTGCGTCCTGCGCAACTCAGCGCATGACGAAGGGATCGGGGATCGGCTCGTCCGAGGTGTTGATCCATACGGATTTCGAGCGCGTGTAGTCTCTGATGGCGTCGAGACCGCCTTCGCGGCCGAGGCCCGACAGACCGTAGCCGCCGAACGGAACGAGCGGCGATACGGCGCGATAGGTGTTGACCCAGACAACGCCGGCATGGATGTCGCGCGCCATGCGATGCGCCTTGCCGAGATTGCTGGTGAACACGCCGGAAGCCAGGCCGAACGGAGTGTCATTGGCGAGTGCCAGCGCCTGCGCTTCGCTGTCGAAGGCAAGCACGCTGAGCACCGGTCCGAACAATTCCTCCCGCACGCAGGGCAGGTCGCTGCCGCCGGCATCGATGATGGTCGGTGCGTAGTAGAAGCCGCTGCCGACTGGCCGTGTTCCACCGGTGACCAGCATGCCGCCCGCGGTGAGGCTTTCCGCGACAACCTTCTCGATCCAGTCGCGCTGCCGCAGCGTGGCGAGCGGACCCATTTCGGTCGCCGGATCCTGCGGATCGCCGATGCGAATCGCCTCGGCCTTGCGCTTCAGGCGAGCGAGGAATTCATCCTTCACCGAACGTTCAACCAGCAGCCGCGAGCCGGCGACGCAGCTCTGGCCGGTCGCCGCGAAAATGCCGGCGACCACCGCATTGGCGGCACTGTCGAGGTCGGCGTCGGCAAAGACGACGACCGGGCTTTTGCCACCGAGTTCGAGCGTGGTGTAGGCAAGGTTTTCCGCCGTGTTCCTGACGACGGCGCGCGCCGTCGACGGACCGCCGGTGAAGGCGACGCGCGAAACCAGCGGATGGCTGGTCAGGCGCCGGCCGCAATCATGGCCAAAGCCGGTGAGGATGTTGACGACACCGGCTGGAAAGCCGGCCTCATGAACCAATTCGGCAAAGGCAAGCAGCGGCGCCGGCCCATCTTCGGAGGCCTTGAGCACGATGGTGCAGCCGGCGGCGAGCGCCGGGCCGAGCTTGACGGCCGAGAGGAAGAGCTGCGAATTCCACGGCACCACCGCGGCAACGACGCCGATCGGTTCGCTGCGTATGGTGACGTCGAGATCCGCCTTGTCAACAGGCACATGCGTGCCTTCATGCTTGTCGGCAAGCCCGCCATAATAGCGGTAGTAGTCGCCGACATAGGCGATCTGGGCGCGGGTTTCGCGGATGATCTTGCCGGTGTCGCGCGTCTCGAGTTCTGCAAGGCGCCCGACATTGGCGGCGACGAGGTCGCCGAGCTTGACCAGCAGTTTTCCACGCGCTGTCGCAGTCATCCTTCGCCATAGGTCTGAGCGCAGTGCGCGGTGCGCCGCCCCGACGGCACGGTCGACATCGGCTTCGCTCGCCGCCGGCATCCTGGCCCAGGCCGTCCCGGCCGATGGGTCGACGCTGTCGAACGTGGCGGACGGCTCGTCGAAGCGGCCGTCGATGAAGTTCCTGAAAACAGCGTCGGTCATGGGCTCGCGATCAGAGGAAGGCCGGCATCACCCGGTCGATGAACAATTGCAGCGATTTCATCTTGCGCTGGTGCGAAAGGCCGCTGTCGATCCAGATCGAATACTGGTCGTAGCCGAGCGCCTCATAAGCCTTCAGCCGGGCGATGACCTCATCAGCCTCGCCAATTACCAGGTTCTGCCTGATCTTGTCCGGCGCGTATTGCGGCATGGCGGCGATCTCATCCGCCGTCAGCGGCTCCAATATGCCTTGATGCACCGGCTTCTTGTTCTGGAACCAGGCGCCGAACTGGCAGTAGAAAGTCGACAGGTCCTGGGTGAGGCGATCGGCATCGGTCGCGTCTTCGGCGACGAAGGTGTGCATCAAAAGCATGATTTCCGGTCTTTCGATCTCGGGATGCGCGGTGCAGGCGCCGTTAAAGCGCTGCATCAGGCTGGTCACCTCGTGATCGCCGGAAGCCAGCGGCGTCACCTGGACCTTGCAGCCATTGGCGACGGCGAAATCATGCGAATTCGGGTCGCGGGCCGCCACCCAGATCGGCGGGTAGGGTTTCTGCAGCGGCTTGGGCGAGGAGGTGGTGGCCGGGAATTGCCAGAACTCGCCGGAGAGTTCGAAGTCGCCGTCCCAGAGGCCGCGGATCGCCGGTATGATCTCGCGCATGCGCTGGCCGGCCCCCCAGGCGTCGAGGCCTGGAAAGATGCGCTGATATTCATAGCTGTAGGCGCCGCGCGCGATGCCGATGTCGAGCCGGCCGCCGCTGATTACGTCGGCCATCGCGGCTTCGCCGGCAAGCTTGATCGGGTGCCAGAAGGGCGCGATCACGGTTCCGGTACCGAGGCGGATGCGGCTGGTCTTGGCGGCGAGATAGGCGATGTTGATGAAGGGGTTCGGCGAGATGGTGAATTCCATGCCGTGATGCTCGCCGATCCAGGCGGTCTCGAACCCTGCCTGCTCGGCCAGCAGGACCAGTTCTTCTAGCTCGGTCACAAGCTCGGAATGCGGCTTGGCCAGGTCCGATCGTTCCATGTGCACGAAGAGCGAGAATTTCATCGCTGGTCACCTGTATTGACGGCGGAAGCGCCGGCGCTGGCGAGCGGCCGGACCTCGCCTTCGACATTGTTGCCGACATAGACACCGAATGCATCCACCGAGCATTCCCTGACATAGCGCGCGAGCATCGAGCGGATGGCCGGATCGGCGATCTTCAATCCTTCGATCGCGTCGATCTCGATCAGCCGGATGCCGCGATCGCTGGAAGCGGGCACGTCGAACGTGCCACGATAGTAGACATGCGTGCGTGAAACAGTTCCGGCATCGTCCCAGACGGCGAAAAGGAAGCCGAGCTGAGCCTCAATGGCCTTTGCCACAAGCAACCCTCGGAGGCTATTGCCATCGCCCGCCGAGCCCAATCCCCGGCCACGCGGCAGTTCAAAACCGTCCGCGGTTTCCACGAACAGGATCCGGCCGCCATTTTCGAGGATGGCGCCAACATCGGTGCCGGGTTGGGTTGCGGCGAGCGCGTCCTGGCTGAGGCCGGGTGCGACATAGGCGCCGCGGCAATAGCCGAGCGGCTGCGAGGAATTGTGCTGGAAATCGCGGACGCGCCCAATGAGGATCGAATGATCGCCGGCCTCGACCAGTCGCTCCATGTCACAGTCGAAGGACGCGACGGAGCCGTCCAGCACAGGGCTGCCGGTCCGTCCCGGCCGCCAGGCAACGGCGGCGAACTTGTCGGCCACTTTCGAGGCGAAGATGCCGGACGCTGCCTTTTGACCCTCGTTGAGAACGTTGATGGCGAAGCTCTTCGATGTCGCGAAGACGGGATGGCCAAGCGCCTTGTGTGCGATGCAGACCAGCACCAGCGGCGGATCGAGCGAGACCGAGGTGAAGGAGTTGGCGGTGAAGCCGCGCGGCTCGCCTTCGGGGCCGATCGTGGTGACGATGGTGACGCCGGTGAGGAAGGAGCCAAGCGCACGGCGGAATTCGCCGCTGTCGAACCCGGTATTCGCTTGCGCAGGGCCGTCTTGTTCGGTCGCTTCGTCCTCGGTGAGGAAGTCAACGATGCAGCGCGTGGTGAGGTCCGGTGCCGCGACCGCCATCATGTGCTTCTCACCCGGCAGTACCGTGCAGCGGCCATGCGGCGCCAGGCGTGCCATCGCGGCTGACATTGCCGGTGAAGAGTTCCTGTCCTCGGAGCCGGTCATGAACAGGGCCGGCACGGCCAGCGTCGGCAGGCGATCAGCATGATCGCCGTCGGCACGAGTGAACAGGCGATAGGTGCGGGCATAGCCTTCCGGGTCGACCGCGCTCAGTGCGGATGCCGTCTTCTGCGCTGCCGCTTCCAACTCGACCGGCACCGGATCGCCGAACCAGCGGGCGATGGTCCGTGCCGTGCCGGCCGTATCGCTGCGGCCGTTGAGCGCCACCGCGCGCTGGCGAACGGCTTCGGCCAGTTCAGGTGTACGCCGGAACACGGCATTCAGTGAAACGATGCGGCGGACGCGCTCCGGTGCGCGCAGCGCGAGTTCCTGAGCAACGAGTGCACCCATCGAGTGGCCGACGACGGATACCTTGTCGAGGCCGAGATGGTCGAGGAGGCGAATGGCTTGATCGGCATAATCGGCCAGTTCCGGATCTTGCGGTGGCAGCGGCGACTGACCATGGCCGAGCATGTCGATGGCGATCGCGTCGAAGCGGCCAGCCATGCGCTCGAGCTGCGGCTGCCAGATCGCAGCGTTCATGCCGACACCATGGATGAACAGCACTGGGGCACCGACACCGGCCCGGATGAAGCCGGTGCCGTCGGGCGCCGTGCCCTGTCGAGCCCATGCGGAAGCATCAGCCATGCACGTCCCCAAGCTCCTTGAGGTCCTGATAGCGGTCGCCGATGCGGTGATGCGGGCGACCGCCGATCGAAGCGCCAAGCGCGACCACCAGTTCGTCCGGCGCCGGCGCATCGCCGATCTGGAAATGCACGGTCAGGTAATGCGAGCGCCGTCCCTCGTCATTCTTATCCATTAGCGGGATCATGATCGGCGTGTTTGGCCCGCCGCGCAGATTGGTGAAGGCAAGATAGGTCTTGGCGCCGACGGCACGCCGATAATGATTGCCGAAATGGAGTGTGTGGATCAGCGCCGACGCATGCTCGATCTCGCCCGACGTACCGCAGATGGCGGCCTTGCCATAGCCCTCGATAGCCTCGCCGGAACCGGCGACGGCAACGATCTCGCGGGTCAGGATCTCCCCCAGCACCGGCGCACAGGCTCGGATTTGGGGCGACAGATCGTCGGTGAAGCCGCGACCGGCCCAGGGATTGGTCAGCACCGCGGCGACGCCGATAAGGCGCAGCGGCCGGGGGGTGGCCTTGCCGCCTTCGATCAGCGTGTTCTCGGTATAAGTCACGATCTTACGGATGGCGGTCTGCATTGGATTTCCTCGGGTAGGTGATACCTCGGGACGTCCAATCCCGCTGTCATCTTATGGTATACCATGCTATGGAGCGCCGAGTACCTTGTCAACCGGGCGTCGAATCTGTTTTGGTAGGGCGCAGGAGGCATACATGCCAGACGACACGCTTCGCATCGACCGCAGCGCCAAGACCTTGAGGACGCTGGCGCTGGAGCGCATGCGCGAAGCGATCATGGATTTCCATTTCCAGCCTGGCGAAAGGCTCGTCGAACGGCCGCTTTGCGACCAGCTCGGCGTCAGCCGTTCCGTCGTGCGTGAGGTTCTGCGGCAGCTGGAGGCAGAGGGGCTCGTGCAGATGATCCCTGGGCATGGGCCGGCCGTCGCCAGGCCGGACCTCGGCCGTACCGACGAGATCTACGAACTTCGGGCTCTGCTTGAAGGCATCGCGGCCCGAGCCTGTGCCCTGTCGGCCACCGGCGAGCAGTTGGCAAGGCTCGAAGGGGCGCTGGCGGATTTGTTCGATGCGTGGGCGTCGGCGACGCCGCCTGCGGTGATGCGGGCGACGACCAAATTCTACGAGGCGCTGTTCGAGGCCGCCGACAAGCGTGTCGCCTGGGAAATCGTCTCCGGGCTGAATGTCCGCATCAACCAGCTTCGTTCGATGACCATCGTCTCGACCAACCGGCGCGAAGCGGCGATCACCGAGATGAATGAGATCATGGATGCGATAAGGGCGCGCAAGCCCGATGAAGCGGAAGCGGCGGCACGGCGACATGTCGAATCGGCGTGGCAGATCGCTCGAGATAAACTTCGCCTGGTCTAGGTCCGCGTGAGCCTAGCCTATCCAACCCTTCGAAGCGCCTTGCAGAAAATGTCTGCTTCCCGGCAACGAACGACTGAGATGACCCGCAAAGCGGTCCGGCAGCTTCGGAGCCGTATCCGGACGGTCTGCTTCTAGGAAGCGCTCGTCGGTAAGCTGCCGTTCGAGTTCACGGTCATCGAGCGAAGTTTGCCTTGTCAACTGACGAATACGCTGCTTTGACGACCAAGTTTAGCGGGCGCTCTTACCGGCCGGCACCTTGACGGCTGGAACAGGGCCGGTAGCGGATCGGCAGCTTGTGGAGCCACGCAGCCGAAGAGCGGTCATTCCATGACGTTGTTTACAGCTCCAGGAGGAGTGTCACTCCTCCTCGAATAACAACCTGCCATTCGTCAACGCCTCCTTCCAACCTAGGGAGAACCGCCGGAAATCAGGCTGTCAGATTGCACACCGTCGCGTGGAGTCATTCATCGCGCCAGTATGGGTGGGAACAGCTGAATTGGCGCGAGCCAACCAGACGGCGTTTGGTCTCAGATATCGGTCCTGGGACGGGCAGATCATTCGCGGTCATGTTGGGTACGAAACTGTAACCCTGATCGACAAGCTGCAGTTTCAGCTCCGCCAGGTGGCGCCTGAATCCATTTTCGATGTAGCTGCGCGGATACCGCCATCCGTTCCTGCATGCTCGCACGAGAATGTCGGAATACAGTTCAGAGCTGGCAGCTTTCACCGCTTCTTCGGAAGTCAGTTTGCTGTTGGTTTGGGTACCTTCGGACAAGCATGGCCCCACCGACACCAAAAGCACCAGTATTACGGTCAAGACAGACAACTTTGTCATGGAGCCCTCCGTGTTCTGAATCGACCAGGCCTGCCAAGCAACCTGCCCTGCCGATCTGCAGAGACTAGGATGCTGACCCGTCGCATGGAATCGTGCAAATGCAGTGTTTTCGATATCACATCTGTAGTATTTCATCCTGATGTAAGGCCATCGGGTTCTGGCCGCAGGTCGGCAGCAAGGAAAATGGAACGATGCTTCGCGCCGTAGGCAATCCTCTCGCCGGCTTATCGGATCGGGAGTTGATGGTCGCGGCAAAGTTTGCGGAGGGAATGACGTATCGCGAAATCGGCGAAACACTTTTCATAGCGCCTACCACCGTTCGGACCCATCTTTCGGCCATTTATCGGAAGCTCGATGTTCGTAGTAAAGTGGCGCTTGCTGGGTTACTTGCCGATCACCGCCAGCAGGACCGCAGCCATGCACCACCCGGAAGTCTTTCGACCGATGAGCCGGGTCCGCCGGTCCTCGCAGTTCTCCCGTTCGACAATTTAAGCGGAGAAGAACGCTGGACTCGTATCGCTGATGGTTTGTCGGCGGACCTCATAGTTGATCTCTCTCGCTACCGGGACCTTGCGGTGATCGCCCGCCAAACAATGCTTTCCTACAAGGGACGGCATGTTGACGTGCGAGCTCTCGGACGAGAGTTGAATGCCGACTATGTGATCGAGGGAAGTTTTCAAGTGGACGGGCAGCGGGTGCGCATCCGCGTCCAACTCGTCGACGCCCACACAGGGGTCGATGTCTGGACGATGCGTTACGATCGTTCCGCGAACAACCTGTTTGCGATGCTGGACAGCGTGACCGAAAACGTCATCAATGTCCTTGCAACTTGCCACGGTCAGCTCGCCAATCTGCGACGCGATGCGGCTCGTCGGAAGGCTCCAGCAAGTTTGCAGGCCTATGACTGCTATCTGCTTGGGCTTGAGCAGAAGCACCTTTTCACCCGTGAGTCGAACAAGGAGGCGATACGGCTACTGGCGCGTGCGATCGAACTCGACCCGGGTCTAGCAAGAGCTTGGACCGCGCTGGCACTTGCGCATGCTGTGGAAGCTATCAACGGGTTTACCGACAACCTTTCCGGCTCGATCGAGAGCTGGAGCCAATGTGTCAAGCAAGCGCTGGCGCTCGATCCGTCCGACATTTACGCCCGCATAATGCTTGCCGATCTTCGGGCATTGCAGGGCGATGTCGAAGCTGCTGTCGAAGAACATGACCGAGTGTTGGTGGCTGCTCCAAATGACGCGGACTCACTTGCCTTTCTTGCGGGTAGCCTTGCTCTTGTTGGCAGCGACCCGAAGCGTGGCTACGAACTGGCCAAGCGAGCGGTCCGGCTAAATCCTTATGTTCCCTGGTATCATGGAATGCTCGCTCGATGCAGCTACGTTCTTGGCTTTTACCGTGAATCACTGGTCGCGCTACGTCAATCTGCGCCAGATTCGCCCGCCACCCTTCTGTTTCTGGCAATGGCTCATGCGATGCTCAATGAAACTCCTCAGGTCGCCAGGATCAATTCGCGACTGAAGGACGAGTTCCCGAATTTCACGGCTGAGGTGTTCATCAGAACCTATCCGGTTACCAATCCTGTCGCCATTGCTGCAATCAGAGAAGGCGCCCGTCGTGCGGGTTTGGCCTAGCTTCTTCACTCTGGTCACCTCAGAGGCGCATTGCTCCTCGGGCAGCATTGGGGCCGAATGCGGACCGGCGGCTTTCAGTGAGCAGCAATCAACAACGGACGATTGCACCATAGCTTTTGAGGCCAGCCAAATGGCTTTGTCGTCCTGGGCGGGTTGCATAAGGCTGCACTCCAAACATGGCTTTCAAGGAAGCTGGACGATTCCCTCAAGCGCCGCGTAGACCGAGATTCGAAGCCAACGGTCCATGCTTCGCGCGAGGCCGGGGTCGCCGATGAGGAAAAGGCCGCCCCTCTCTTTCTCACGCTCGATGCTGGAGCGGCCCTCCAGGATGGCTCCCAGCGAAACAACGCCGGTCTCGACGTAAAGATCGACGTCCCGGCCGGGGTCGAGCGCGCATAGCTCGGGCAAGTCTGAGCCTGGCTCGACCACAAACCAGTAATGGGGACACCTCGGTGGGGGATCGTCGCGGAAATGGAAGCGGATGACGGCGCGCCGCCGCGGCAGTTCAGCGAGGTCAATCTTTCGCCGCACGGCCCACATGAGGGTCGAAACATCCACGTCGGCGAGCGCGATCTCCGCCTCGATGTTGCATTGCGCCCATTCCGCCAGCGCGTTCATCGCCGGCTCGAGCCTTATCGACTTTTCGGTACGGAAATAGCTGATGGTGCCCGTCGCCTCGTCCTCGACGCGCTCGACCAGGCCCAACGCTTCCATTTCCTTGAGCCGCCTCGACAAGAGGGCGGACGAGACGTTGCCCACCCCCTTGCGAATGTCATTAAAGCGGGTCGAGCCGTTCCAGAGCTCGGTCAGGATTTGAATTGTCCAGCGTGGCTCCAGGAACTCGCAGGCGTGCGAGATCGGGCAGACCAGTCCGTAAGGCCGTCGCGTCATGGCTGACCGCTCCTTTGCCGCAGGTTAGGCCTTTCGGAGGTCTGAGGCCAGTTCACAATCTGAAGCGGAACGCTTCCGAAGCTGCCCTGGCGCCTTCTCGCCTTCTGCCGTCACGTGATCGCCATTCGCATTCCCGATCAACGGAGGTTCACCATGACTTGGCGTAACATGACGCAAACGACAATAGGCCAGACCGCACGGCGCTTGCCGGGCACTTTTCTTGACCCTCCGCTCGAACGCCTGCTGGCCCTTGTCCGTGAGTGGAGGACCCGCCGCAACATAGAGCGCGGGCTCGGTCACCTGTCCAACTTCCTTCTGCGGGACGTTGGCTTGACCGAAGCGGACGTCGAAGCAGCCTGCGCCGACAGCTTCGATAGGTCCGCCTCTCGCGCGCTCCAGAGTGCAGCGCAGAACCGCACGGGAAATTGGTGAGAAGGGAGAGCCCCGGGAGCGGAAGCCGTTTTGACGGCGGCAATTGATCAGCCGAACTCAGGGATCCCCAGTAGCGCCTTGGTTTCAGAGATCTAGCGCGCCGAAGCGATTCGAATGCATACTTCCAAGTGGTCGGCCGGCTCTTCGGATTCATCGTGAGGAACGTCTGCTGTTGGAAGAAACCCACCGAAGCTTTAACAACCGAGTTGAGGCGCTGAGCGCACGCTCGTGCGGTATAGTAGGTCCGATAGCGAGCTACGAGCACGGCACGATCCGCAACTATCGAAGCCCGGCAATTCGCAGCCCCTCTACATAGAGAGCCCGGTGCTTGTCGTGAACGATCGGATGAAACTTGTCTACCCATTGAAGGGATAGGGACGGTTGAAGGCGCTTGGCCTGCGAAAGCGCATGAACCGCGATGTCCATTTCACCGGCCATCCCAGCGGCCGCCGCGTACGTCCGCCATGCAGACCCAAAATGGGGCCGGAGTTCAACCGCGCGACATTCGCATTCGACCGCGTCTGCATATCGTCCAGCCATGAAATGACATAAGCCAAGGATGGAGAAATTCGCAGCATATGTGTGATCGCGAGGACTTAGCCTACCCGCGATTTCAAGATGGTCGAGCCCCTCGGCGGGCATGCCCCCATATCCGTAAGTTGAGCCCAGGATCGAATGCGCAAAGGCGAAGCTCGGGTTTAGCTCGATCGCTTCATTTAGTTCTCTCACAGCAGAGTCGAAGCCGCGCGAAATCATGTGGACAAACCCTGCCGCTAAATGCGTCCACGGGTCCTCGGGGTCGCCTTGGATTGCCCGCTGCGCGAGGGCGCGAGAGGTGGGCAGAATGTCTGCTGCGTTGGCCCATCCTGACAAAACGCGGGCCGCGTGAGCCCACGCCAACAGGCTGTTGGCGCGGGGATAGTCAGGATCGAGGTCCGTAGCCTGCTTCAGAAATCCCTGTGCAATCTCGATTTCCGTAGCCGAACTCCAGGTCCAGACATATGGCATCGCCTTCATGACGAATCCCCAAGCGTCAAGATTGGTGGGGGACCTGCTCTGAAAGCGTTGCTGTTCCGCCGTGTAGAGCCGCGGCTCGATCGTAGCGATGACACTTTCGGCAATCTGATCCTGAAGCGCGAAGAATTCCGACAATTCCACATCGTATCGTTCAGCCCACACTTGTACCCCGGTCGATGTGTCACTGACTTGCGCGCTTATCCGGAGTCGATGACCTGAGCGCCTTACACTTCCGTCCAGCACATACCGCACACCAAGCTCTCGACCGACTTGTTTTAAGTCGACCGCTTTTCCCTTGTAGGTGAACAAAGAGTTCCGGGCGGACACGAAGAGCCAACGAAGACGCGACAGCCGAGTAATAATGTCTTCGGCAAGGCCGTCGGCGAAGTATTCCTGTTCGGGGTCGCCGCCCATGTTCTGGAATGGCAAGACAGCAATCGAAGGGTTGTCGGGCAGCGCCAGCTGTTCGGAGGACCCGGCAGTCGCAGCCAGATCGGTTTTTGGGACCGTGTCGCGCATACATAGGCGATAGGTGCGCACCGGGCGTGCGATATTTTTGAGCTCTTTCTCGCCCAGATCGACAAATTCTTCCTTCAGTTTGTCGCGCACCTGTTCGTAAGCGGCGGCCGATAAACAGATGCCGTTCGGCTCAGCGATGCTTTCTAGACGGGAGGCAATATTGACACCATCTCCCATCAGATCGCCGTCGCTCTCCTCGACAACATCGCAGAGATGAATGCCGACGCGAAATTCAATGCGTCGCCCGGGCGGTAAGCCAGCGTTGCGCTCAATCATGCCGTTCTGCATTTCGATTGCACAGCGTACGGCGTCAACAACGCTCCGGAACTCTACGAGGGTGCCGTCACCCATAAGCTTCACAACGCGCCCATTGTGGACAGCGATGGTCGGATTGATGAGATCGCTCCGGAGCGCCCGTAGCCGCGCCAGCGTTTGATCTTCGTCCGACCCCGCCAACCGGCTGTATCCGACCACGTCGGCGACCAGGATCGCCGCAAGTTTCCGCGTCTGGCTCACTTTGCCCACTCCTGTCGACTAAGTGGCATAGCACAGATTACAAAATCCCGTTTTCGAAGGCGACGTTCGATAGGTGAATTCCGAGATAGCCTCAAACAAAGCAGCGCGGGATCTGATTGGAAGTGAATTACGGCAACCACGATCTGTTGGCGAGGCGGACCTTAGGTGCCGTTGAAAATTTTCAGTCAACGAAGCGCGTCCTGTCAGACTTGATGATGACCTCGGCGAAATCGGGCGAGACCTTGCCGCACCAGGCCATCAAGAGTTTTCTCACCGCCCTGATACGGTGAGCCGCGCCAGCACCGTTTCAGCCTCGAGGCGAGGCACCACGGCGATACCATCGCGGTCGCCGACCAGTATGTCTCCCCGCGAGATGGTCATTCCTCCCAGTACCACCGGGAACCCGGCCGTGCCTGGACCATTGCGCGCCGGCGAGTTCGCGACGATCCCGGCACAGTAAACCGGCACCCGCCCGCCTCGATCCCGACAACATCGCGCACGAGGCCGGCGCACCCCTTGTTTCGCACCATGCCAAGGACGAGATCCTCAGTGACCGCCGCACCAGCAAAGCTGTCGGTGGCCGCAACGATGATATCGGCCAGTATCGCAGTACCTGGCGAGAGTGCCTTAATCCCTGGTGCAACGCCCCTCGCCCGCCCATGGCGTCTAGGACTAGGCTCACGGGCAAGCCGGAAAAGGCACTGATGATCTCTGCCGCAGGCCGTTCGAAACGGCTTTTGATGGTGAGCAGCGGTGGGTCTTCAATCATGTGGCGGCCTCACACCCTGAACGAACGAAAGACGAGCTGCAGCGGGATATTTGCGGTTCCTCAAAGGCGCTGCCGCAACTTCCATGCCCTTGAGAGATATCGAAGGCGAGGATCTTCGCTCTGGGGGCGAGGTGAAGTTCAAGCACCTGGCAGCTGAATTCCTCGCCATCGTAAAGAGCTGCGCGTCGTCGATCGCATCGAGGCAGCGACCCAAGGCGCCTCGCCGAGAGTGGAAGACGAGGAATAGTTCGCCCGATTCGCGTGATCGCATTTCGCGATAGCCGCCGGCGAGCCAGTCATTGGCTTCTCGGCGCCGGCCGATCTGTACTCCAGCGACCAGGTTTCAGAAAAGTTTCAGAATTTCGCCGGTACGCACCGCTCCACATGCGCCATGATCCCTACAATCTAGGGAGTGGCCATCATGGAAAACGACGTCGAAAGGCTCCGCATACGGCAAGAGCTTTACGAGTTGTACTTCAGTGGGGTCAACAGCTTGGCCTGCGCGCCAATGCCCGGCACCTTCTTCGAACTTCTAGAGTTGGGCGCCCTGGCTCGCCATGAACCCGTGCCTGAGGGAGCAGAACCTGCGGCTGCGGCAAAGGTCTTGACCGTAAGCGCGGATGGCCCCTGTATGTCGACGAGCCCGGCTCGGTTTGGCAGAGCGCTTCTGAATGTCGCATACAGAATCAGGGAGCATAGCAATCGGCGAGTGCGTGTTTGACACTTCGCGCGGCTTGCTGTTGCGCCAGGGTCATCCCGTCAAACTTCGTCCCAAGACATTTGCACTCCTGAGCCATCTCGTTGGAAAAACAGGGCACGTCGTCAGCAAGTCGGAGCTGATGGAGTCCGTCTGGCCTGGGCTGTTTGTAACCGAAGACTCGCTCACCCAAGGCGTGCGCGAGTTGCGCAAGGCGCTGCGCGATGACTCACAAAGTATAATTCGCACCGTCTCAGGCCGCGGCTACCTCCTTTCACCGCTTGGCGCGCCGGCGAGGCCGCCGTCCGACCTGCCTTCTGTAGCGGTGCTGCGCTTCACTAATGAAGGCGATGCGACCGACACGCCTCTGGTCGATGGTTTTGCCGAGGACATTGTCAACGCTCTGGCGCGATTTCGCACTGCTGTTGTCCTGGCGCGCAACTCAAGCTTTTCCTTTGCGTCGGAGGACCCCGGCAACTGGACCGAGGTCGGCAGGAGACTCGGGGCAACCTTCCTGGTTCGGGGACGCATGGGCCTTCGCGACGGCACCGTACGGGTGGCGATCAACCTCATCGAAGCGGCAAACGGCGCGGTCTTGTGGGGCGAGAAGTTCACAGCATCGGGCTCAGCTGTTTTTGACATGCAGGAAGAGATCGCGCTGCGTGTGACGAACCGTCTTGTCGCACGGCTCGACGATGCGGGCTTGACGCGCGCCCGTCCAAAGCCTCCAGCAAGCCTGGCGGCCTATGAGCTTCTTCTCAAGGGGCTGGTGCATTTGCGTGGCTACGGCGCCGACGATAATCAGGCAGCACGGAACTACTTTGCTGCGGCCGTCACCAAGGATACGCATTATGCGCTCGCGCGCTCATACCTTGCATTTGCCGACCTGATTATCGGCGATTATGGAATGGCTCCTCCGGAGGTGCTGGCCGACATAGTAGAGCAAGCCCGCTTCGCGGTAGGACTCGCACCAGAGGAGCCTCGCTGCCATCGGATTCTTGCCCAAGCACTGCTGTGCACGCGCACATACGATGCCGCCGAGCGGCACTTTCGAAGATCCTATGACCTCAATCCCTTCGATGCGGACACGATCGCGCAGATCGGCTATCTGCTTGCCATCAGGGGCAAGCCTTTCGAAGCCCTGACCTGGATCGACAAGGCGGTTCAGATCAATCCGATACATCCAGACTGGTATCATTCCGACCGTGCATTCGCCCAATACGCGGCGGGAGACTACAAGGGAGCCGTTGTCAGTTGGTCGATGTTGCCCATGACTTCGGCCGTAAGGCTCACATGGCTGGCGGCGGCACAGGCGAAGTTGGGCAACCAGGACGCGGTATCGCGGCTCGTTTCGGAACTCAAGCGTATCGCGCCATCCTACACTCCACTGGAGTCGATCCGGGCCAGCATGCTTTACGAGCATGAATCTGACGCTGACCATCTTCTCGACGGAGTCGCGAAAGCGCTGATGATGTGGAGCGCCGCCTGAACTGTTTGGTTACCGGCCGGACTGGCGGAGCTTTGGGCAACGTTGAAACATTACGACACCGATGTGTCGGATGGTTTGCATTCAAAGGTTTTTGCGACGCTATCTGAGAGCTCTCGTCGGTGATCGCGGGAGGAACTATGGAATCGCCCGAGCATGCTTTCGAAATCATCCGCTACAAGAAATTGGACCGTCCGCGTGCCGGCCTATAGCAACACGCTGACCTTCGCTTTCGAGGCAGAAAGCTACGCACGCTCCTATGCGGATGGCCAGGCTTTCCGCCTTAGCGTCGAGGTGGCTGAGCGCAAGAAGTGTGCGTGAAGGGGGCCTACAATCCTGGTCGTTTCGCCCCAGACGGCTGAACCCGACGATGTCCGCCACCAGGATTGCCGCAATCTTAGGGCGCTTCGGTCATTTCTGCTGCCAAAACCGCCACAAGCTTTCGTTCTGGGCGCGCCACGATCCCCTCCGGCCCTACACTTGGGTTTGCTCTAACGTGGCACCCCTGCCTACGCGCAACCAGCCACCAGAGTCCGCTTCAATCGGCGGCAGAGCTCGGCCCAATGGCCGAATTGCGGCGCATAGCGGAATATGGCATCGCGCCTCGACGGTTGAGATTCAACCGCGGCTCAGAACTCGCCGGAGAGCACTGAAACGAATGCGATATTGCGCCGGCGTCAGCCCGACCTTGCGGCGGAAGAGACGCCCGAAAAAACTCGCATCCTCGTAGCCGACTTCATTGGCCACCCCCTCGACCGCCAGGTCGCCGGTCTCCAGCAGTTCCTTGGCCGCTTCGAGCCGGAGCGCGTGGATGTAGTCGATTGTCTTCATGTCCGTGGCCCTTGCGAAGCGGCGCACGAAGGAGCGCTCGGACAGGCCTGACAGCTTGGTCATGGCGGTGACGGGCGAAGGGGTCCGGTAGTTGCGTTCGGCCCATTTCTGGCAGCGGTTGATCACCGCGTCGTCGGTCTGGCGAAAGCGCATCAGCGCTGCGAAGGGCTGCTGGCCCATGTCGTGCCACTGCAGCATGTAGACCTTGGCGACCTCCATCGCCTCCCTGAGGCTGACGAAGCGCGCGATCAGATAGAGGGCGAGATCCTGCCAGCTTGAGCCGCCCCCGGCCATGACGATGCGCTGGGCCTCGCCGCTCAGCACGAGCGACTGGCCCGGCTTCACCTTCACGCCGGGATAGTTGTTCGTGAGCGTCTCGACATAGCCCCAGTGAATGGTGGCCTCGCGATTGTCGAGCAGCCCGGCCTCACCGAGCAGCACCGCGCCCGAACATGCGCTGGCCAGCATGGCGCCGTCGTCATGCGCTCGCTTCAGCCACGCGGCTTCGGCGTCATACTGCCCGGCAACGCTTTCGCCCGGATTGACGAAGAAATCTGGAATACAGACGATGTCGGGTGGCGGGCAATCGGCAAGGCTGTGATCTGGGCGCACCCAGATGCCGTTTGCCGCGCGAAACGGGCTGCCGTCCCCGGCAACCACATAGGGCCGCATGCGTGGCGTGCCCGCGGCTCCGCTGGTGATGAACAGGAAATCCCTGCCGGGCGAGGAAAACAAGTCGAACATGCCGTAGATCGTGGAGGCGGTAGCCTCCGGAGCGGCAAGGATCGCCACATTCAATGGTCTCGCCTGTTCAACCATGGCAGAAATGACCGCCTTCCAGCATTTTCGACTTTAGCGGCCGTGCCCGCGCCGCGCTAGCGTGTGTCAAACGAGGAGACCGCTACATGGCCGCCACCGCTACCCTTGCACAATCGAGCATCGATAGCTTCCGTTCCATCTTGTGCGGCGAGGTGCTGGAGCCGTCGAACCTGTCCTATGACGCGACGCGGGTCGTTTGGAACGGCATGATCGACCGCCGTCCCGCGCTCATCGCGCGCTGCCGGAGTGCTGCCGATGTCGTGGCGTCGGTGAATTTCGGGCGCGAGCATCGGTTAGCGATCGCGATCCGCTCGGGTGGCCACAATGTTGCAGGCTACGCCGTCTGCGAAGGCGGCCTGATGATCGACATGTCGCTGATGAAGGGCGTGCGGGTCGCGTCCGGCCTCGACCGTGCCCTCGTCGAGGGCGGCGCGACCTGGGCCGATGTCGATGCGGCCACCACCCCGTTTGGCCGCGCCACGCCGGGCGGTCTCATCTCGGCGACGGGCGTTGCCGGCCTGACGCTTTCCGGTGGCATCGGCTGGCTGCGCGGCAGCCACGGCCTCAGCGTCGATAATCTTCTGGCCGCCGATCTGGTGACCGCCGATGGCCGGCTCATCCATGCCGACGCGACGCAGAACCCGGATCTCTTCTGGGCGCTACGCGGCGGCGGCGGCAATTTCGGCGTGGTGACGAGCTTCGAGTTCAAGCTGCACCCGATCGAACCGGAGCTGATGTTATGCGGTCCGGCCTATCCCGAGGAGCGCGCCAACGAGATCATTCCGCTCTGGCGCGACTTCATGCAGACCGCACCCGACCGCCTGAGCGGCCTGGCCGAGTTCTCCACCCTGCCCGACGACCCCTCGATTCCCGAGCATGCAAGGGGCCGGCGCGTCCTGGCGCTCGCGCATGTCTATGACGGACCGGCCGACGAGGGCGAACGGGTCGTGGCGCCGTTGCGCAGTTTTGGGGAACCGCTCGTCGATTTCAGCGGCCGCATGCCATATCGCACCATCCAGTCGCTCTATGACGGGCTGTTCCCGAAAGGCCGCGACCGCTGCTACTGGAAATCCACTTACCTCTCGCGCCTCGACGACGAGGTCGTCGGGGAGACCACTGCTTGGATGGCGAAGCGCCCCTCCGAAATGACCTTCGCCTCGATCTGGAAGTTCGGCGGTTTCGTCCAGCGCGTTGCAGCCGATGAGACTGCCTTCGGCGACCGCTCCATGCCCTTCATGCTCAGCCTCGACGCCATCTGGCCAGGCGCTAACGAGGACGATGCGAACATCGGCTGGGTACGCAGCTTCTGGCAGGACATGCAGCGCTACTCGACCGGCCGCCTCTATCTGAACTTCCCCGGCCATGGCGAAGGATCGGATCTCGTCCGCCACGCCTTCGGCGCTGAGGCTTACGCGCGGCTCGCCAAGATCAAGCACAGATACGATCCGGACAATCTGTTCCGCCTCAACCAGAACATCCTGCCAATGCGCTGACGCACAATCAAAATCGGGTGTACGGTGCGACCCTCGTCTCGCCGTGGGAGCTTTGATCGCGCTGAGTCGCGAGCGACGACCAGCGTGGTCGCCGCGATGCCCGCTTTCAATCAGTGGCAAATCTGTCCGCAACGGCTGAGATGAAGCGCAAAGCTGTCGGGCAACCTTGGGGACCGCAAGCCAACTGGCAGCTTTAAGGCTTCAATCCGTCAGAAGTGGACGTTCAGCGTGCGCGAGTTCCGGTGGCCAGGATCACGTCTGCTTTATGACTTCATCTCGACACGGATACCATGCAGGGTCTTGCTCGAAGCGTTGAGCACGCGACCCGCTGGTTGGGCGGCCATATGCACCACGAGACAGCCTTGACCGTCCCATGCCTGAACCGCCTGGATGACATCTCGATTGGGCGGCATCATGGTTCCATCCGGCGCGAAGTCGTGGATAGGGCCTTCCACCTCATCGAACACGAATACTGAAGGCCAGCGGTGGTGATGTGTCGGCTCTTCCTCGTCGGGCTTGAGGATTACCTCAAGCACACGTAGCCGGTCATTCTCAAACAACACCTTATGGTTTCCGGGAGCCGCGATAACGGCGTCAAGCTTTGGATCCCACTGCGTAGGATCGGTATGGTCGATCACCTTGGTAGTCATGGCGTAATTCTCCTCTCAGATAGACAGGCGGCCCTCACGCCGTCGTCACTGGTTGAATTGTGCCTTGGGCGCAGAACTGCTGCCCGTCCGCCAGTCGCGCATAGTTATGAACGATCTGGTTCTCGTGATCTTGAACCTGCACGACGAAGTTGCCGCCTTGCTCGGTCCAACTCATGATGAAAAGTCCGGGTCGAACGCCGGTCAGATTGCTCTGAACCACCTCGTCGATCTCGGTAGCGCCGATCGTCGCCTGCACCCGCAATTCGGTCGGCGACAGGACCGTCAACCTCGGTACGAACTGTCCGAATGAGCAATCAAAAGTCTTTCCGACGAGCGAGGTCGGAGCACCATTGGTCGTAGCCATCCTAATCCTCCTTGATGATTTTCGAAATCAGCTCGGCCGATGCTCGGGACAGATGCCGAACTGCTACTTTCAATTTTTGGAGCGCTCCAAGTGCAAGTTCCAACATTTTGGACCTAGCGTCAAGAAAAAACTTGGAGCGCTCCAAGAAATTGTCTAATTGAGGGAAATGAACGCTTCTAAAATGCCTACGCTCGCCGATGTCGGCCGGCTCGCTGGAGTCTCCCGCGGCACCGTCTCCAACGTATTCAACCATCCGGATCTGGTGCGATCCGATCTGCGCCAGCGCGTCGAGGCCGCGGCGCGTCAGCTTGGTTATGATGGCCCCGACCCGAGGGGACGCGTGCTGCGCGACGGCAAGTTCAACGCCATAGGCCTGATCCCCCCGGGCGCATACGCCATTGCCGATATGATCAGGAGCCCATATCTGCGCGAGCTGGTGCTTGGCGTTTCGCTTGCTTGTGACGAGGCTGGAGCGACATTGAGTTTGGTCAATGGTACGGACGAGACACGCACTTCCACCATTCGAGAGGCCTTGGTGGACGGCTTCATTCTGGGCCACAGCGCGGACATCGAGTTGATCGCGTCTTTACGGCGCCGGCGGCTGCCCTTCGTCATCCTCGAGAGCGATGCCGGTCCGGACGTCAATTCTATCCGGATAGACGGCAGGAGCGGGGCGCTGGCGGCCATCAGGCATCTGGCTGCTCTTGGACATCGGCGTTTTGCAATCCTTTCCATTCGGCGCACATCGGGGTCACCCATCGTCCATTTGCCTGGCAATTCCCCGCGCGCTATCTCTGCCGGTTTTCAACTCGATCAGGAGAGACTTTTCGGCTTCGCCCAGGGTTTGGCTGAGCTCGGTCTGTCAATCGACAATGTCCCGATCATCGAGACGACCCCAGGTGAGCCTTCGGCCGGAGCGGTCGTATTCGACCGGGCTCCGCAAGCAACGGCGATCTTGACTATGTCGGACTGGCAGGCAATCACCGTCCTGGACGAAGCGCGTCGGCGCAATATCAAGATACCCGAACACATGTCTGTCGTCGGCTTCGATGGCACTGCGGAGTCTTCGCGCACCACGCCCCCGCTCACGACAGTGGCTCAAGACATTGTCGGGAAGGGGAGACTTGCCGCCACGACGGTGTTTGCAAACGGCGCCCCGAGCCAGGTGATCATACCGGTCGAACTCTTGGTCCGCGGCTCGACCGCCCGACCACGCGGTTAGGCCGGTCACCTCATACTAGTCGTGACGCACAGTGCGCACTGCGAACTCCAGCGTGGTCGCCGTCAACGTCTGCTTTCAGAAGGTATCAAAGGTGGCTGCAACGGCCGAGATCAGGCGCATTGCTGACCGGCAGCCTTGGGGCCGGGACCAGTAAGTCCGCTTGTGGCCAGTTAAGAACGACAGAGGCCGATCTCGACCCACATCAGCCATGCGGCAACATCCGGTTTCGCACAAGGCTAAGCCATGAGGGCAATGTCTTCAAAACGACGTGGTTGCATTATCGCTGTCCAGTAGGCCAAGCATGCTCGCATTCGAAACGCCAGTCGAATACGCTCAGCGAAGCTTTGACCTAGGGAGGCAGGACAACCGCACATGGAGCGAAGGCTTACCGCGATCCTTGCTGCCGACGTGGTCGGCTACAGCACGCTCATGGGCGAGGATGAGGTCGGCACGCTCGAACGACTGAA
>NZ_JAMYSN010000011.1:0-199387 GCF_040321955.1 Mesorhizobium sp. M0217 | reverse complement strand
TGTCAACCTGTTTTTTCTGTCTGTTTTAGAGCTGCTTCCGGCCGCCGCCGCGGCCGGATTCCGGCGGGCTCATCTCACCTGATAGTTTTGCGTCGTGTTGCTTGATCGGGGCGATGCCGTCCCCCCCAGGGCTGTGCCTTATTATGAGCGTGCCGCGGCGACAGGGCTTGCCGACGCCCAGTATGCGATGGCGCAGGTCTATGCCAATGGCGTCGGCGGCAAGACCCGCGACGATGGAAAGGCCCGCAGCTTGCTGGCACAGGCTGCCAGGCAGAACTACGACACCGCTCAGATCGATCTTGCCGCCTGGATGATCGAGGGCCGGGGCGGTGTTCGCGACCTGAAATCCGGCTTCAACTGGATGAAGCAGGCAGCTGAAGGCGGCAATGTCGCTGCCCAGAACCGGTTGGCAAAGCTCTATATGGGCGGCATCGGAACCGACCCCGACCTGATCCTGGCCGGGGCCTGGTATGTGGTCGCCCGCCGCGCCGGCCTTATCGATCCGGAGATGGACGATTTCCTGCAAGGGCTGACCGACGATCAGACAAAGCAAGCCTTGCAGAAGGCCAACCGCCTGCCCTGACACGCAACGTCACTGTGTATGATCCAGCACGACCTTGCCGAAGGGAGAGCCGTGTTCGAGATGGCGAAAGGCCTGCGCTGCCTCTGCCCATGGGAAGACCCGGTCGATCACCGGCCGCAGCCGATTGACGGCGAGCGCCCGGTTCATCGCTTCGAAGGACTCGCGCGAGCCGACCGGTATGCCGCGTGCTTTCACCTGGCGTCGGAAGATGTCGAGCGGATTGATCACCCCTTCGCTGCCGCCGAGATAACCGATGACGTTGATCTGGGCGCCGCGCGCCGACGCCTTGAGCGACTGCGCGAAACTTTGGGGACCACCGACTTCGATGATGTGATCGGCGCCGCGGCCATCGGTCAGCGCCAGCACGGCCGACGACCAATCCGGATCGTCGCGGTAGTTGACGCCATCATGCGCGCCAAGCCCCTTCGCCCGGGCAAGCTTCTCATCGCTGCTCGACGTAACAATGACGCGCGCGCCGGCCGCCCTTGCCAACTGCACGGCAAACAGCGACACGCCGCCGGTGCCGAGGCTGAGCACGGTTTCGCCTGGCTTGAGCTTGCCCTCGGTGAACAACGCATGCCAGGCAGTGACCGCGGCGCAAGGCAACGTCGCCGCCTCGACATCGCTGAGCTGCGCCGGGGCGATGACCGCCGCCTGTTCGTCCAGCCGGGCGAATTCGCTTAGCAGCCCATCGATGGGGCCACCGCGCTGGTATGAGGGTTCGGCCATGGCGAAGCTGCCGCCGACCCATCGCTGCCAGAACGTGCCGCAGACCCGGTCGCCGACCTTGAAGCGGCTGACCTCGGAGCCAACCGCAACGACCTCGCCGACGCCGTCGGAAAGCGGCACCAGCGGCAAGGGGAATGTCGTGTGATAGCTGCCGCGCGCGATCTCGACATCGCGATAGTTGAGCGCCGTCGCCCTGACGCTGACGATCATCTCCTGACGGCCGGGTTCCGGCATTGGCCGTTCGACCATCTTGAGATTGTCGATGCCGCCCGGCTTCTGCAGTTCGATTGCCTTCATTGTCGTCGTCCTTTCGTTTGAAAGGAAAATTGCTTGCCAGGCGATGGATTTCAAATTCATAATGTTTACAATGATTATGCCTACGAGACATGGTTCTGGCTATGCTTGAGGAATTGCGCACGCTCGCCCTGTTTGCCGAGGAGGGCTCGATCCAGAAGGTCGCCCGGCGCCTGCCGCTGACCCAGCCCGCTGTGACCCGGCAGATCCAGCGGCTGGAGGACATGCTTGGCACGACGCTGCTCGACCGCCGGCAAAAGCCGCCGCGACTGACGCCGACGGGGCTGGAAGTGCTGGCGCGCGGCCGCGATATCATCGCTTCCGTAGAAGCGCTGAAATCCTTCGCCGGAAAGACCGAGCCGGAAGGACTGTTCCGCCTGGGTCTCGCCCATGGCCTCTCGGACCGCGACATAGCGGGGGCCATCGCCAACGCCGCGGCGGCGTTCCCGAAAGTGTCGCTACGGCTCAAGACCGGCTGGAGCGCCGAACTGATCGATCAATTCGAACGCGGCGAGCTCGATGTGACGATTGTTCTGCGATCGTCGGACAAGCCAGGTCCGGAAGCGCTTGGCACTGAACGTCTTGGCGTCATCGCTGCCTCCACCGTCGCCGATCCGGAAGACGGTGGCCGGACACCCATGCCGTGGGTGCTTAGTCCGGCACCTTGCGACGCGCGCCAGAAGCTCACGTCCGTTCTGGTCGGCGGAAGGCGTTATTTCGAGATCGCGGCGGAGATACAGGATCCGGCCTTGCAGATGGAATGGGTCCGTCGGGGGCACGGCCTTGCGCTAATGCCGTTGCGTCTTGCAAGGCGCCGACTTCCCGACGGCCTCATGCTCGTCAACACGGAAGATGTCGACCTTTCCTTGCAGGTCGCCGCACTTCGCTCGCCTCATCTCAACCGGCTGACTGAGGCTGCGGATGCCATCGTCGAGGCCGTCGGCAAAGTCATTGCAGCCCAGGTTTGAGGCTACCAGCCGCTGTCGGGCGATCTGGCATCCCTTGCCTCTCCTGCCGATTTGTGGTCTTGGGGGCCCGAAATCGCTTGTCCAGCGACCATCCCCATACCAACGGCCAAGCCGTTGGTAGCATCCCGGATCAATCTCATCATGGCCAAGATCAATGGCAACGAAATCCGTCCCGGCTATGTCATCGAACACGATGGCGGCCTCTGGGTGGCGGTCAGGACCAACACCGTCAAGCCCGGCAAGGGCGGCGCGTACAACCAGGTCGAACTGAAGAACCTGATCAACGGCACCAAGCTCAACGAGCGCTTCCGCTCGGCGGAGACCGTCGAGCAGATCCGGCTCGATCTGAAGGATTTTTCCTTCCTCTACGCCCAGGACGACGCGCTGGTGTTCATGGACACGCAGAGCTACGAGCAACTCGAGCTGGCGAAGGATTTCGTCGGCGACCGCGCCGCCTTCCTGCAGGACGGCATGATGGTGACGGTCCAGCTCTATGAGGACAGGCCGATCGGCATTTCGCTGCCCGACCAGGTGACGCTGACCATCACCGAGGCCGACCCGGTGGTGAAGGGCCAGACGGCCGCGTCCTCGTACAAGCCGGCGGTCCTGGAAAACGGCATTCGAGTGCTGGTGCCGCCATTCATCGGCGCCGGCGAACGCATCGTCGTCGACACCAACGAACTCACCTACATGCGCCGCGCAGACTGACACGTAGGCAGGAACAGATACGATGGCACGCTCCGCACTTCTCAATGTCATGGTCCAGGCCGCCATGAAGGCCGGCCGCTCGCTGTCGCGCGACTTCGGCGAGGTGCAGAACCTGCAGGTGTCGATGAAGGGACCGGGCGACTATGTCAGCCAAGCCGACCGCAAGGCCGAGGACATTCTGTTTGCCGAACTGTCGAAGGCACGGCCGGGCTATGCCTTCCTGATGGAAGAGCGCGGCATGATCGCAGGGGACGACGACCAGCACCGTTGGATCGTCGACCCGCTCGACGGCACCACCAATTTCCTGCACGGCATTCCGATCTTTTCCATCTCGATCGCGCTGGAGCGACAGGGCCAGTTGGTCGCCGCCGTCATCTACAATCCGGCAATGGATGAGCTCTACACCGCCGAGCGCGGCGGCGGCGCCTTCATGAACGATCGCCGGCTGCGCGTTGCCGGCCGCAGCAAGCTCACCGACTGCGTCATCGGCTGCGGCGTGCCGCATCTCGGCCGCGGCCAGCACGGCAATTTTCTCGTCGAGTTGCGCAATGTGATGGCCGAGGTCTCGGGCGTGCGCCGCCTGGGTTCCGCCGCGCTCGATCTCGCTTATGTCGCCGCCGGCCGCATGGACGGCTTTTGGGAAACCGGCCTGTCGGCCTGGGACATTGCCGCCGGCCTGCTGCTGATCCGCGAGGCCGGTGGCTTCGTCTCCGACATGGATGGCGGCCAGGATATGCTCGAGGCGGGTTCGCTCGTCGCCGGCAACGAGGTCATCCAGCGCGCGCTGCTCAAGGCGGTGAAGAAGCCGATCTCGGCGCGCTGATTACTTGGCATGCCGGCGCGGCGCGCTGAAGCGCCGCAGTCGCAAAACCGCAATCAAAGCTTGAAATACTGCCCGGCGGCCGCCCAGATAAGGGTGACGCAGGATCTTTATGACGAGCATACCTTCACTATCCTCGCGAGAAGCGCAGCCAGACCAGCCAATTGAAATCCCTTTTGTCGGGCGTTGGCACTATTCGCGTGCGGAGATGATCGCCGATGGCATCGTCCACGCGGTCGGCATCGTGCTGGCGATAGCCGCCGGCTCGGCGTTGCTGGCGCTGGCCGCCTTCCATGCCGGTCCCGGCGAATACATCGCCGCCGCCTTCTTCGTGGTGTCGCTGCTGACTGTGCTGTCGATTTCGCTGACCTACAATCTGTGGCCGGTGACGTCGCCGGCGAAGTGGATCTTGCGGCGCTTCGATCATGCGGCGATCTATCTCCTGATCGCCGCGACCTACACGCCCTTTCTGGCCCAGCTCGACGGCTCGCCGCTGGCGCTGCCGATGATTGTGCTTGTCTGGACCGCTGCTTTGACCGGCATTGCCATGAAAGTGTTCCTGCCCGGCCGCTTCGATCGTCTGGCCATTGTCTTCTATCTCGCCATCGGCTGGAGCGGCGTCGTCCTGGTCAAGCCGCTGGTGGCGACGTTGCCGACGACCTCGATCGCGCTGATTGTCGCCGGCGGCATCGTGTACTCCTGCGGCGTCATCTTCTTCGCCTGGAAACGCCTGCGCTTTCACAATGCCCTCTGGCACGGCTTTGTCGTCACCGGCGCCGGGCTGCATCTTGCCGCCATGGTCGACTGCCTGGTCGTCAACCGCCTCTGAACGGCGTGGTGCGGCCCGACAGTCGGGCAATATTGCCAAGCGCCATTCAATTTGGTCACAATTCCGTTTAGAGTCGCGAATTACGTGATCGGCGGCAATGGAGCGGTTCCAGGGAAGTATGAGCGGCTTCCCGTTCGGAATTGCGTCAAGGCAAATAGAGCATCGGAAACGGGGCACGGATGGCTTTTCTCAGATCCTTCGGCGTGGGCAGGCGTTCTGATGTCCTGATGTACGATCCGCACAAACTGTCGAGCCCGCAGGTCTTCCTCCTGACCATGGTCATCTTCCTGGTCATCGTCGCCTTCATCGCCGCCATCCTCACCCGCCAGATCTCGACCGCTTTCGGGAGCAATCCCGGCCTCAATGGCCTCATCGTCGGCGTCCTTGTGGTCGGCATCCTGCTCGCCTTCGCCCAGGTCGGACGACTGTTTCGCGAAGTGCGCTGGGTCAATTCCTTCCGCGCCGGTTCCGAAACCACCGAGCCGGTGCTGCTGGCGCCGATGAAGGCGATGATCGGCCGCTCCTCGACGGTCGCCTTCTCGACGTCTTCGATGCGCACCATGCTGGATTCGATCGCCACCCGCCTCGACGAAAGCCGCGACACCTCGCGCTATCTCGTCGGGTTGCTGGTGTTCCTCGGTCTGCTCGGCACCTTCTGGGGCCTGCTCAACACCATCGGCTCGATCCGCGAAACCATCGAATCGCTCGATCCCGGCACCGGCGACGCCGCCGCCGTGCTCGATTCGCTGAAGCAGGGGCTGTCGGCGCCGCTGGCCGGCATGGGCACGGCCTTTTCGTCCTCGCTGTTCGGTCTTTCCGGGTCGCTGGTGCTAGGCTTCCTCGACCTGCAGGCCGGCCGCGCCCAGACCCGATTCTATACCGAGCTTGAAAACTGGCTGTCCTCGGTCACCGATCTCTCCTCCGACATCGCCGTCGCCGACCCGGCCAAGACTGAATCCTCCGACGAGATCCGGGTCCTGTCGGAACGGCTGCGCAGCATGCAGGAAAGCGGCGGCGGCTCCAATCCGCGCGTCGCCACCGCCATGGCCAATCTCGCCGACGGCATTTCCGGCCTGGTCAAGAACATGCGCTCCGAGCAGCAGATCATGCGCGACTGGGTCGAGGCCCAGTCGGACGAGCAGAAGGCGATGCGCAACACGCTGGAAAAGATCGCCGACGCGCTGAAGAAACCCGGGGTCCACTAGCATGGCTCTCGCCAGGGGCCGGCGCACCGATCGCCGGATCGACTATTGGCCGGGCTTCGTCGACGCGCTGTCGACGCTGCTGCTCGCCATCATGTTCCTGCTTACCGTTTTCGTGCTGGCGCAGTTCCTGCTCGGCCGCGAACTCTCCGGCAAGGATACGGCGCTCACGCGCCTCAACTCGCAGATCAACGAACTGACGCAGCTGCTGGCGCTGGAGCGTTCGACCGCGCAGGACAAGGACGATTCGCTGGCCAATCTGCAGGCGTCGCTGTCGGCGGCGGAAGCTGAGAAGAGCCGGCTCGAGCAGTTGCTGGCGCAAGGCGCCGGCGCCGGCGACGCCGCCAACCAGCGCGCCGCGGAGCTCGGCGGCGAACTCGACAGCCAGCGCCAGATCAGCCAGCAGGCGCTGAGCCAGGTCGAGATCCTGAACCAGCAGATCGCGGCACTGCGCAAGCAGATCGGCGCGCTCGAGGACGCCCTCAACGTGTCCGAAACGCGCGACCGCGATTCCAACACCAAGATCGCCGATCTCGGCCGTCGGCTCAACGTCGCGCTGGCGCAGCGCGTGCAGGAACTGAACCGGTACCGCTCCGACTTCTTCGGCCGCCTGCGCGAAATCCTCGCCGATCGCGAGAACATCCGCATCGTCGGCGACCGCTTCGTCTTCCAGTCGGAAGTTCTGTTCCCGACCGGCTCCGAAGTGATCAACGATGCCGGCAAGGTCGAGATGAAGAAGCTCGCCGACGCCATCATCGAGTTGCAAAAGGAAATCCCGCCCGAGATCAACTGGGTGCTGCGCGTCGACGGCCACACCGACAACAAGCCGCTGTCCGGCGCCGGCCGCTATCGCGACAATTGGGAATTGTCGACGGCGCGTTCGACCTCGGTGGTCAAGTTCCTGATCGAGAACGGCGTGCCCGCCAACCGGCTGGTTGCGGCCGGCTTCGGCGAATTCCAGCCGCTCGACCCCGCCGACACCGAAGACGCCCGCAACAAGAACCGACGCATTGAACTGAAACTCACCGAACGGTGATTTTCAGTCACGCGAAATTGTTTGCCAGCTCAACTCTAGGGCGAAACGCCAGGCCGGCAAGGCCTGAACATTATCTTTCTTTAATTACACTTCGCGTTTCCGGGCTCCTACTTTGACGCGCAGGGCCGAGAACCGCCGGCGATGCCTCCCATCGCGACGCGACGGAACCGGACGGCCCGCTTCCGGAAGGCGGAGCGAAAGCGCTTGCCCCTTCCATAGCAGGAGGAGACGCACATCATGAGCTCTTTGAAGACTCTCAGGACCGCAACCCTCACGACACTTCTGATCACTGTTCCACTCGCCGGCGCCTATGCCGCCGGACATCACAAGGGCGCCCTCGACGCCAGCGACCCGACCGACATGACCGGTCCGCGTGTGACCGGCCTGATCGAGCAGGTGCGGGGCGTCGAACAGGGCATCGCGGATGCGCGCGAAACCAAGGGCATCTCGACCTCGGAAGCGCAGTGGCTGCATCTGCGTGCGGCGCATATCGGCCAGGCCGCCGAACGGGTCGCCGCTTCGGACCATGGCCGGATCCCGGCCGCGCAATATCACGATCTGCTGCGCCGCCTCGACAATGTCGATCAGAGGCTGATGTCCGACACCGGCAGCGGCTTCATGATCGGTGATGGCTCCGACGGCGGGAATTATCCGAACGGCTGAGATCCGCTCTGATATCTCCAGGAATGAGGAAGGGACTGTCTGACGCCCCCGGATCTGGCTCCGAGGGCGTCTTTTTTGTCACCAGCCCAGCCACAGCGCAGCGAGGGCCAGCACCGCCGGCACGGTCTGAATATAGAGGATCTTCCGGCTGGCAGTCGCCGCGCCATAGAGGCCGGCGACGGCGATGCAAAGCAGGAAGAACACCTTGATCTGGAATCCCGCCGCGCCGAGATAGAGGCCCCAGATCAGCCCGGCGGCAAGGAAGCCGTTGTAGAGCCCCTGATTGGCGGCGAGCACCTTCGATGCGCTGGCGAAGTCCGGCTTGAGGTTGAACGCCCTGTGCCCGCGCGGTGTGTCCCACGCCACCATCTCCAGATAGACGATAAAGAGGTGGATCAGGGCCACCAGCCCGACCAGGATATTGCCGATCATCTTAGTCTCCCCTCCATGGCGGTGTTCCACCGTCAGCCAGCATTCCACGCACCAGCTCACCGGCGCAAGCTGCATAGCCAGCTTTGAGGGTTGCCAATCCTGGCGCGTTGGTATCTTTTCCCGCGGTCCAAAACGCGGAACCTGTCATGTCTTTTCAGAAGCTCGATGATCTCGGCCACAAGCTCGAAGCGCTGGAACATGCGCTCGCTATCCTCGGCGCCGACGAGGCGACCCACATGGCCGTCGGCGGCGGCGAGAAGCGCGCCGAAGCCATGTCGTCCCTGGCCGGGATGCTGCATATCAGGGCAACGGCGCCGGAGATCGCCGACTGGCTCGCCGCCGCCGAACAGGAGGCGCTGAACGAGGAGCAGCAGGCGGCGGTCCGCGAACTGCGTCGCCAATACACCAACCTGACCTGCCTGCCGGTCGAATTCGTCGAGCGCCAGACGGTGGCGCGTATGCGCTCCGAGCAGCTCTGGCGCGACCTGCGCGGCAAGAATGACTGGGCCGGATTCCTGCCGGCGCTCGAAGGTGTCATCGCGCTGGTGCGCGAGGAAGCCGCCCTGCGCGCCGACGCGCTCGGCCTCGATCCCTACGACGCACTGATGGAGCAATACGATCCTGGCAACCGCGCCGCCGACATCACGCCGGTCTTCACCGAGCTGAAGACATTCCTGAAGGGCTTCGTGCCGGAAGCGCTGGCCGTACAGGAAGCGCGACTGGCCAAGCGCCCGCTGAAGCCGCTCTCCGGCAGCTATGCGATCGACAAACAGCGCGAGCTTGGTCTCGCCATGATGGCTTCGGTCGGCTTCGACCTCACCCATGGTTCTCTGTCGGTATCGCACCATCCCTTCTGCGGCGGGGTGCCGAGCGACGTTCGCATCACCACCCGCTACAAAACGTCCGATTTCCTGTCGGCTTTGATGGGCGTGCTGCACGAGACCGGCCACGCGCTCTACGAGCAGAACCTGCCGAAGGCCTGGGCGCACTGGCCGCTCGGCAAGGCGCGCGGCATGGCGGTGCATGAAAGCCAGAGTCTGTTCGTCGAGAAACAGGTCGGCCGCAACCCCGAATTCTGGCGCTGGGCGCTGCCCGTGGTCGAAAAGCATCTCGGCGAAGCCTGGTCGCTCGACGACATCCTGCCGCATGTGCACCGGGTCGAGCGCGGCCTGATCCGCGTCGACGCCGACGAGGTCACCTACCCGCTGCATGTCATCCTGCGCTACGAGTTGGAGCAGGAGGTGGTCTCGGGGCGGCTGCAGGCGGCCGACCTGCCCGAAGCCTGGGACGCCAAGATGCGGGAGTATCTTGGCCTTTCGACCATCGACAACCCAGCCAACGGACCGATGCAGGACGTGCATTGGCCAGGCGCCGCCTTCGGCTATTTCCCGTCCTATACGCTGGGCGCTATGATGGCGGCGCAGCAATGGGCTGCGCTGACGCGCGACCATCCTTCAGCCGACAGCGACCTCGCCAAGGGCAATTTCGCCGCCATCAATGACTGGCGCCGCGACAATATCTGGTCGCAGGGATCCCGCTGGTCGACGCCCGAACTGCTTGAGCGCGCCACCGGGGAAAAGCTCAACGCCGCGTATTTCACCGAGCATCTCCGCAAGCGGTATGGTCCCGCCTGATTGCGGGTTGCTACTCCGCGGCACCCCTGAAGGCGCTTGCTCCGGTTTCGAACTGCAGCTTGGCCAGCCTTGCATAGATTCCGCCCTTGGCGACCAGGCTCTGGTGCGTGCCTTCCTCGACGATGCGGCCGCCATCCATGACCAGGATGCGGTCGGCCTTCAGCACGGTCGCCAGCCGGTGGGCGATGACGATGGTGGTGCGGCCCTGCATCAGCCGTTCCAGCGCCGTCTGCACCAGCGTTTCGCTTTCGGCGTCGAGCGCCGACGTGGCCTCGTCGAGCAGCAGGATCGGCGCGTCGCGCAGGATGGCGCGGGCGATCGCCACGCGCTGGCGCTGGCCGCCGGACAAGGTCACACCGCGCTCGCCGACCTGGCTGTCGTAGCCCTTGTCGAGCCTGAGGATGAACTCGTCGGCCAGCGCGTCCCTGGCGGCGGCCTCGATCTCGGCATTCGTCGCGCCCGGCCGGCCAAAGCCGATATTGTCGCGCGCGCTTGCCGCAAAGATGGTGACATCCTGCGGCACGATCGCAATGCGCTCCCGCACTTCAGCCGGATCGGCTTCGCGCACGTCGACGCCGTCAATGGCGATGCGGCCAGTTTCGGGATCGTAGAAGCGCAGGATCAGCGAAAAGACGGTGCTCTTTCCGGCGCCCGACGGGCCGACGATCGCCACCGTCTCGCCGGGCTTGACCTGAAAACTCAAGCCGTGGACGGCGGCACGGTCCGGCCTTGCCGGGTAGGAGAAGGAGACGTCGTCGAAACTGATCGCGCCTGTCGCCTTGGCGGGCAGCGGCAGCGGATTGGCCGGCGGTTGAATCGCCGGCGTCTCGTCGAGTATCTCGGTCAGCCTTTCGGCCGCACCCGCCGCCTGGGCAAGCTCGCCCCAGACTTCCGACAGTGCGCCCAGCGCGCCTGCGGCAAACACGGAGTAAAGCAGGAACTGGCCGAGCGTGCCGGGCGACATCGTGCCGGCAAGCACGTCACGCGAGCCGAACCACAACACCGCCACGACCGAGGAAAAGATCATGAAGATGGCAAAGAAGGTGAGCAGCGAGCGGGAGAAGATCGACGAGCGCGCCGCTTGGAAGGCGGCTTCCACCGCGGCCGAGAACCGCCCGGTGACCAGCGTCTCGTTGGTGAACGCCTGCAACGTACGCACCGCGCCGATCTGCTCGCTGGCATAGGCGGTCGCTTGCGCCAGCGTGTCCTGCGCCTGCCGTGACCGGCGCCTCACCGAACGGCCGAACGCGACCAGCGGCAGCACGATGAGCGGAATGGCCGCGATCACCAGGCCCGACAGTTTCGGGCTGGTGACGACCATCATCGCCACCGCGCCAAGGCCGAGGATGACGTTGCGCAGCGCCACCGAGGCGGTGGCGCCGACGGCGGATTTCACCTGCGTCGTGTCGGCGGCAAGCCGCGAGACGATCTCGCCCGATTGCGCGGTGTCGAAGAAGGACGGCGAAAGCGTCGTGACATGCGAAAACACGTCGCTGCGGATGTCGGCGACGACCCGCTCGCCGAGCGTGATGACGAAGTAGTAGCGTCCGGCCGACGCCGCCGCCAGAATGGCTGCCATCGCAACCAAAGCGGCGAAATATTCGGCGATGAAGACGGTGCCGGAAGCACTGAAACCGTGGTCGATCATGCGCCGCACGGCCAGCGGCAGCGCCAGCGTCGTCGCCGCGGCGATGGCGAGCGAAATGAGGGCGCCTATGACCAGTTTGCGGTAGCGGAATATATAGGGATACAGGCGCCTGAGCGGCCCGAGCGAGCGCCTGCGCCCGTCTTGCTCGCCGCTGATGTCCGCCATGACCGTTTCCTCTGGCCGCTTCCAGGTGGGCGCGTTCAATATGCGCCTGCCGTGGCCTTGTGATTCAATTCCGGCTGATGTATAGGCTCGCCGACCGTTTTAGAAGCCGTGGCTTTTCAATAGCTGCGGCTTCGAGTTTTAAAAAGGGGCGCATCGACGCAGGCCACGGGCCCGTCTGTAGCGCCACAAGCCAGGAAGCACGACAATGAAGGCCGATATCCATCCCGACTACCACACCATCAAGGTCGTCATGACCGATGGCACAGAATACTCGACCCGTTCGACCTGGGGCAAGGAAGGCGATACGATGAACCTCGATATCGACCCGACCACGCACCCGGCCTGGACCGGCGGCCAGCAAACCCTGCTCGACCGCGGCGGCCGCCTGTCGAAGTTCAAGAAGCGCTTCGAAGGGTTCGGCCTTTAAGCCTATCGGCTTTCGCAGATCAGGAACCCGCCCTTGTGGCGGGTTTTTTGTTCAGCGGATCGTGGCGCGGACGAAATCGCCTTTGATCACGATCGAGGGTTTGGCGCCGGCAGTGTTGGCAAGCGAACTGTCGACGAAGGACGCCGACGCGGTCACCGAGTAGCTGATTTGAACCTGCCGGCCGAAGGTCAGCGTGGCATCCAGCACCTTGCCGGCAATGGCGACAGTCTCGTCCTTCCGGACGCTGCCATAGGCGAGATTGGCCCTCAGCGCCTCGCCCTTGAGATCGATGCGTGAAGCATGCCCTTCGAGCGAAACATCGGCCGCCTTGCCGGTAATGGCGATGCTGGAGAAATTCCCCGTCATACTGGCCAGCAAGGCCGCCTGGTCGATCGACACCGAACTCTCGGGCGCAATGTTGGCGTTGATCTCGACCCTGCAATCCGAAGGGTCCAGCCAGGACGACGGAGCGACATTGATGCGCAACGTCGAGGCCTCTCGCTTCATGTCGCTGGCGGTGCGGCAGTCATTGGCGAACCAGGACGAATACCAGCTGGCAAACCAGCCCTCGCGGCGGCTGCCGATCGTCGCCTGGTAGGGTTCTGCACCTGAAGTGGTCAGCTTGACCGAGCTTGCCTCGCCGGTGATGATGATGGCGGTCACACCGGCGAGATCGAGCGTCTTTGCGGCATCACCGGCCACCGGCGGTGCCAGCGCAACTGCGGCAAAGGGCAGCAAGACGAGAATTGCGGATTTCATCATTGTCTCCGAGCATGGGTGGGGCGGTCGCGAAAGGGACCGCGGCGTGGCCCAGATGATCCGAGACGTCGATTTTCGCGACCTCGATCACGATCCGGGACGACCGTGAACGCAATCCAGGTCATTGTCGGCCGCCCGGTCCATCATCGGCCGCCTTGGAACCACGCTTGCGATCATGATCTTCATTCCCTTGCCATTCGTCGTTGCCCTGCTGCTCGTCATCCTGCTTGCGCAGATGATCCGCCGAAACGAGGCCGATCTGCGCGAAAACATGTTTTTCATGCTGCTGATGGCCGCCTATGCCTTGGAGTCGGTGCTGATCGGCATCCGCTGGGGCTACGATGTCAGGGCAATCATGCCTTTCCAGGCAGTGTTGGCGACATTGATCGCGCCGCTTGCCTGGATAGCCTTCAGCGGTCTTGCGAGGGACGCTCGCGGCATCGCCTGGCTTCGCTGTGGCCGCATCTGTTGCCGGCCTGTCTTGTGGCCCTGCTGCTGATCTTCTGGCGCGAGCCGGTAGGCCCCGTGATCATGCTGGTCTTCCTGTGTTATGGCGTCGCCCTTCTTTGGCTTGCGCGGGTCGGGCCGGACGGCCTTGCCGAGTCGCGTCTGGACGGTGTCTTGCGCTCCCTACCGGGCGCTGCTGGTGACGACGCTGGCGATCCTGGCGTCGCCGGTCACCGACATTATCATCAGCCTCGACCTCGAATGGACCGGCGGTGCCCATTCCGGCGCGGTGATTGCCGCCGGCAATGTGCTGGCGCTGCTGCTGCTTGGCGGTGCAGCCGCGGTGGCCAGCGAAACCGCGCCTCTGGATGACGATGAAGACGATGGGCCGCAAGCCACGCCACGGGCGACGAGCGAGGATTCCGCGGTCGCGGCGGCGGTCGACGCGCTGATGCAGTCAAAAGAACTCTACAGGGACGTTGACCTCAACCTCGGCCGTATCGCCAGGCGCCTCGGCCTGCCGGCGCGGCAAGTGTCGTCGGCGGTCAACCGCATCCACGGATCGAGCGTGTCGCAATATGCCAACAACCAGCGCATCGGCGAAGCCTGCCGCCTGCTGGCGGCCAGCGACGAACCCATCACCCGCATCATGTTCGACGCCGGGTTTCTCAGCAAATCGAACTTCAACCGCGAGTTCCTGCGCGTGACAGGCTTAACCCCGAAGGTCTGGCGGCTGGAGCATCGGCTGTCAAACCGAAAGCTGGCGGCCCTGCCGTTGCCAGGCGAGACAAAATGAAGGCGGGCGACACCGGTCAGGCGCCGACTAGTTCCCGCAGCGCCATGCGCTTGTAGGCGGCGACCAGCCTGTCGCCCTCCTGCCGGTCGACCGAGATCGCCAGCCGCACGGCAGCCTCGCCCATCTGCCAGACGAGGAAGGCCGTCGTCTCCAGCGCTACCGGATCGGCGCCGGGATGCAGCCGCTTCAGCACCGTGGTCAGGAATTCGGAATTCGCCCGACTGTCGGCAAGTTCGAGCTGGCGCAGCGCCTTGTCAGCCTGGGTGCCCGACCAGATGTCGCGCATCACCGGCTCGGCCAGGAACAGCTGGTAGTAGATATCGACCAGCTCCGAAAACGCCTGCCGCAGGCCCTCGGCGTCGACGACATCCTTGAGCGCCGAGGAGATGCAGGCCTGGCTTTCGGCGGTATAGCGCTCGGCCAGCGCCCAGACGATCGCCCGCTTGTCGGGAAAGAACTGGTAGAGCGAGCCGATCGACACCGCGGCCCGTTCCGCTACCTCGCCCATGCGCATGGCGTCGCTGCCTTGCTCGGCAATCAGCGCCGAGGCTGCGGCCAGCATGCGCTCGACCCGCTCGCGGCTGCGCTGCTGGGTGGGCGCCCGTCGCGGCGATGCGACCTGCTCCTCAGATGCGGGCGTTGCTGTGTCTTCCATGACGGCCTCCGGTCTCGACAAAATCTGCCAACAAACGGCTTGACTCCCAAAATACGAGGGTTTATCACATTTTGCAAATGTGAGGATTACTCATATTTGTAACAAAGGAAAACCACCATGACCGACACCAAACCAGTCCTGATCCTCGGTGGCACTGGCAAGACCGGCCGTCGCCTCGCCGAGCGGCTGACCTCACAGGGCATTCCCGTGCGCATCGGCTCGCGTTCCGGCAGCCCCCGCTTCGACTGGGAGGTTCCGGAGACCTGGGAGCCTGCCATGCAGGGCGTGGGCGCCGTCTACATCAGTTACTATCCCGACATCGCCGTGCCGGGCGCCGCCGAGACCGTCGGCGCCTTCGCCAGGCTTGCGGTGGCAAATGGCGTCACCCGCATGGTGCTGCTCTCCGGCCGCGGCGAGACCGAAGCCCAGCGCGCCGAAGAGATGGTCAAAGCCTCGGGCGCTGACTGGACGATCCTGCGTTGCGCTTGGTTTTCGCAGAATTTCAGTGAAGGTTTTCTCGTCGAGTCCTTGCGGCAAGGCGAAGTGGCTTTGCCTGTCGGCCCTGTTGGCGAGCCCTTCGTCGATGTCGACGACATCGCCGATGCTGCCTTCGTTGCGCTGACCGAACCGGGTCATGTCGGCCAGCTCTATGAGTTGACCGGGCCGCTAAGCTTCGCCGACGCGGTTGCCGAGATCGCCAAGGCGACCGGCCGCGACATCCGCTATATCAAGATCTCGCATGACGAATTCACCGCCGCGACGGCGGCATACGAACTGCCGCCCGAAATCCCCTGGCTGCTCAACGAGCTGTTCACCGAGGTGCTTGACGGCCGCAACGAGACGCTGACCGACGGCGTCCAGCGTGTGCTCGGCCGCGCGCCGAAAGACTTTTCCGCCTACGCAAATGAAACCGCTGCAACCGGCATCTGGAGCAACTGAGATGATCAAGCTTCTTCCCACCCTCACCATCATCGCCGCCATCGGCTCGGGCGTCGTCGGCGGCGTGTTCTTCGCCTTTTCCAACTTTATCATGGCGGCGCTTGCCCGGCTGCCGGTCCCCCAAGGCATCGCAGCGATGAATTCGATCAACATCACGGTGATCACGCCCACCTTCATGACGGCGCTGTTCGGCACCGGCCTGCTCTGTCTGGTGCTTATCGCCGCCGTTCTCATGGGGTGGAGCCAGTCCGGCTCATACTGGCTGCTTGCCGGCGCCGTGATCTATTTGATCGGCAACCCGATCGTGACCATGGTCTTCAATGTGCCGCTCAACGATGCGCTCGCCGCCGTCGACCCGGCCAGCGCCAATGGCGCAGCCGTGTGGGCGAACCATCTGAATCAATGGGTGATGTGGAACCACGTCCGCACCATCACCGCCATCGTGTCGATGGCCTGCTTCATGTTCGCATTGCTCTGAAAAATGACACTTCGCAAACGCAAGGACCTCGCCTCAAGCGGGGTCCTTTTGCGTGTGACCCTTGCGGTCGGAATGACCGAGATCGCGGCCCGGATCGATGACGTCGCGCACCAGCTGCTTGAGCTTGGCGGCATCGGGAAAGCCGCCGTCGCGCTTGCGGTCCCAGACCAGCACATCGTTGCAGGAAACGGTGAAGATGCCGTCTGTGCCCGGCACCAGCGTCACTTCACCAAGATCCGTGCCGAAGGTGGAGAGCAGTTCCTGCGCCATCCAGCCGGCCCGCAACAGCCACTGGCACTGCGTGCAATAGGTGATGACCACGCGGGGCCTCTCCGGCACACTCATGTCTGGGCCTCCTGTATGCGCACCGTGGTATTTGCGAATCGATCGTGTATCGGGTCGTCGCCCAGAGCTATGGATATCGCAATCCAGACCGGCCAGATCAGCACCAAAACGAGGGCAGCGGATGCAACCACTATTTCCAGGCTGGAGTAATCCTGCACGCCACCGGGAGCGGTGCCCCAAGCCTGAAAAGCATACCAGCTTCCCGTCAGGACGATCGGTAATGCGCCGAGAAACTTGATAAGTTGCCGCCGAACAGCCTTTCTCGCCGGCAGGCCGACCCTATGTCTGTCGTCCTCATCATGTACAGTGAGCTCCGTGAGCCGCTTGCCGATTGATTGGCCGGACTTCAACTCCATAATGAGGAGATAAGACGCCAGAGCGATCAGCTCGAGGAAACCCAGGTCCAATGCTGCAGGCCTGAAATTCCCTTGCGAATCCAGATCGATCGAGATGGAGGAGGTTTCTCCAGGCTTTGAGCCCGGCGCCGTACCCACGCTCCATATGGCGACCGGCAAACCGAGTACTGATGTTCTACACACCTGCCAATCATAACGGGCAAGTGTCGGGGCACCGTGAACCGTACCCTCCTGGCATAGTTTCCAGTTCAGCCAAAAGCTGCCTTTTACGCCACCGTTGGTCAGCAGAAATAGAGCCCCTACGAGCAAATAGAGGGCGATCAGGATTACAAGGTAGTCGATGAGTGCAGCGAGAAACCGTCGCCATATGCCGGGCCGGCGAGGCCAGGCCACCGCATCGGCAAAACTTGCCTCTTTATAGTCGGTCATCGGCCCCCCCTGAAAACTGACTAATCTATAGGCAGGCCGCCGTCATACAGCAATATTCGCATCCGACTGTATTGCACGGACCTACGCCGCGCTGAGCTTGGCCATGGTCTCGTCGTCGACCTCGAAATTGGCGTAGACGCTCTGCACGTCGTCATCGTCCTCGAGCGTTGCCACCAGTTTCATCAGCGATTGCGCCCGCTCTTCGTCGACCGGGACATTGTTCTGCGGCTGCCAGATCGGCTTCACCGATTCGGCCTCGCCAAGCGAGGCTTCCAGCGCCTTAGACACTTCGCCCATACTCTCGAACGCACAGTAGATGGTGTGGCCTTCCTCGTCGGACTCGACGTCATCGGCGCCGGCCTCGATCGCCGCGTCCATCACCTTGTCGGCGCTGCCGGCGGAGGCCGGATAGTAAATCTCGCCGGCGCGGTTCCACATGAACGACACCGAGCCGGTTTCACCAAGCGCACCCCCGGCTTTGGTGAAGGCGGCGCGCACGTTCGAGGCCGAGCGGTTGCGGTTGTCGGTCAGCGCCTCGACGATCAGCGCCACGCCGCCTGGCCCATAGCCTTCATAGCGCACCGCTTCGTAATTCTCGGCATCGCCCATCGATGCCTTGTTGATGGCGCGCTGGATGTTGTCCTTCGGCATCGACACCGCCTTGGCGTTCTGAATGGCCAGGCGCAAACGCGGGTTCATCGACGGATCCGGTGTTCCGCTCTTGGCGGCGACGGTGATTTCGCGCGCCAGCTTGGAAAACATTTTCGACCGCACCGCGTCCTGCCGGCCCTTGCGGTGCATGATGTTCTTGAACTGTGAATGGCCGGCCATGGCACCCCTGTCGTCTTCGGCTAGAGCATCCCGAAGCGAGGCGGTCTCACCTCGTCCTCCCGGGTACTCGAATTCAAATTTTCAGAGCCGTCCAAGGTGCAACGCGATGGATGCACGGCGTTCTCTGTCGGAATGGCCGGCTTATAGATAAATCGGCTCAATTCGTCCAGCCGCGCCGGTTCAGCCCTCCAGATCGGACTTCAGCCGGTCGATAATGCTGAGCGCATGGCCGGCATACTGGCTGATCCAGCGGTCGTGGATGTGCTTGATCGGCAGCGCGTTGAGATGGTTCCAGCGCTCTCGCCCTTGGCGCTTTGCCACCACCAGTTCGGCTTCTTCCAGCACCTTGAGATGCAGCATGACGGTGCAGCGATCGATGTCGGGAAACGCCTCGCACAACATGCCGGTCGTCTGCGGCGCATCCTTCAGCCGATCCAGCAATTCGCGACGGCGCGGATGCGCCAACGCCTTGAAAACGTGATCGTCTGCGGTTTGGCTTGACATGTTATGTTTCTATAACATATCGTCGAGCCAATCAAGGAGGAGCTGTGGATATGTCTCTTGGATTCAGAGTTTCCGGGCGCATCGGCAAACCGGTCGCCGAAGTCTTCGACGCCGTCGTCAATCCCAAAAAGCTGAGTGGCTATTTCACCACCATCGGCGGCGCCAGCGCGCCGCTGAAGGCCGGCACCGGGGTGGTCTGGTGGGGCAAGGTGCCCGTCGAAGTCGATGAGGTGATCAAGGACCGCCATATCGTGCTGCGCTGGGATGCCACCGATGCCGAAGGCAAGCCCGCCTACAAGACACGCATCGAGATGAACTTCGAGCCGCTGGACGATGGCGGCACCCTTGTGACCATTGCTGAATCCGGCTGGCCGGAAGGCGTGGTCGGCCTGCAGAAATCCTACCTCAATTGCGAGGGCTGGTCGCAGATGCTGGCCTGCATGAAGGCCTATGTCGAATACGGCATCAATCTGCGCGACGGCTACTACCGCGGCGAGATGAGGGGCGAGCCGGCCAACGAGACAAACAGATGAACAGCGCAACGGAGCCCGCAATGACCGCGAAAATGATAGGTGGAATCAACATCGCCATGAAAGTCCCGTCACATCAGTACGAGGCGACGATCGCCTTCTATCGCGACGTCGTCGGCTTGAATCCATTCACCGCCAAGACGCCGGCCATCGGCTTCGAGCTTGGCCCAAACCGTCTGTGGATCGACGAGGCGCCGATGCTGAGCCAGGCCGAGTCTGGCTTGAGCTTTTCACCGACAATTCTGCAGCCATTGCGGATCATCTCGCCAAGGCCGGCGTCGTCCGTTGCGACGCCGTCGAGCCCCTGGGCGAAGGCTTTCGCGGCTTCTGGATCGCCAACCCGGCCAGCATCGTTCACATGGTGCGCGAGCCTGACGCCTGGTGAGCGCAAATCGGACAAGGAAAGGAGCATCGATGGAAATTCACAAAACGCCGACTGCCGAAGCCGGCATGCTGATCAGGCGGCCGGTCGCCGAGGTCTTCGAGGCGATCGTCGACCCGGCCATCACCACGAAATTCTGGTTTACCCACAGTAGCGGCCGGCTGGATAGCCGCAAAGAGGTTCGCTGGGAGTGGCGCATGTACGGGGCCTCGGCGATGGTCAATGTCAGCGAGATCGTCGAGAACAAGAAGATCGTCATGCAATGGAGCGATCCGCCGACCACTGTGGTCTGGACATTCACGGAGATGCCCGGCGCCGAAACGCCTGACGGTGCGACCTTTCTTGAGGTCAGCAATTTCGGCTTCGCCGGCACCGCCGACGAGCAGGTCAAGCAGGCGGTCGGCTCGACCGACGGCTTCGCACTGGTTCTTGCCGGCGCAAAGGCATGGCTGGAACAGGGCCTGTCGCTTGGCCTGATCGGCGACCGTTATCCGAAGGGCGTGCCGGGGCGCTAGGATCGCCCCGATCGCCCAGCCTCAATGCCCACCGCTGGATTTCTTCCTTCGCCGCGCCAGCATGTTGAGGCCCTCGACCAGGGCGGAAAAGCCCATCGCGGCGTAGATGTAGCCCTTCGGCACATGATAGCCCATGCCGTCGGCGATCAGCGTCATTCCGATCATCAGCAGGAAGCCCAGCGCCAGCATGACGATGCTCGGGTTCTTGGCGATGAAGTTGGCCAGCGGCCCGGCCGCCAGCATCATCACGCTCACCGCCACGATCACGGCGATGTACATGATGGCAATCTCGTCGGTCATGCCGACGGCGGTGATGATCGAATCGATCGAAAAGACGAGATCGAGCAGCAGGATCTGGAAGATGGCGCCGGCAAGCGAGATCTGCAGCGTCTCGCCCATCATCGTATCCTTGTGGTCGTCGGGATCGACGGTGTGGTGGATTTCCTTGGTCGCCTTCCAGACCAGGAACAGGCCGCCGGCAATCAGGATCAGGTCGCGCCAGGAAAAGCCATGGCCGAACGCTGTGAACACCGGCGTCGTCAGCTGCACGATGATGGAGATGGTTGCGAGCAGCACCAGCCGCATGATCAGCGCCGCCGAGATGCCGAGACGGCGGGCGCGGGCGCGCTGCGCCTCAGGCAATTTGTTGGTCAGGATCGAGATGAAGATCAGATTGTCGATGCCGAGCACGACCTCGAGGACGATCAGCGTCAGCAACGCGACCCACGCGGTTGGATCGGAAACAAATTGAAAATGCGGCGCAAAGAACTCGATCAGCTGCATGGAGGTCGTCCCCTCTTTAACGATCTAGAGCAGTTTCGTCGCCAGTTAGGTACTTTACTCGACTATATCAATGTCATGACCAGAAGGATGGCGCGGTTTCTTCGAGCCGCGGCCCGCGACGAAAAGGCGCGATCTTCTCGGTCAGGCCGGTGCGGTCGGAAATAGTGACGCCGACGCCGCACAATGTCGCCGGTCCGGTCGCCGCCTCGAAGCGGCCTTTCGGCACTTTCGACAGGAAGCGGTTGAGCGGCTCTTCCTTGTCCATGCCGAGCGAGGAATCATAGTCGCCGCACATGCCGGCATCGGACATGTAGCCGGTGCCGCCGTTGAGGATCTGGTGGTCGGCCGTCGGCTGGTGCGTATGGGTGCCGATGACGAGGCTGGCGCGGCCGTCGACGAAATGCGCGAAGCACATTTTCTCCGAGGTCGCTTCGGCATGGAAGTCGATGACCACGGCATCGGCCTGCTCGCCCAGCGGACAGGCGGCCAGCTCGCGCTCGCCGGCCTGGAACGGATCGTCGAGCTCGGGATGCATGAACACCCGGCCCATGATGTTGGCGACCAGCACGCGCGCGCCGTTTTTGGCGATATAGACGCCGGAACCGCGGCCCGGCGTGCCCTTGGGGAAGTTGGACGGGCGCAAGAAGCGCTCCTCGCGCGGCGCGAAGACCAGTGCGTCGCGCTGGTCCCAGACATGGTTGCCGGTGGTGACGACATCCGCACCGGCGGCGATGGTGTCGCGAAAAATGTCTTCGGTGATGCCGAAGCCGCCGGCGGCGTTCTCGCCATTGACGATGACGAAGTCGAGTTTGAAATCCGAGATCAGGCTGGGCAGTTGTTCCCACACCGCCGTACGTCCCGATTTGCCCACCATGTCGCCGAGGAAGAGAAGTCTCATGCCCACTTCTATCCAGAGGCACGGACGCTAGGCAAGCGCTACCCGGGCGATTGGCGCCAACGCCGGCCGAAATTACCACGCTGCTGTTGAGGCGGCTTTGCGCTCGCGCCCGCGACGCGAACTGCCGAAGGCATCATCGGTGACGCCGGCGGTGTGGTGCGTCCGCGCAGCCAGAAGAACCAGACGTAGAAAACAGTGAACCCACCAGTAGCGGCCAAGAGCAACAGCCCGCCGCGCCAGCCCTTCATCGCCGCGGTATCGAGGATCGATGGATTGGCAGGGTTGTAATACAACTTCACCGCGTCGCCTTTGGACGCCGTGCAGAGGCCGATGTCCTTTCCCTTGCCGGACCACGTCATCGGTGCATCGTTCGCGACATAGGTGACAGCGACGTTGATGCCTTTCGCGGTGAGGCCATTACCCTGGGCTTCGCTGTAGGAACTGACATCCGTCACTGTGGCAACCGTCTGATACCAGGCGAACTGGTGGTGCAGGGCCGTTCCGGAAATGTGCAATGCCATCGCGAACAGCGTTACCACGATGAGGACGAACGGCATCAGCAGGAAGCGTGCGAAGACAAACATGGATGGCCGCCATCGGATCGGACTGTGTTGCCGGAATACTATCCGGCACGTCTTGGAAACGCGTTAAGCGGGATCGCGGTCTTTTAAGCGATATCGAAGCGGCGCAAACCGCTCTCGGTCAGTATTTCCGGGATGATGACGTCGTGCGCCTCATCCGGCACCAGACCCACCTCCTGGCAATCGAAGGCGATGCCGATCAGTCGTGGCGGCTGGCCCTTGTCGATCAGCCTGGCGATGGCGCGGTCGTAATAGCCGGCGCCATACCCGATGCGATGACCGCGGCTGTCGAAGGCCGCGAGCGGCACCAGCATCACCGCGGGATCGAGAACCTCGGCCTCCGCATGCGGACCGACCGTGCCAAAACCCATCTCGACCATCGGCGCGCCGCGCACCAGTTCGCGAAAGACTATGGTGGTCTTGTCGAGGATGGCCGGCAGGCAAAGCCTGGCCCCCTTCTCGCGCAAGGCGAACATCAGCGGCCTGACGTCGACTTCCGATCGCATCGGCCAGAAAGCTGAAACGATCTGACCCGGCTCGATGGCGAGGTGGTCGCGCGCCGTCTCGGCCATTTCAAGCGCGATCTCCACCCGCCGCAGCGGATCGAGCGCATCGCGACGGCCGAGTGCCTCGAGGCGCAACTGCTTTTTCAGGTCTTTGGGAGATGTCATGCGCGGACGATAGAAAAGGTCGGATCTGGGTGACGTTTCATGAGCGACGTTTTCTACCACATCATCCGCCAAACTGGGCGGATACAGGTAAGTGACGATCCACACAACCGGTGGAGAGAGCGATCCCGGGAACCTACAAAGTAGGTGGGCGCCGTATGAGAAAACCCACGGGTCTTCCCAGGGACAGCTCCCTAAGGATCGTTAAGGCCCCGGGGAAAATGTTCTCCTGCCGGGAAGCGCAGACCGCCAAGCCCAATATAGGCGGCTGGTCGGTCAAGCGCTAGTGACATGAGCCGATGTTTCCATTTCGATCTCACACGCTTGCGTCGCAGCCGGCTCGCCCTTGCACAGGTCAAGCAGCGTCCTTACGGTCGCGCTCACCAACCGAGGAGCAAGTATGCGTTTCGAAGGCACGGCGGCCTATGTCGCCGACAAGGATCTGATGGTGGCGGTGAACGCCGCGATCGCGCTGGAGCGGCCATTGCTGGTCAAGGGCGAGCCGGGCACCGGCAAGACCGAGCTTGCCCGCCAGGTGGCATCGGCGCTCGGCCTCGACCTGATCGAATGGCACGTCAAGTCGACCACCCGTGCGCAGCAGGGACTGTATGAATATGATGCTGTCTCGCGGCTGCGCGACAGCCAGCTCGGCGATGCCAGGTTCAACGACATCAAAAACTACATCAAGCGCGGCAAGCTCTGGGACGCCTTCGCGGCCGGTAAGAAGGTCGTGCTGTTGATCGACGAGATCGACAAGGCCGATATCGAATTCCCCAACGACCTGCTGCAGGAACTCGATCGGATGGAGTTCTTCGTCTACGAAACCGGCGAAACGATCCGCGCCGCTGTGCGCCCCATCGTCATCATCACTTCCAACAATGAGAAGGAACTGCCCGACGCCTTCCTGCGCCGGTGCTTCTTCCACTACATCCGCTTTCCCGATGTCGACACGCTGCACAAAATCGTCGACGTGCACTATCCCGGCATAAAGCAGAATTTGGTGCGTGCTGCCCTGACCCAGTTCTACGAAATCCGCGACGTGCAGGGGTTGAAGAAGAAGCCGTCGACCTCCGAGGTGCTCGACTGGATCCGCCTGCTGGTCGCCGACGACATCGCACCCGAGGATCTGCGCGCCGACCCCAGGAACGCGCTGCCGAAACTGCACGGCGCGCTGCTGAAGAACGAGCAGGACGTGCATCTGTTTGAGCGCCTGGCCTTCATGGCCAGACGGCAGGGGTGAGAATCGAGGGTTGGCTGACAGCTACGGGCGGCTTTGGCCGCTTACTCCGCGGGAGCAAACCCTCTCTCCTGCGGCGCGACGCGCTTCGGCCCGAAGATGACGAAGCCGATGACCGACAGGGCGAGAACGCCGATCCCGCAATAGAGCATGACCCAGCCGAAACCGTTGACCAGGGCGGCATGCACGATGGCGCCGGATGGGTCGAGGGCTGCGAGCTTCGGCGTCCCCTGCGCAAGGCCCTCCAGATTGCCGGTGGCAACCCTTTCCGCCAGTGCCCGCAACTTATCCGGCTCCAAAGCCGCGCCGAGTGTGGCCCGCAGGTGGGAAACGATACCTTGCGTCAGCAGCAGGCCGAGCACCGCGATGTTGATGGCAAGCGTGATCAGGCGTGCGCTGATGTCGATGCCGGACGCCATGCCGGCACGATCCGGCGATACCGCGCCGGTCGTGGTATTGGTGGTCGGCGAATTGGTGAGACCGATGCCGATGCCGGCAATCAGCGTGCCGGGCATCATGGTCAGCCAGGTGGCGCCCTCGAGCCCGGAGCCGATCCACATGGCGATGAAACCGATCCCTAGCGTCAGCAGACCGAGCGGGATGGCAATTCGCGCCTGATAGCGCGCGCGAATGCGCTCGGCGATCGGCGGCATCACCATGAAGGGCAGCGTGTAGACGAGCAACAGCAGGCCGGTCGTCGTGCTGTCGTAGCCGAGAACGCCCGAATAATAGATCGGCAGATAGATGATGAACGGCCAGTAACTGAAATTCATGCCGATGGCGCCCATGATCGCGCCGGAAAACTGGCGGATGCGGAACGCGGAGAAATCGAACATCGGATAGGGATTGACCCTCTCGGCCACAAGGAAAGCGATGAACGCAGCCACGGAGGCTAATATCACGCCGATGCGGGCGCTGGTCCCGAGATCCGCACCCTGCGTGATCAGACAGGAGAAGCCGAACACAGAAACCGACAGCGTCAGCATGCCGGCCCAGTCGAGCTTCTGGGCATTGTGATCGCGCGATTGCGTGACACCGGCGCCGATAAAGGCGAGCGCCAGGAGCGCCAGCGGCACGTGGATGAGGAACACCCACTGCCAGTTCGACAGCGCCACGATCAGGCCGCCAATGGCGGGACCGAAACCAAGCCCGATGCCTGAGACGACGCTCCAGGCAACAAAAGCCTTGCCGCGTTCGCGGCCATCCTGGAACTGATGCGACAGCACGGCGACGCTGCAGGTCAGCATCGCGCCGCCGGCGAGACCTTGCAGGAAGCGGGCGGCGATCAGCAGCGCCGCACTCGGCGCCAGGCCGCACAGCAGCGAGGCGAGGCCGAAGGCGACGGTGGTGATCACCATCACGCTCTTGCGGCCGAAACGGTCGGCCAATGTCCCTGTCGCCATCAGCACCGTGGTGCAGGCAATGGTGTAGGCGTTCATGATCCATTGCAGGTCTTTGAAATCGGCGGCGAGCACGCTTTCCAGTTTCGGCAGGATCACCGGCACGCTGGAGATTTCGAGCCCGAACAAGAGCGACGCCAAGCACACGCCGGTGAGCGCGATGGTGTTTCGTTGAATTGGCATATCGATCTCTTTCCATCGGAACATGCGGCGCTCTTCAAACCGCGACCAGTTTGACATAGAGGAGACTTGACCATGAAAAAAGACTATGCTCGGCTATATCAGAAATGACAAAATCGAATGGTTGGCCAATGGAGTGCTGCGATGACCAGTCTTGATGTGGACGCCGTACGAACCTTTGTGATGGTGGCCGATCTGCAGAGCTTCACCCAGGCGGCATCGGCGCTGGGCAGCACGCAGGCGACGATCAGCGTCAAGCTGCGCCGCCTTGAGGAGAAGCTGGGCGCGCGATTGATTGAAAGAACGCCGCGCCGCGTCAGCCTGTCGGCACGAGGCGCCGTCTTCCTCCCCGCCGCGCGCGACTTCCTTGCCGCGCACGAGCGCGCCATGGCGGAGTTTGCGTCAGCACCGTGCCGGCTTGCGCTCGGCTTTGTCGATCATGCCGCCGGTCCGGCGCTGTCCATTCTGATTGCCCAGCTCCATGCGCACGATCCATCGCTGACGCTCAGTTTGAGGATCGATACCAGCACGGTGCTCAAGGAAGCTTTCGATCACGGCGAGCTCGACGCGGTTATCGTGCACCGCGAAGGCGACAGCCGTCCTGGCCGGACCTTGTCGCGCAACCACTATGGCTGGTTCGCCGCACCTTCCTTCGAGTGGCAGCGCGGAACGCCGTTGCGCCTCGCGCTCTTAAGCACCGTGTGCAACTGTCCGGATCGTGTGCGGGCGGTCGAGGCGCTGGACAAAGCAGGCGTCGCCTGGGAGGAGGCCTTCGTCGGCGGCGGCGGCGCGGCCGTCAACATTGCGATATCGGCGGGCTTTGCCGTTTCTGCGCTGGCTCACTGCGTCGCTCCGCCCGGCCTGATCGAGGTTGGCCGCAAACTTGGTCTTCCATCGCTTGACCCTTCCGAAGTGGTGCTGCATTCGCACAATCTGGCGCCGCGGGCGCGAGACGCGCTGCAGATGCTGGCGACCGCATTTCGCGAGTACAATTCGCCGGTGGTATAGGCGATGGTGTTTCCGATCTGATTCCGCCGGAATCCGATAAGGCTTTGGAGGAACCGAAATGACCGAGATCACCGTCCGCCCGCTGGCGCTGGCCGACCATGCCGACTGGCGGCGGCTGTGGACTGCCTACCTCACCTTCTACGAGACCAGGCTGCCGGACGAGGTCTACGACATCACCTGGAAACGACTGTTCACGGAAGGTGAATTCGAACCGAAGGGGTTTATCGCCACGCTCGACGGCAAGGCGGTCGGCCTGACCCATTATCTCTATCACCGCTCCGGCTGGTCGGAGAAAAACAGCTGCTACCTGCAGGACCTGTTCGCCGACCCTGATGTGCGCGGCAAGGGCATCGGTGCGGCCCTCATTGAAGCGGTCAAGCAGGAAGCCGGCAAGATCGGCGTCAAGAACGTCTATTGGATGACCCACGAAACCAACACGACGGCGCGCAAGCTCTACGACCATGTCGCGCGGCGGACAGGTTTTATCGAGTATGATCTGCTATGATGCGAGCGCGATCGAAATAACGCGGAAGGAGCCGAATGATCCGCTATGTCGGAATCGTGGATGGCAGTGACGGCGTTTGGGGAGTGCGGATGCCCGATCTCGCCGGCTGCCACGGGGCCGGCGCAAACCCGGCTGAAGCGATAGCCGATGCCGCGTCGGCTATGCGCGAATGGGCGGAAGCCCGCATCGCAAAGCACTTGCCCATACCCAACCCACCTTCTGCAATCCGGCGAAATCGACAGTGCCCGTGGCGACTCCGCCGTGACCGTTCGGCATAGATAACGGCCAACCATGTTCCTCCCCTTCTTTCTCGAACTAAAGGCCGCGCGGGTTCCCGTTTCGCTCAGGGAATATCTGTCGCTGCTGGAAGGGCTGGAGGCCGGGCTGGTCGACTATGACGTCCAGGGTTTTTACTACCTCGCCCGCGCCGCGCTTGTGAAGGACGAACGCCATATCGACCGCTTCGACCAGGTGTTTGCGCATGTCTTCAAGGGGATCGAGGCGCTCACCGGCCCCGATGCCGTCGGTGTCGCCAACATCCCTGAGGAATGGCTGCGCCGGCTCGCCGAAAAGCACCTGACCGAGGAAGAGAAGAAATTGATCGAGGCGCTCGGCGGTTTCGACAAGCTGATGGAGACACTGAAGCAGCGGCTGGAGGAACAGAAAGGCCGCCACCAGGGCGGCTCGAAATGGATCGGCACCGGCGGCACTTCGCCTTTCGGCGCCTATGGCTACAATCCCGAAGGCGTGCGCATCGGCCAGCATGAAAGCCGCAATCGCCGTGCGGTGAAAGTCTGGGACAAGCGCGAGTTCAAAAATTTCGACGACGCCGTCGAGCTCGGCACCCGCAATATCAAGGTGGCGCTGAAGCGCCTGCGTCGCTGGGTGCGCGAGGGTGCGGAGGAAGAGTTCGACCTGCCCGGCACCATCCATGCCACCGCCGAGCACGGCTATCTCGATGTGCAGACGCGCCCCGAACGGCGCAACGCCGTGAAGCTCTTGATGTTCTTCGATGTCGGCGGCTCGATGGACGACCACATCAAAAGCGTCGAGGAGCTGTTTTCGGCCGCCCGCGCCGAATTCCGCCAGCTCGAATATTTTTACTTCCACAACTGCCTTTACGAGAGCGTCTGGAAGGACAACCGGCGCAGGCATGCCGAGACCATCCCGACCTTCGACCTACTTCACAAATACGGCCCCGACTACCAGGTGATCGTCGTCGGCGATGCCTCGATGAGCCCTTACGAGATCGCGCATCCCGGCGGTTCGGTCGAGCATTGGAACCCGGAAGCCGGCAGTGTCTGGCTTGGCCGCCTCATCCAGCAATGGCCGAATGCGGTCTGGCTGAACCCCGAAAACCAGAAAAACTGGGGCTTCACCCATTCGATCGCGATGATCCGCGATCTCTTCGGCGGCCGCATGTTCCCACTGACGCTGGCCGGGTTGGAAGCCGCGACGAAGCAGCTCTCACGCAAGCGTTGATATGAGAGGAAAACCGATGACCTGCTTTCTTTGCCCGCAATGCGGCGTCCAGTTCGCGGCAACGCAGACCCCTCCAGAAAATTGCCCGATCTGCGAGGACGAGCGGCAATATGTGCGCTGGGAAGGCCAGGCCTGGATCACTGGGGAAGAACTCTCTGCCGGGCACAGGCTTGTGATGAAGGACGATGCCGGCGTTCTCGCTTTCGGCATCGAGCCGCGCTTTGCCATCGGCCAGCGGGCGCTGCTGGCGCAGACGCCGCACGGCAATGTGCTGTGGGATTGCATCTCGATGGTGAGCGACGAGGCGGTAGCCGAAATCAACCGTCGCGGCGGCTTGGCCGCGATCGCCATTTCGCACTGCCACTATTATTCGGTGATGGTCGAGTGGAGCGAGGCGTTTGGCGGCGTGCCGATCTATCTCCATGCCGACGACCGCCAGTGGATTATGCGGCCGCACAACGCCATCGTCAGCTGGGCGGGCGAGACGCTGGCCATAAACCCGTCGCTGACACTCGTGCGTTGCGGTGGCCATTTTGCCGGCGGCCAGGTGCTGCATTGGAAACGCGATGGCGGTAACGCCCTGCTGTCCGGCGACATATTGCAGGTGACGCCGACGCGTCGCCATGTCAGCTTCATGTACAGCTATCCGAACTACATTCCGCTCAATGCGCCGGCCGTGCGACGCATCGCGGCGGCACTTGAGCCTTTCGAATTCGACGACATCTACGGCGCGTGGTGGCAGCAGAACATCATCGGCGGCGCAAGAACGGCATTTCATGCGTCGATCGCCCGCTATCTTCAGGCGATTGGGTAGGAGCTCGGCTGAAAATGCGAGCACAACACGTAACAAACGCCTATCTCTGTGCGAATATGAGGTTGCAATCAAAAAAAGCCGCCAAGGCTGAGGAGATCAAATGGACACCCACACCTACCCTGTCACCCGCACCGACGCCGAATGGCGCGCCCGCCTGACGCCCGAGCAATATGCGGTCATGCGCGGCCATGGCACCGAACGGCCCGGAAGCTGCGCCCTGCTCTACGAAAAGCGCGCCGGCACCTTTTCCTGCGTCGGCTGCGACCAGCCGCTGTTCGAATCCAAGCTCAAGTTCGAGAGCGGCACCGGCTGGCCGAGCTTCAATGATCCGGTGCCCGGTTCGGTCGAAAACACCGTCGACCGCAGCTACGGCATGGTCCGCACCGAATGCCACTGCGCCCGCTGCGGCAGCCATCTCGGCCATGTCTTCGAGGACGGCCCGCCGCCGACCGGCCTGCGCTATTGCATCAACGGCGTGGCGCTGAAATTCGAGCCGGCGGCTTAAGCCGCGGCTTGACCACCATCTTCAAAGGGCGGCTTCGGCCGCCCTTTTTCGTGTCAATCTTCTCAGACAACCACCACCAGGATCAGCCAAAGCGTAGCCCCGAGCGTCATCAACGAAGCCTTGGCGCCACTGGATTTTTCCGTGGTTCGCCAGACGGCAAAGGTCAAAAAGATGTTGTAGGGCACGGGCGCGAAATGCACCGCCAGGACGACGGCGAGCGGCAGCTTCAAGCCGAGCAGAATGAGCGCGGCCACCGACGAGGTGATGTTGATCGCCGTGCCGACAAGGACCAGATCGCGCCAGAACAACCGCTCGACCGGAACCGCGCCTTGCCAGCGCGAGCCGAAGAAGGATCCGATGCTTTGCACCAACACCTGATAGCTATCCCTCTCCCAGCACGTCGGTGACGGCGCGCTCGAAGCGCGAGCATTCCGTCACCAGCCAGTCGGCCATGGCCGGCCAGTTGTCCTCGGCATAGCAGTTCACCCGCCACATCGAATTGATGCCGAGGGCCTCGCAGCTCTGCTCCGGCCTGAGCTTCAGCCTGTCTTCGATTGCCGGTTGGAACGGCTTCAGCCGCGACCAGACCCCGGTCGCGCCGAACTTCTCGTTACGGCCGAAAAAGACGCCAACTTGGCTTTGCGCCGGCGCGACATACATGGACAGGACCAGAGCGAAGTCGGGCAGCCCGCGCTGCCAGAACCAGGGTCCGCGCCGCGCCATGGAAGCGCGTTCCTCCGGATGCCGTTCGGCGAACAGCGCCCAGAAGCTGCGTTGGCGGAATTCAGAGGCGCGGCGGGCGCCGAAGTCGAATTCGCTCATGGTTCGATGCCCGTTCCAGCATCATTCCTTGGCCCGAGACTGTTTCGAAATTCGCTCTGGCGATATCAGCCGGAGTAGAATTTCCAGACAGCCTTACACCATGCCGAGCGCGGCCTTGTAGAGATCGAGGATGGTTTCCTCTTCCTGGCGCTCGGCCTGGTCCTTCTTGCGCAGCCGGATGATCGACCGCATCGCCTTGGTGTCGAAGCCGGTGCCCTTGGCCTCGGCGAACACTTCCTTGATGTCGTCGGCGATGGTCTTCTTTTCTTCCTCGAGCCGCTCGATGCGCTCGATGAAGGCGCGCAACTGGCCGGCGGCAACAGTCTGGCTGGTATCTGTGATGTCGTCGGCCATGTTTTTTCTCCACTACTTTTTCGCACCGCGATTCTGGCGCGGTAAATTGGAGCGGGTTCGATGCCCGAGCAGGCGCGGCGGGTCAAGCCATTATCGGCGCTTCGTGAACGGCTGCTGCCAGCCGTCCCCAGTGTGATGGATCCGCGCGTCAGCCAAACGCGATCAACAGATCCTTCGCATCGATCTGATCGCCGGCCTTGACCAGCACTTCGGCCACTGTGCCGTCGCGCTCGGCATGCAGGGCCGTCTCCATCTTCATGGCTTCGATCGACAACAGCACGTCGCCGGCCTTGACAGCTTGGCCGGCGGCAACCGAAAGGGCGGAGACCACGCCCGGCATCGGCGCGCCGACATGCGCCTCGTTGCCGGGCTCGGCCTTGCGCCGAGCCTTGGCCGCCGAGGCGCCATGCGCCCTGTCCGGCACCCGGACACGGCGCGGCTGGCCGTTGAGCTCGAAGAACACGGTGACCATGCCCTTCTCATCGACGTCGCCGATCGCAAGGCAGCGCACTACAAGCGTCTTGCCTTTTTCGATGTCCAGGAAGATCTCATCCTCGGACTTCATGCCGTAGAAATAGGTCGGCGTCGGCAGCACACTGACCGGCCCGTAGGTTTCCTGCGCGGCGGCGAAGTCGGTGAACACCTTCGGATACATCAGCCAGGAGGCGAATTCGTACTCCGAGAGCTTGCGCTCCAGCTTCTGCTCGATCTCCCTGCGGCTGGCCTTGAGGTCGGCTGGCTTGAGCAGCGAGCCCGGCCGTACGGTGATCGGCTTGGTTTCCTTCAATGCCTTCTTCTGCAGCTTCGCAGGCCAGCCGCCGGGCGACTGGCCGAGATCCCCGCGCAGCATCGAGACGACCGAGTCCGGGAAGGCGATGTCCTTGGCTGGGTTTTCGACGTCGGCAACGGTCAGATCCTGGCTCACCATCATCAGCGCCATGTCGCCGACCACCTTGGACGACGGCGTCACCTTGACGATGTCACCGAACATCAAATTGACGTCGTGATAGGCTTGTGCCACCTCGTGCCAACGCGTTTCCAGCCCCAGCGAACGCGCCTGTTCCTTGAGGTTGGTGAACTGGCCGCCCGGCATTTCGTGCAGATAGACTTCCGAGGCTGGCCCCTTGAGGTCGCTTTCGAAGGCGGCATACTGGTTGCGCACCGCTTCCCAGTAGAAGGAGATTTTGCGGATCCATTGCGGATCGAGGCCGGGATCGCGCTCGGTTCCCTTCAGCGCCTCGACGATCGAGCCCAGGCAAGGCTGCGAGGTGTTGCCGGAGAAGGAATCCATCGCCGCGTCGATGGCGTCGACGCCGCTTTCCACGCCGGCCAGCACCGTCGCCGCCGACAGGCCTGACGTGTCGTGGGTGTGGAAATGGATCGGCAGGTCGGTCGCCTCGCGCAGCGCTTTGAACAGCACGCGGGCGGCAGCCGGCTTCAAAAGCCCGGCCATGTCCTTGACGGCGATGATATGGGCGCCGGCGGCCTGCAATTCCTTCGCCAGCCCGACATAGTATTTAAGGTCGTATTTGGCGCGCGCCGGATCGAGGATGTCGCCGGTGTAGCAGATCGCCGCTTCGACCAGCTTGCCCTCGGCGCCCACCGCGTCCATGGCGACGCGCATGTTCTCGACCCAGTTCAGGCAGTCGAATACGCGGAACAGGTCGACGCCGCCGGCCGCCGCCTGGCTGACGAAATGTTGCACCACATTGTCGGGATAGTTGGTGTAGCCGACGCCGTTGGCGCCGCGCAGAAGCATCTGCAGCAAAAGGTTGGGGGCCGCTTCGCGCACTTTGCTCAGCCGCTCCCACGGATCCTCGGTCAGGAAGCGCATGGCGACGTCGAAAGTGGCGCCGCCCCAGCATTCCAGCGACAGCAGCCGCGGCAGCGCCCGCGCATAGGTGCCGGCAATGCCGGCAATGTCATGCGTACGCATGCGGGTGGCGAGCAGCGACTGGTGGCCGTCGCGCATCGTCGTGTCGGTGACCAGCACCTCTTTTTGCTCACGCATCCAGGCAGCGAATTTCTCCGGCCCCAGCGTGTCGAGCTTCTGCTTGCTGCCATCAGGCACATTGCCGTTGAGATAGGGCACGACGGGCGCTGCCGCATCGGCCTTGGGCATCGGACGGCCGCGGGTTTCGGGATGGCCGTTGACGCTGACGTCGGCCAGATAGTTGAGCAGCTTGGTGGCTCGATCCTGCCGCTTCACCTGCGCGAACAGCTCCGGCGTCGTGTCGATGAACCTGGTCGTGTAGGAATTGTCGGCGAAGCGCGGGTGGTTGATGATTGCCTCGAGGAAGGTGAGGTTGGTCGCCACGCCGCGGATGCGGAACTCGCGCAAGGCCCGGTTCATGCGGGCGATCGCCTCGGCCGGTGTCGGGGCCCAGGCAGTCACCTTCTCCAGCAGCGGATCGTAAAAGCGGGTGATGACCGCGCCCGAATAGGCGGTGCCGCCGTCGAGGCGGATGCCGAAACCGGCGGCTTCGCGATAAGCGGTGATGCGGCCGTAGTCCGGAATGAAACTATGCTCCGGATCCTCGGTCGTTATGCGGCACTGCAGCGCGTGACCGTTCAGCCTGATATCGGCCTGCGCCGGCACGCCCGACTCTTTCGTGCCGATGGCAAAGCCGTCCAGTATGTGGATCTGCGCCTTGACGATGTCGATGCCGGTCACCTGCTCGGTGACGGTGTGCTCGACCTGGATGCGCGGATTGACCTCGATGAAGTAGAATTTGCCGGTGTCGGCGTCCTGCAGGAATTCCACCGTACCGGCGCCGATATAGCTGGTCTCGCGCGCGATCTTGAGCGCATAGCCGCAAAGCTCCTGGCGCAATGCCTCGCTGAGATAGGGCGCCGGCGCCCGTTCGACGACCTTCTGGTTGCGGCGCTGGATCGAGCAGTCGCGCTCGAACAGATGTACAGCGTTGCCATGCGTGTCGCCGAGCACCTGGACCTCGACATGGCGAGCGCGCTCGATCAGCTTTTCGAGATAGACCTCGTCCTTGCCGAAGGCGGCCTTGGCCTCGCGCTTGCCTTCCATCACCTCGCGGGCGAGGTCGGCTTCCGCGCGGATGGCGCGCATGCCGCGCCCGCCGCCGCCCCATGATGCCTTGAGCATCACCGGATAGCCGACTGTCTTGGCGAGCTGCTTGACTGCTTCCATGTCGTCCGGCAGCGGTTCGGTTGCCGGCACCACCGGCACGCCAACCTCGATGGCCAGATTGCGCGCGGCGACCTTGTTGCCGAGCCGGCGCATCGTGTCGGGCTTCGGTCCGATGAAGGTGATGCCGGCCTCGGCGCAGGCATCTGCGAATTCAGGGCTTTCCGACAGGAGGCCATAGCCCGGGTGGATGGCGTCGGCGCCGGACAGCCTGGCGACCCGGATCACTTCCTCGATCGACAGATAGCTTTCGATCGGCCCCATGTCCCTGGCCAGATGCGGCCCGCGCCCGACTTGGTAGCTTTCATCGGCCTTGAACCGATGAAGTGAATATTTGTCCTCCTCGGCCCAGATCGCCACGGTTTTGAGGCCGAGCTCGTTTGCCGCGCGAAAGACGCGGATGGCAATTTCGGACCTGTTGGCGACGAGGATCTTCGTGATGGCCAAGGAAGGAGGCTCCGGACAGGGAGGGATGGGGCGGAGGCATGATTAACGCGAAAATGCTGCAGTGCAACCAAAATCGAGGAGAGATTAAACCGATTTAAATGCGATTCTAGCACCACGGCTCGAAAAGCTGCGTGCGATTGGCGCCGCGAGGTGACGGTAATTGTCGTGCCCGCACAAATTCGACCCCGGCTAACGGCTTGTCCAGCCACCCTCGCTGCCGCCCTGTCACCAACAAAAATGCCCGGCGCGAGCGCCGGGCATTCCATAGAGCTGCGTTTCGAATTACGACTTCGGGAACCAGGAGATCTTGCCGTCCGGACCCTTCTTCCATTCGTACATGATGTAGCCCGGGAGCTTCGGATCGCCCTTCGCGTCATAGGCGAGATCGCCCAGAACGGTCTTGAACGGGCCCTTCTCGTGCAGCGCCTTGGCCACTTCCACGGGGTCGTTCGACTTGGCCACGGCAGCAGCCTCGGCGATCACCTGCATGGCGGCGTAGGAGTAGAGAGTGTAGGCTTCCGGCTCGAAGCCCTGAGCGCGGAACTTCTCGACCAGTGCCTTGTTCTCGGGGATCAGGCGCGGATCGGGACCGAAGGTGTTGAGCGTGCCGATAACCGCATCGCCGGCGATCGCAGCCAGCTCGTCGGTGACGATGCCGTCGCCCGACATCAGGGTAGCCTTGAGGCCCTGGTCCGCCGACTGGCGGATGATCAGGCCGGCTTCGGTATGCAGGCCGCCCCAATAGATCAGGGTAACACCGGCATCCTTCATCTTGGCAATCAGCGCCGAGAAGTCCTTGTCGCCGACATTGACGCCTTCGTACATGACTTCGGTCAGGCCGGCTGCGTTCATCGCCTTCTTGGTCTCGTCGGCAAGGCCCTGACCATAGGGGGTCTTGTCGTGGATGACGGCAACCTTGGCGTCCTTGAAGTTGGTCGCGATATAGCCGCCGGCGATGCCGCCCTGCTGGTCATCGCGTCCGCAGGTGCGGAACACGTTCCACAGGCCGCGCTCGGTGAATTTCGGGTTGGTCGCCGCAGGCGTCACTTCGACGATGTTGTTGTCGACGTAGACTTCCTGCGAAACCGGGATCGAGACGCCCGAGTTGAAGTGGCCGATCACGAATTTCACGCCGTCGCCGACGAACTTGTTGCCGACCGAAATGCCCTGCTTCGGATCCGAGACGTCGTCGCCGACTTCGAGCTTGATCTGCTCGCCGTTCATGCCGCCTGCTGCGTTGATGTCGGCAACGGCCGCTTCCGCACCCTTCTGCAGCTGCGCACCGAAGGCCGCATTCGGACCGGTGATCGGACCTGCGACGCCGACGATAACGTCAGCCCATGCATTGCCACCGAACGCGACAAGCGCGGTCAGGGCAACGGCGGACAAAAGTGATTTCTTCATTTAAACGCTCCCATTTACGAGGTGGGCGTGGATGAAACTTTCATGCGATGCCCACCCTTATCGCAGAAAGCGTACTTTGCCGATTTTCAGGCCCTTGTCACGCCGATTCATCCCCGGAACGGCGTTAATGATGAACGTCAACCTTTCGGTTTCCAGCTTAAGATCGAAGCCCGTTCGTAAAGCCAATTATACTGCGTCACCATCTGGTTCGTACGCGTGTATTGATAGCCGACAAATCCCAATATCATGAGCACGATTGTGTCCACGACATAGTATTGCAGCGAAAACATCGTGCCGCCGAACAAGGCATGATGGATGAACCTGATGCCTATGCCGAGACCCAGCAGATAGGCGAACAGCGCCGGCAGGCTGCGCCATGTCTGGGCGCTGGCCTTGCCGGTCATCCATGCCGCCCAGCCGCCGAGCAGACAGGTGACGAAGAAGAACTGCCAGATGGAAGGTTCCTCGTGAAGAATGCCTTGCATGATGAAGACTCCCTAGCATGATCCCGAAAAGTTGCAGACTTTTCGGACAAAGGTCATGCGACAAACAAACAAGTTGGAGCGGAATACCGTATGCATACATTCCGCTCCAAAATCAGTGATGGCCGCCTTCGAGATAGGCCGCCCGCACTTCCGGATTGGCGAGCAATTCCTTGCCTGTGCCGCTCATGGTCACGTTGCCGTTGACCATGACATAGCCGCGCGTGGCGAGTTTGAGCGCGCCGAAGGCGTTCTGCTCGACCAGGAACACGGTCAGCCCTTGCGTGCGGTTCAGCTCGCGGATGGCATCGAAAATCTGCTTGACGATCAGCGGCGCCAGACCCAGCGACGGCTCGTCGAGCAACAGCAGCTTAGGCCGCGCCATCAGCGCACGTCCGATCGACAGCATCTGCTGCTCGCCGCCCGACAGCGTGCCGCCGCGCTGGGCAATGCGCTCCTTGAGGCGCGGGAACAGCGCGAACACCTTCTCGGCATCTTCGTCATAGTGCTTGAGATTGTCGAGACCGGCGCCCATCTGCAGGTTTTCCATCACCGTCATGCGCGGGAAAATGCGCCTGCCTTCCGGCGACTGCGCAATGCGCATGCGGGCGATCTCGTGCGTCGGCATCTGGGTGATGTCGGTGCCGGCGAAAGTGATTGAGCCGGCACGAGCGCGCGGCGCACCGAAGATGGTCATCATCAGCGTCGACTTGCCGGCACCGTTCGCACCGATCAGCGCGACGATCTCGCCCTGGTTGACGTGGACATCGACGCCGTTCAGCGCCTTGATGTTGCCGTAGTAGGTCTCGACGCCCTTGATGTCGAGCAGCGTTGTCTCGGCCATCACTTACGCCCTCCGCGCGGCTTGCCTGTCGGGGATTTGGTGGCCGCCGGCTTGGACTTGGCTGTCAGACGCTCGGACGGTGCTCTTGGCGCGGAGTTGGCTCTTGTATCGTATTGGGTGGCTTTTGAAGCTCCCTTCGACACTGTGACCCGCTCGCCCTGGCTGTGGCCGATCGTGTCGCTTACCGGGCCGGCGAGATAGGAAGACGATGTGCCTGGTCCGTGAGCCGAATCCGGCCCGATGTCCAGCTGCTCGATGACGTCTTCATCGCCAACCTCGGTCAGCACCGTCTCGACCTCCTCGTCGTCGACGCCGAGATAGGCGGCGATGACGCGCGGGTCGGTACGCACCGATTGCGGGCTGCCGTCGGAAATCTTGCGGCCATATTCAAGCACCACGACATGGTCGGAAATCTGCATGACCACCGACATGTCATGTTCGATCAGCAGGATCGAGGTACTGCTCTTGATGTCCATCAGCAGCGAATTCAGCGCAGCCGACTCCTTCGGATTGAGACCGGCCGCAGGCTCGTCGAGGCACAGAAGTTCGGGCCCTGTGCACATGGCGCGCGCAATCTCGAGGCGCCGCTGCGCGCCATAGGGCAGGTCGCCGGCCGGATCGTCGGCGCGATCGACAAGATCGGCCTTCTCCAGCCAGTGCTTGGCAAGCTCCACCGATTCAGCCGAGGCTCTGCGGTAGCCGCCGATCCCGAACAGGCCCAGGATCGTATAGCCGGATGCCTTCATCAGCTTGTTGTGCTGGGCAACCAGCAGATTCTCCAGCAGCGTCATGCCCGAGAACAGGCGGATGTTCTGGAAGGTGCGCGCCACCTTGGCGCGCGCCGGGATCTCATGATTGGGCAGCCGTTCGAGCAGGAAGCTCGAGCCGTCGGCCCGGTTGAGCGTAATCATGCCTTCCGACGGCTTGTAGAAGCCGGTGATGCAATTGAAGACGGTGGTCTTGCCGGCGCCATTGGGTCCGATCAGAGCGGTGATCTCGCCGCGCTTGGCCTGGAACGACAGATCGCCGATGGCGATCAGGCCGCCGAACTTCATCGAAAGATGCTCGACCTGGAGGATGGCGTCTTTCATACCCGGATTGGTCTTCTGAATGGAGGTCGCGCTCATCAGCCGTGCCCTTCCTTGGTGAAGGAGGAGGAGACCGCTTTTCGTTCACTGAGGAAGGCCGTCGGTTCACGGCTGCCGACAAAGCCGCGCGGCTTCCACAGCATTACGATGACCATCGCCATGCCGAACAAAAGCATGCGGTAAAGCTCCGGCGTGAAATCTTTTCCGAAGACACTTTTCAGGAAATCGAGTTCGCGCAGTGCCTCGGTGCCGCCGATCATCACCAGCGCGGCGACCGCGATGCCGACCAGCGAGCCCATGCCGCCGAGCACCACGATGGCCAGGATGATCGCCGATTCCAGGAAGACGAAGGATTCAGGGCTGACGAAGCCTTGCCGTGCGGCGAAGAAGGCGCCGGCAAAACCGCCGAACATGGCGCCGGTGGCAAAGGCGGTGAGCTTGGTGGTGGTGGTGTTGATGCCAAGCGAGCGGCAGGCAATCTCGTCCTCGCGCAGCGCCTCCCAGGCGCGGCCGACAGGCATGCGCCTGAGCCTGATGGTGACGAAGGCGGTCAGCAGCGCCAGCCCGAGAATCAGATAGTAGAGGAAGATCTTGTAGTAGGCGCTTGACTGGGCGATGTGCAGCACCTTGCCGATATAGTTCGGGTCGGTCGAATTAAACGTCATCAGGCCGAAGAAGGTGACCTTCGGGATGCCGGAGATGCCGGCCGAGCCGTTGGTGACTTCACGCCAGTTGATCAGCACCAGGCGGATGATCTCGCCGAAGGCCAGCGTCACGATCGCCAGGTAATCGCCACGAAGCCTGAGCACCGGAAAGCCGAGCATAACGCCCCAGAAGGCGGCCATGGCGCCGGCGGCGGGCAGCAGGATCCAGAACGACAGGCCGTATTGCGAACCGAGCAACGCATAGGCATAGGCACCGACCGCGTAAAAGGCGACGTAGCCGAGATCGAGCAGGCCGGCGAGGCCGACGACGATGTTCAGCCCCCAGGCCAGCATCACATAGATCAGGATCTGGATGCCGAAATTGTCGACCCACTTCAACGAGCCCTGCAGGCCGCCGGTTATCGACCACGCGTAGATCGACAGCACCACGACGACGAGGATCGGGTATAGCACCAGCGCCGCAATCCCGAGCTTGGTGAAATTGGCGTGGATGAAGGAGCGGAAATAGAAGATCACGCAAGCGAGCGCGTAAATGACGGCCAATGCGCGCAGGAACTGAAGGTAGCCGGCCAGATCGGGTCCCACCAACACCGGCAGGGCGCTGCCGAACGCAACCAGGACAACCGCCAGCACAACGGCGACGATGAAGGCCGGAAGCAGGAAGAAGCGCGACGCGACGCTCGCCGGCAACAGGCCGGTGGCGACATTGGTGATCTTCTGATTGGCCATGAACGGCTGGCCATATGCAATGTAGAAGAAGCGGCCAAGCATGGTCAGCACGACCACGGTGATGAGCAGCAACCAGCGCTGCACCAGGATCAGCTGGTTGCTTATGTTCTGGTCGGTCTTCAGGCCGATGAAGAGAATGAACAACCCCAGCGAGATGGCGCCGGCATAGAACGCTTCGCGCAATGCACGCTGCACGGGGGAGGCGACGGTGTCGCGCTCCGAGGATACGGAAACCGCCATTGTCTCAGACCTTTTCGACTTCTGGCCGGCCCAAAATGCCGGAAGGCAGGAAGATCAGCACGATCGCCAGGATCGAGAACGCCGCGACGTCCTTGTAGTCGATCGAGAAATACGCCGACCACATGCTCTCGATGAAGCCGATCAAAAGCCCGCCAAGCACCGCGCCCGGCAGAGACCCGATGCCGCCGAGAACGGCCGCGGTGAAGGCCTTGACCCCCGGCACAAAGCCGTCGGAAAAGGCGATGACGCCGTAATACATCAGGAACAACGTGCCCGCGACGGCCGCAAGCGCTGCACCCATGATAAAGGTGATCGAGATCGTACGGTCGACATCGACACCGAGCAGCGCCGCCATCTTGCGGTCCTGCTCGCACGCCCTTTGCGCCCGGCCGAGGGAAGTCCTGTTGACCAGGTACCAGAACAGCGCCAGCAGCAGGGCGGTGACGACGACGATGATGATCTGCTTCAGCGACACGCTGATGCCGTTGATGTTGTAGACTTGGCTGACCATCGGCGGGATCGGCTTGTTGCGCGGACCTTGCGTCACCTGGATGAAGTTCGACAGCGCGATCGACATGCCGATGGCGGTGATCAGCGGCGCCAGCCGGAACGAACCGCGCAGCGGCCGGTAGGCCACCTTCTCGATCGTCCAGTTGTAGAGGCTGGTGAGCAGCATCGCCACGATCATCATGATCAGCAGCGCCAGGACGACCGGGACCGAATAGAACAAGGAGCCGAGGATGAGGAAGACAACGAGGGCGGCGAATGCCCCGACCATGAAAATGTCGCCGTGGGCGAAGTTGATCATGCCGATGATGCCGTAGACCATCGTGTAGCCGATTGCGATCAGCCCATAGATCGATCCCAGCGTCAGCCCATTGATAAGCTGCTGGACAAAGTACTGCATGTGTACATGGCTCCCCTGGAATGTCGCCCATGCAGACGCATTCCTTTTCGTATTTCCCCTAGTCGTAAAGTTTCGAGCCCGGATTGCAACGTGATTTTTCAAACGTCGAGCGTGTTTTGCCGGCACGCCTTCCGATTGCCCGTTTTTTTGCTCCCGACCCCTGGACTATCGCGGACCCTATCATTGGCATAACGCAATGTCTTTGACGATTCAGCCGGGCCAGCGACCTCATTTCGAAGAAATCCCGGTCAAAATTCGGCGATGAGACGAATCCTTGCGTTGTTGGCGGGCTTCGTTTTTTAGCCACATTCCGTACTGACCAGCTGCAACATGGGTTCCTTCCCGACTTATGGCGGTGGATGCCTCGCCCAACGCGCTAACCTTTCGCTGACTGGTTTCGCCAAGAGGTCCCGCTCTGGGTCCAAGTCTTGGTCTCGGTGGATGATCGGCAGCCTACCGTATCACTTAACCACAAAACCGTGCGCGAACGGATCGCGGTCGTCGATGAAGATGGTGTTCAGGCCGGTCATCCGCGCCCAGCCGCCGATCGAGGGAATGATGGCCGGCTTGCCGGCAACAGTGACGTCCCTCTCGACCTTGCCCTTGAACAGCGAGCCGATGATCGATTCGTGGACAAAACTGTCGCCGGCCTTGAGCTTGCCCTTGGCATGGAGCTGCGCCATGCGCGCCGAGGTGCCGGTGCCGCAAGGTGAGCGGTCGATCGCCTTGTCGCCATAGAAGACCGCGTTGCGCGCATCCGCGCCCGCCACTGTCGGCTCGCCGGTCCACAGCATGTGGGACAGCCGGTTGATGCCGGGGTTTTCCGGATGCACGAACGAGTACTTCTCGTTGAGCCGCTGCCGCACCACAGGGCTCCAGGCGACGAAATCGCCGGCGGAATAATCAGCCATGTCGCGAAAATTCGCCTGCGGCTCGACGATTGCGTAAAAATTGCCGCCATAGGCGACATCGACGGTGATCTCGCCAAGCTGCGGGCAGTCGACCGTCAGTCCCTCGGCATAAAGGAAGGACGGTACATTGGTGATGCGCACCTCCTCGACATAGTCGCCGACTTGCTTGTATTCGGCGATAACCAGCCCGGCCGGTGTGTCGAGCCGGAGCACGCCGGGTGTCTTCGGCTTGATCAGCCCATGTTCAATGGCCATCGTCACCGTGCCGATCGTGCCGTGGCCGCACATCGGCAGGCAGCCCGACGTCTCGATGAACAGGATGGCTATGTCGCAATCCTCGCGCGTCGGCGGATAGAGGATCGAGCCCGACATGACATCGTGGCCGCGCGGCTCGAACATCAGCCCGGTGCGGATCCAGTCATACTCCGCCAGGAAATGCGCCCGCCGCTCCATCATCGTCGACCCCTCGAGCAAGGGACCGCCGCCGGCGACCAGCCGCACCGGATTGCCGCAGGTATGGCCGTCGATGCAAAAGAAGGATTTTTTGGCCATGATTTCCTCGAACTCAAAACCGTTGCGGGCTGAAGGGAGCAAGATCGATCGGCGAAGTCTGCCCGAGAACAAGATCGCGGATCAAGCGGCCGGTGGCCGCCGCCTGGGTCAGGCCGAGATGGCCATGGCCGAAGGCGTAGACAACGTTGGGCGCGGTTCGCGCCGTGCCGATCACCGGCAGCGAATCCGGCAGCGACGGGCGATAGCCCATCCATTCGCGGCCACCTGACGCGTCCAGCCCCGGAAGGAACTGTCTGGCTTTTTCCAGCATGGCCTTCGAGCGCGCAAAATTCGGCGGCCGGTCGAGACCGCCCAACTCGACGGCGCCGCCGACGCGCAAGCCCGTGTCGAGTGGCGTGATGACGAAGCCATGGCCGGAAAAGATCAGCATCCGCTGCACGTCGAAAGCGGTCTTCGGCAGTGTGGTGTTGTAGCCGCGCTCGGTTTCGAGCGGGATGGTGTCGCCAAGCGCCTTCGCCAGCCGATGCGACCATGCCCCGGCGGCCACGACAAGATGTCTTGCCTGCCTGGTCGTGCCGTCGGTCAGCGCCAGCGTCGCGCCATCAGGATTGGCGGCGACGCGCTCTATGCGCGCCTTTTCGAAACGCGCGCCCAACCCTTCGGCATAGGCCCACACCCCCTTGCCGAGCAGTTTCGGATCGGCGACGGTCTTCCAGCCCGGCACGAAGGTGCCCTTGATGAAGCGCGGCGACAGTCCCGGCTGCAGCCGCGCCAGTTCGTCGCCTTCGACATGGCGAAAGCCGATGCCGAAGCGCTCGCGCGCCGCCCAGCCCGGCAGCCCGGCCTGAAATTCGGCCTCGCTTTCATAAAGCTCCAGCGAGCCGTCCTCGCGCAGCATCAGCCGCGTGCCGGAACGGTCGAGCAGGCCCATCCATTCAGCCTCGGCGAGCTTCATCATGCCTGCCTGAGCAGCAAGGCTCGCCTCATATTTTTCTGGTGCGCCAGCGCGCCAGAAGCGCAACAGCCAAGGCAACAGCTTCGGCAAGTAGGCCGGCGGGATGCTGAGTGGCCCGAGCGGATCGGCAAGCCATTTCGGCAAGTGCCTCATCATGCCCTTATGCGCCAGCGGCAGCACGTCGGAGAAGGCGAAGGCGGCGGCATTGCCGGAGCTCGTCTCCTCGCAGATGCCGGTGCGGTCGAAGACCGTGACGCTGCGCCCGGCCTCGGCCAGCATGGCCGCCGCGCAGATGCCGACAATGCCGCCACCGACAATGGCGATATCTACCCCTTCTCCCCGTTCACGGGGGTGAGGAGTGGTCCGCGAAGCGGTGGAAAAGCCGACTGCTTGGCTTTCCGAACGACGAACGCCCGGAGCGCCAGCGAAGGGCTGCGGGGCCCGAAGGGCGGATGAGGGGCGGCGGCCCTCCTCTGTGTCCCTGGAATTTCCTTGCACGTCGGCGCTGCCCCTCATCTGGCTGCCGCCATCTTCTCCCCGTGCACGTGCACGGGGAGAAGAAAGCCTTCAGAACTGCGGCAGCTTCGGCCGTACCGCCAGCGCGTCCTTGACGATCTTCTCGACCGCTTTGCGGCGCTCGCCCGACAGCGGCTGGCGCGGCATGCGCACGCGGTCATTTGTGTCGATCGCGAGCACTTCGGCAAGCTTGATGTTTTGGACCAGATAGGTCGAGACATCGAGATCGAGCAGCGGCCGGAACCAGCGGTAGATCGAAAGCGCCTCCTCGCGGCGGCCCTGCTTCATCAGCTGGTAGATGGCGACGGTCTCGCGCGGGAAGGCGACGACCAGACCCGCCACCCAGCCGATGGCGCCCACCGACAGCGCCTCGAAGGCGAGATTGTCGACGCCGGTGAACAGATCGTAGCGGTCGCCGAAGCGGTTGATGATCTCTGTCGAGCGGCGGATGTCGTCGGAGGACTCCTTGATGGCGACGAAGCGCTTGTCGGCGGCCAGTTCCTCCATCTGGTCGACGGTGACGTCGACGCGGTAGGCGAGGCGGTTGGAGTAGATCATCACCGGCAGGTCGCCGGCCTGAGCGACGGCGCGCAAGGCGGCGACCGTCTCTTCCGGGTTGGTGTGATAGATCGGGCTCGGCACCACCATCAGCCCGTTGGCGCCTTCCCGGCTCGCGCGCTTTGCGATGCTCGCCGCCTCGCGGGTGCCTGCCTCGTTGACCGTCAGCAGAACCGGCTTGCTGCCGGCAACTTTCTGGGCAGTCTTCAGCACCTCGATTTTTTCGTCATGCGACAGCATCGGGCCTTCGCCGAGCGAACCGCAGACGATGATGCCGTCGCAACCGGCCTCCATCTGCAAAGCAAAGCAGCGCTCCATCTCGGCATGGTCGAGGCGGTCGTCATCAGTAAACTTGGTCGTGACGGCGGGGAAAACTCCGGTCCACATGATCGTCTCTCCATCTGATATATCAGCCGTATATCTGTTGGAAGACCGGCTGTCAACGCGGACTCCGTTGTGATATATGGAAGATATATCAGGAGCCCACCTTTGATATCCAGTGAGACAGCATACCCCGAGCCGGCTGCCGCCAAGGCCTACCATGTACTCGAGCATATGATCGTGACGTTGGAACTGGCGCCGGCGAGCTTTGTCACCGAAGGCGCCCTCATCGAGAAGCTGGCGCTAGGACGCACGCCGGTGCGCGAAGCGATCCAGCGCCTCGCCTGGGAAGGACTGCTCGATGTCAGGCCACGCGCCGGCATCGCCATTGCCCCGCTTCATCCCGGCGACTGGCTGCGCGTGCTGGATGCCAGGCGCGGTGTCGAGGTGGTGCTGGCGCGCTCGGCCGCCCGCTTCGTCACCCGTGAGGCCGCCGACCTGTTTCATGAGGCAGCCCTTGCCATGCAGAAGGCCGTCATCTCGGGCAATGTGCTGGCCTTCATCCAGGCCGACAAGGCGCTCGACGAGGCCTTGGCGATGGCCGCCGACAACCCGTTTGCGGCCCGTCTGGCCGCGCCCCTGCAGACCCACAGCCGCCGCTTCTGGTTCCGCTACAAGGCCGACACAGGACTGGCCGAATCGGCCGAACACCACGTCGCGCTAATCCGCTCGATCCTGGCCGGTGACGAAGAGGCTGCCGCCAAGGACGCCAAACGCCTTATGGCACTGCTGCGCGGCCATGCCGAAGTGGCCGCCACACGCTGAACTCCGTCTCTGCTCCAGACTTCCGACCGGTCTTTATCAGGTGCCCGGCAAGACTGCTGCCATAGCCGCCCCGTCCCAGCCTTCGCCAGCCGTGATGATGCAGCTTTGGCCGCGTGTGTCGGTGGCCAGGATGGTCCAGGTGCCCTGGTCGGAGACGAAGATCTCAAGCACCACATTCGGGTTCACCAGGCCACGTGCGGCTTGGCTTTCGTGGAACTTCTCGCCGAGCGCCTTGACCAGGTCGGTCCGCGCCGCGCATTGATCGGCTTTGGCCTGGGCGATGCCGGACATCGCGAACACCGCAAAGAACATCGCCGCCACAAGACGTCGTGTCATCTGACACCTCCTTGCGCCAGACGAGAACCCCGGCTGCAACCGGCGCTATTTTGATGGCCTGCACCACGGCAGGAATGCAATTTAAGGCAGATGACAGGCTCTTGGTTCCATCGCTTTAACGTGATGGCCAATGTCGGTTTCGTACAAAGAAAGGCCCAGGACGTTGAACCCAGGCCTTCTTGCCGATCTTCGAAATCGTCCGGTCAGTTCATCGTCGGGATGACGAACTCGGCACCGTCCTTGACGCCGGAGGGCCAGCGCGAGGTCACCGTCTTGGTCTTGGTGTAGAAGCGGAACGCGTCCGGGCCGTGCTGGTTGAGGTCGCCGAAGGACGACGCCTTCCAGCCGCCGAACGTGTAGTAAGCGATCGGAACCGGGATCGGCACGTTGATGCCGACCATGCCGACCTGGACGCGCGAAGCAAAATCACGAGCAGCATCACCGTCACGGGTGAAGATGGCGACGCCATTGCCCATCTCATGATCGTTGGCTAGCTTGATGGCGCTCTCATAGGTCGGCGCACGCACCACCGACAGCACCGGGCCAAAAATCTCTTCCTTGTAGATGCGCATGTCGGCGGTCACATTGTCGAACAGGCAGCCGCCCATATAGTAGCCATCCTCGTAGCCCTGCATGGAGAAGCCGCGGCCATCGACGACCAGCTTGGCGCCTTCCTTGACGCCGGTGTCGACATAACCCTTGACGCGTTCCAATGCCTGCGCCGTCACCAGCGGGCCGAAATCGGCGGACGAATCCGTCGACGGGCCGACCTTGAGGCTTTCGACACGCGGGATCAGCTTTTCCATCAGCCGGTTGGCGGTGTCGTTGCCGACGGGAACGGCAACCGAGATCGCCATGCAGCGCTCGCCGGCCGAGCCGTAGCCCGCGCCGATCAGCGCGTCGACGGTCTGGTCCATGTCGGCATCGGGCATGATGATCATGTGGTTCTTGGCGCCGCCGAAGCACTGCACGCGTTTTCCCGCGGCCGTGCCGCGCGAGTAGATGTAATGCGCGATCGGCGTCGAGCCGACAAAGCCGATAGCCTTGATATCAGGATCGTCGAGGATGGCGTCGACGACATCCTTGTCGCCATTGACGACGTTGAGAACGCCAGCCGGCAGGCCAGCCTCGAGGAACAGTTCGGCGATGCGCATCGGCACGCCAGGGTCACGCTCGGAAGGCTTCAGGATAAAGGCGTTGCCGCAGGCCAGCGCCGGGGCAATCTTCCACAACGGGATCATCGCCGGGAAATTGAACGGGGTGATGCCGGCAACGACGCCAAGCGGCTGGCGCATCGAATAGACATCGATGCCGGGGCCGGCGCCGTCGGTGAACTCGCCCTTCATCATGTGAGGCGCACCGATGCAGACTTCGACCACTTCGAGGCCGCGCTGGATGTCGCCCTTGGCGTCGGCAATGGTCTTGCCGTGCTCGCGCGCCAGGAGATCGGCCAGTTCGTCATAGTCGCGGGCAACGAGTTCAAGAAACTTCATCAGCACGCGCACACGCCGCTGCGGGTTGGTCGCAGCCCATTTGATCTGTGCTTCCTTGGCGTTCAGGACAGCCGCACGGAGTTCCGCCGGCGAAGCCAGCGCCACCGTGCCGCGCACCGAGCCGTCCATCGGCTGCATGACGTCCTGCTTGCGCCCGCTGGTCCCGGCGACATGCTTGCCGCCGATGAAATGACCGTATTCGATCATGGTTTCTCTCCCTGAGTTTGTGATGGCGCATTCAACCCCTTTGCAGGCGCGAAGGCAACGCGAGGGGAAACGCAACCGTTGTGCGGGAAATAGACAACCAAGGACGAGTGTGCATTAATTGCCGCAAATTACAGATTGCTGAAAGGCCCGAAGGTTGCGCTCCGTCACACCCCCCTCTGTCCTGCCGGACATCTCCCCCGCAAGGGGGGAGATCAGATGTGGCTGCCGCCTTCGCAAATCTTCAACGCACCAAAAGAGACGCAGGTGGCGGAGCTGCCAATCTCCCTCCTTGCGGGGGAGATGGCCGGCAGGCCAGAGGGGGGTGGGCGGGAACGCCGCGTTCGCCGCTAGCCCGGACCACCCCCATGAACTGGGATGATGTCCGCATCTTCCTCGCCGTGGCCCGCGCCGGGCAGATCCTTGGCGCCGCCAAGCGGCTGGAACTCAATCACGCCACCGTCTCGCGCCGCATCGCAGCGCTTGAGGATGCGTTACGGACAAAACTGTTTCGCCGGCTTACCACCGGCAGCGAGCTGACGCCGGCCGGCCAGCGCTTTCTCGACATTGCCGAGCGCATGGAGAGCGACATGATCGCCGCGCGCTCCGCCGTGTCGGGCGAAGGCGACGATATCTCAGGCACGGTGCGCATCGGCGCGCCCGACGGGTTTGGCGTTGCATTCCTCGCCACGCGTCTTGGCGCGCTGACCGCGCTGCACCGCGAACTCACCATCCAGCTGGTGCCGGTGCCGCGTTCCTTCTCGCTGTCGCGGCGCGAGGCCGACATCGCCATCACCGTCGAGCGGCCGAGCGAAGGCAGGCTGGTGGCGGGAAAGCTGGTCGACTACACGCTCGGCCTGTTTGCCTCGCGGGACTATGCGCAGGCGCACGGCTTACCCGAGACCGCTGCCGAACTCGGCCACCATACGCTGATCGGCTACGTCCCGGACCTGATCGTCAGCCCTTCGCTCGACTATGCGGCGGAGTTCAGCCCGGACTGGCGCACCAGCTTCGCCATCTCCTCAGCGCTGGGCCAGGCCGAAGCGGTGCGGTCGGGCGCCGGCATCGGCATCTTGCACACCTTTGTCGCCCGCTCGATGCCGGAGCTGATCCCCGTCGACATCGTGACGCCGATCCGCCGCGCCTACTGGCTGGTCTATCATGAATCGGTCCGGCCACTGCGCCGCGTGCAGATCGTCGCCAACTTCATCACCAAGGCAGTCGAGAGAGAGCGCGGGCTGTTTGTCTGATGGCCGCGCCGCCTTGCCCTCGCCACAAAATCGGCCAGTGTGGCAACAAGCGCGATGTCGCCTATCATTAAGGATTGGCTGCGCGGGGTGGGACACTTTTTTGCAAAGCTGGTGCGGATCAAAATGCGAGCGGTGCTCGCCATCTTGCCGCTTGTCGCGCTTTCCGCCTGCGCCAATCCATGGACCGAAGTTCCGGAAGCCGAACTGCCCAAGCCGGTCCGCATCGCAATGGCCCGCCCGTCGCCTTTCGTCTTCGGCAATTATTGCGGTCCCGGCACCCGCACCGGCGACCTCTCGGCTCGCCCTGTCAATCGCCTCGACAGCGCCTGCCAAATCCATGACGCCTGCTACATCGCGCGCCATAATCATTGCGACTGCGACGGCGCGCTCGTCGCCTCGGCAAAGGCGATCCGTGATGACAAGACAGCGCCGAAAAAGGAGCGCGGCGAGGCCGAGCTTTTGATCGCCACTTTCGCACTTCCCGTCTGCAAGGTCTTTCCGCAAGGCTTTATGCCGCCGCGCGACCCGGCTGAGCTGAAGACGATGAACGGGGCCACGGGATGAACCGCGCCATCTGCCTGGCTCTGGCCGGGCTGGGGCTGGCGGCCCTTGCCGCTTGCGCCGCCCCGATCCGGCACAGCTGCGATTTCTTCCCCGATGCGAAGGATTGCGGCCGGCCGTCGGTATCGGCCGGCACGCCCGGACCGCAGACTGCAGCAGCAGCGTTTTTCGGCGATGCCGGTGCCAGCGACTATGAAAGGCAGTTTCTGGCGCTGCTCGCCCACAACCAGATCGGCGCCATCGACAGGGCGAACGGCACCGGTCCGTTCGGCCATGACCGCCACGCCATCGCCAACCGCGATTTCCAGGCCACCTACCGGACGCTGGAACAGCTGGCGAAGCCGGTTAGCGCCGAACAGATGCCGGCAGGTAGGGGCACCGGCGAAGGCCATTTCAACGGCCGTTGGCGCGTGTCGCGGCAGACGCTCTATGTCAACGCCGCCGCGCGGCCCTCCGCGCCAAAGACGTTCAGCTTTTCCGGCCTGCAGGCGCGCTCGATCGAGATCGTGATGCGCCAGGCGGGAAAGCGGCCGGTTGAGATATCGGGCGCCTGCGACGGGGCGCTGGCGATTCGCGCCGGCGGTGGCTCGCGCAGCGTGGCGAGCGGTGCCGCCTTCCGCCTCCGCCTGTCGGCCGGGCAAACCGCCAGCCTGTTCCCCAGCGATGGTTTGAACCGTTGCAGCCTCAAGCTCAGCTCCAGTCTGGCGCCGGCAGGCGCCCCGCTCACCATCCTGCGCGAAGAGGTTGCCTATCCGGCGATAGCCGCGCTCGACAGCCGCTACGAGCGTTGTCCCGTGCCCGATCCATCCCGCCTGGATAAGCTTGCCAGCGTCTTTTACGCCGGCCGCTGGCTGTCGCAGAGCTGTTCGCTGCCGCTCGGGTCACCGCGCCTGTTACGCAAGTCGCGCGACGGCTTTAACGCCAAGGTCGAAGCGCTGCTCGGCGCGCCTTTACCCGACAGCGCCTTCGACAAGGCCGACCCCGAACTGCCGCTCGATTTCTCGCGCGCGCCGAAACTCAAGCTGGTCTATCTGTCGTCGCTGGAGTTCAAGGCCGATTTTTCCGGCCGCGTCATCGAGCGGCTGATCCGCCATCACGCAGGCCTCGGCACCAAAGTGCGCATCATGGTCACAGACGTGCTGGAGCGCGACAAGGACGACGCGCTGCTGCACCGGCTGGCGGCCGATTATCCCAATGTCGAGTTGCAGGAATATCGCTGGCGGGCCGACCACGGCGCGCCGGTCGACGAGCAACTGTCACAGCTGCACAAGACCCATCACGTCAAGATGCTGGCGACACTTGCCGAGGATCCCGCCCGCTCGCGCGTCATCATCGGCGGCCGCAACATTCATGACGGCTTCCTGTTCCACAAGCCGATCGACCTGTCGCGCTATCCGAACCTCGAGCAATACGGCAAGACCGACGGCCTCTCGCTCAACTACTATTCGAACTGGAGCGATTTCGACATCGAGTTTGCCGACCCGGCCACGGTCGAGACGCTGGCCGCGCATCTCTCGACATTGTGGCTGCGCGACGCCGACACCAACATCGCAAGACCCTTCTCCATTCCGGTGCGCTCCGACAGCCGGCGCCCGCCGGGCACGGTGCGCCATTTCATTTCCGTGCCCTACGAGGACAACCATGCGCTCGAGACCTATTTCGTCGAGCTGATCGACACTGCCCGGCACCATATCGAGATCGTCAATCCCTACCTTAATCTGACGCCGAAGCTCAGCCTAGCCATCGAGCGGGCGCTGGCGCGCGGCGTCAGGATCGACATTGTCGGCCGCATCGACCTCAAGGGCGATATTGGCGGCAAGCTGCTGACCGCGCTCAACAAGCTGTTCGTCGAGAAATATGGCGACCGCATCAACATCCGCGAATTCAAGGCGCCCGATGTCGTGCTGCACTCCAAGATAATGATGATCGACGAAAGGCTGGTGACGATCTCGTCGGTCAATCTCAACAACCGCAGTTTCTTCCACGATCTGGAGAACGGCATGACGGTGCTCGACCCTGCCTTCTACGCCAGGATGCAGCCGGTCTATGACGACTATGTCGCCCATTCGAACCCGGTATCGACCAAGGTGACGATACCGTGGGCCTACCGATGGCTGTTCTCGAAGGGTTGGGTGAAGGAGGCGTTTTGAGGGGCTGGCGAGGCTGAAGGAATGCCGTTCTGTAGCGATCCTTTACACCCCTCTGTCCGGTAGGACAGAGGGGTGCTGGCCGCCAGCTTTAAAAAGCACCCCTACCTCAAATACCGCTCCGGCCCCAGCTCCCGCACATCGATATCAGGCACCTTGCTGGAGATGATGTCGGACAGCACCTTGGCCGAGCCGCAGGCCATGGTCCAGCCAAGCGTGCCGTGCCCGGTGTTGAGATAGAGGTTGGAGAACTCGGTGCGGCCGACCAGCGGCGGCCCGTCCGGCGTCATCGGCCGCAGCCCGCACCAGAAGGACGCCGCCTTGAGGTCGCCGCCATCCGGGAACAGATCGCCGACCGAATGTTCGAGGGTGCGCCGGCGCGATTCATGCAGCCTGAGATCGAAGCCGGAAATCTCCGCCGTGCCGCCGACGCGGATGCGGTCGCCGAGCCTGGTGATCGCCACCTTGTAGGTTTCGTCCATCACCGTCGACACCGGGGCGGCGACCGCGTCCTTGATAGGAACGGTGATCGAATAGCCCTTGACCGGATAGACCGGGATCGGGCGCCTGAGCAGGCGCATGAAGCGCGCCGAATAGCTGCCCAGCGCCAGCACATAAGCGTCGGCCGCGCGCGAGCGCTGGTCGGTGCCGACGCTGACGATGCGATTGCGGTTCTTGGAGAAGCGCCGGATCTGCGTGCCGTACTCGAACGTGACGCCGCGCGCCACGCAGAGCTCGGCCAGCCGATCGGTGAACATCTTGCAGTCGCCAGTTTCGTCGCCGGGCAATCTCAGCCCGCCGACAAACTTTTCCCGCACGCCGGCCAGCGCCGGCTCGGCCCCAATGCAGCCTTCGGGATCGAGCAACTCGTAGGGAACGCCATATTTCTTCAGCACCTCGACATCGCCGCCGGTGCCGTCGAGCTGCTTTTGCGTGCGAAACAGCTGCAGCGTGCCCTTGGTCCGCTCATCATAAGCGATGCCGGTCGCCTCGCGCAGCGCCTTCAGCGTGTCGCGGCTGTATTCGGCGAGCGGCACCATGCGCGCCTTGTTGATGGCGTAGCGATCCGCGGTGCAATTGCGCAGCATCTTGATGAGCCATGTCCACATATACGGATCGAAGGCCGGCCGCACCACCAGCGGGCCGTGCTTCATCAACAGCCACTTGATTGCCTTCAGCGGAATGCCGGGGCCGGCCCAGGGCGAAGCATACCCCGGCGAGATCTCGCCGGCATTGGCGAAGCTGGTTTCCAGCGCCGGCCCTTTCTGGCGGTCGAACACCGTCACCTCGTGGCCGGCCTCAGCGAGATAATAGGCAGTGGTGACCCCGATAACGCCGCCGCCCAACACGAAGATCTTCATCGCATCACTCTCCACGACGACTTCCGTCAGAGGGCCGCCGCCTCCTGTCTGCCGGATTCTGCGGCGTCCGCCAAGGGGCGGCGTGTCGCGGCTCTATTCGTTGATATAGCGGCGGTGGAAGCGGGGGCCGAGACTGGTCAGGATTTCATAACCGATCGTGCCGGCATGACCGGCGGCGTCATCGACGCTCTGCGAGGGGCCCAGGAGTTCGACAAGGTCGCCCTCGCGCGGCCGGCCGTCCGGCAGGGCCGAGATGTCGAGTATGATCGAATCCATCGACACCCGCCCGACAAAGGGCAGTCGCACGCCGTCGAGCCAGGCAGCCGAAGCCGCGCGCCGGTGCCAGCCATCGGCATAGCCGAGCGAGATCGTGGCCGCGCGCAAGGGACCGCTGGCCAGAAACGCATGTCCGTAGCCGACGCCCGCGCCCTTATCGATGCCGCGTGTCTGGATGATCTTTGCCTCGAGCCGCACCACCGGCAGCATCGGGTTCGCCTCATCAGGCGTCGGATTGATGCCGTAGAGCGCAGCGCCCGGACGCGCGAGGTCGTACTGATAGCGCGGCCCAAGAAAGATGCCGGAGGAATTGTCGAGCGACGCCGGCGCCTTGGGCAGCATTTTGCGCAGCCGTTCGAACTCCCTGAGTTGCGCATCATTGGCCGCATTGGTCGGTTCGTCGGCGCGGGCCAGATGGCTCATGGCGAGGACGACATCGACGCCGGCGAAAGCATCGGCCGAAAGCGCCTCGACCTCTGCCGGCGCCATGCCCAGCCGCGACATGCCGCTGTCGACCTGGATGGCGGCCTTGAGCTTGCGGCCGGCCTTTTGGCCTGCCTCGCTCCACGCCTTCAGTTGCCCGGTGCTGTTGATGACGGGAACAAGGTCGGCGGCCACCGCTTCGGGTTCCGAGCCCGGCGGCAGGCCGTTCAGCACATGGATTTCCAGCTTCGGTCCGAGTGCGTCGCGCAGCGCGACACCCTCGGTGAGATGAGCGACAAAGAAGCTGTCGCAGCCTTCGGCAACCAGTGCCGCCGCCACTTGCCGCGCGCCGAGCCCGTAACCGTCGGCCTTGACGACGCCGGCGCAGCGTACGCCGCCGAGCTTTGCCTTGAGCCGCCGGTAATTCTCCCTGACCGCGCCGAGATCGATGGTGAGAATGGCGCCGGCCGCCGCTTCGCTGATCGTATCTTTGGCTTTATGCATTGCAGACCCGCTGAAGTCGGCGCTGCCCCTCATTGTCCTGCCGGATATTTCTCCCCGGCCCTATACGGGGAGTTGAGGAGCGGTCCGCGTAAAGCGGACGAAAAGCCAACTGCTTGGCTTTTCGAGTGACGAAAGTCGGCAGGCAGGTGAGGGGCAGCCCAGACGCTGCGCTAAGAGGCCATTGCCCGGCGTCGTTCATATGGGTCTCGTGGCTGCGGGTGTCGCGATCAATAAAGCACGAATCAGCTGCCGTGCGAACCGTCACATCCAGCTAGGCAAGATGACGGAACGCCGCCACCACATCCTCATAGACCTTGCGTTTGAACGGCACGATCAGATCGGGCAGGTCCTGCATTGGCCGCCATGCCCATTCATCGAATTCGGCGGTGTGGCCGCCCGGCGGCGGATTGATCTGGATCTCGCTGGTCCCGCCGTGAAAGCTGTAGGCGAACCATTTCTGCGTCTGGCCGCGATAACGCCCCTTGAGGGCTATGCCGACCAGATCGGGCGGCAGGTCGTAATTGATCCAGTGCGGCGCCTCGGCGAGCAGCGTGACCGAGCGCATGCCGGTCTCTTCATAGAGTTCGCGCCCGGCCGCCTGCAGCGGCTCCTCGCCCTCGTCGATGCCGCCTTGCGGCATCTGCCAGAGCTGCGTGGTGCCGGCGAATTCGCTGTCCGGCTCGGCGATGCGGTGCCCGACCCAGACCAGCCCGTCGCCATTGAGGATCATCAGCCCGACACAGGGGCGGTATGGCAGCGTCTCGGGGTCCACAGGTTTCTTCGTCATGATCAGCCTTTTTCCGGGTCGATGGCCACCGCCGAGATCGGCACGATCTCGATGCCGCGCTTTTTCGCTTCGACCGCCCAGGACGCCACGGTATCGACGGTGAGGTCGAAGGCCGAGCCGATGCCGACGGCGGAGCCTTTGGCGCGCGCGGTCGCTTCCAGCGCGTCGAGCTTTTTCAGGATGGCGCCGCGGTCCTGCACGGCGTCGATTGCCGTATCGCCGGCGACGAACGGCACACCGTCCTTCAAGGCGAGATCGGACGCCAGGCTCCGTGCGGACGAGCCGTCATCGACATAGGCAAGGCCGCGCTTGCCGAGTTCGGCCATGAACGGCCCCATCGCCGTCGCGTCGGCCGAAAAGCGAGCCCCCATATAGTTCATGACGCCGGTATAGTTGGTGGTCCGCGACAGCGCCCAGCGCAGATTCTTCAGATTCTCGTCCGGGCTTGCCGCCACTGTCAGCGTGTTGCGGCCAGGATTGACATTGGGATAGTCGAACGGTTCGAGCGGCACCTGCATGACCACTTCATGCCCGCTCTGCCGTGCCGCCTGCATCCACCGGCTAATGCTGTTGCCTTGCGGCGCAAAAGCCAGCGTCACTTCGGCCGGCAGCTTGGCGATCGCCGCCTGCGTGCCGGTCTGCGACACCGCAAGCCCGCCGATGACGATTGCCACGCGAGCGCCGCGCGAACCCGACCACGGCCGCGCATAGACATCGAACGGCCGCCGGCCGTCAGCGGCGCGAACCGGGAGTGGGCCGGTGTCGCTGGCCTCGATCAGCGCCCTGTCGGGGATATGCGCGATCTTCAGGTTCTGGCCGATCGTCGACGGGTCATGGATGACAATGGCTGCATTGGGCGGGCCGTCACCCTCCTGGGTTTGCACATGGATGATCTGCGGACCGCTGGCCTTGGGCGTTTCCGCCTTCGGCGCTGCCGCCGTCGCTTGAGCAGTGGGTGCTGCGGCCGCGGGCTCGGCCGCCGCCGTCACCTTTGGCGTCGAGACCGCGATTGCTTCCGTTTTGCGGAACGGCTTCTCGCGCAGCGCGATCGCGCCGGAGATGCCGACCGCGGCCAGCACGACCAGCGTCGCCGCGACGGCGCCAGCGCTGATCCCGCGCGACGCAGCACGCTTTCGGACGGTCTGTCCGAGCGGGCGTTCGATGTCCTTGCCGACGTCAGCCAAGCCGCATCCCCGGGCGCGTGATCAGCGAAATCTTTTCGCCATGCGCAGATCCAAAACTGACGGCGCGTCCCCTGCGCCTTTTGAGGCGCAGCGCCCAGCTGCCCCCGAATCAAACTGCCGGAACCTCACGGTCCCGGCAGCATTGCATCGCTTCGATTGGGCAGCCAGAGCTACCAGTCGATTTTACTGGTTAAGCACTGCCTTCTCAGGATTCGGCGGGAATGCCGGATCGGTCTTCTGGCCGCGCAGCAGCTGTTCGGCATAGATCAGCTGCAGATCGTCCTTTGGATCCGGCGGCACATAGGCAGCCGAGCCCGAGCCGGTATCGCTCTCGTCGGCCCCCTTGATATGGCCCTTGAGGTCAGATTCACCGCGCGTCAGGTCCCTGCCCTGCAGTTCGGGCGGCAGCGGCTGGTCGACCTTGATGTCGGGCGTGATGCCCTTGCCCTGGATCGACTTGCCGGACGGCGTGTAATAGAGCGCCGTCGTCAGGCGCAGCGCGCCGTTCTCGCCAAGCGGGATGATGGTCTGCACCGAGCCCTTGCCGAATGACTGCGTGCCGACCACTGTGGCGCGGCGCAGGTCCTGCAGCGCGCCGGCGACGATCTCGGAGGCGCTGGCCGAACCGCCATTGACGAGCACGATCAGCGGCTTGGCGCCGATGTCGTCGCCTGCCTTGGCGTCGAAGCGTGTGACGTCCTTCGGGTCGCGGCCGCGGGTCGAGACGATCTCGCCACGGTCGAGGAAGGCGTCGGACACGCTCACCGCCTGGTCGAGCAGGCCGCCCGGGTTGAGCCTGAGATCGAGCACATAGCCCTTGAGCTTGTCGTTCGGCACCTGCTTCTTGATGGTGTCGATGGCATTCTCGAGGTCGTCATAGGTCTTTTCGGTGAAGGAGGTGATCTTCATGTAGCCGATGTCGTTCTCGACCCGGAACTTGACCGCCTTGACCTTGATGATATCGCGCACCACCGTCAGCTCGATCGGCTTGTCGGCGCCTTGGCGCAGGATGGTCAGCTTGATCGGCGTGTTGACCAGGCCGCGCATCTTTTCGACTGCATCGTTGAGCGTCAGGCCGCGAACCTCTTGGCCGTCGATCTTGGCGATATAGTCGCCGGCCAGCACGCCTGCCTTGGCAGCCGGGGTGTCGTCGATCGGCGTGATCACCTTGACCAGGTCGTTCTCCATGGTGACCTCGATGCCGAGGCCGCCGAACTCACCCTTGGTCTGCACGCGCATGTCCTGCGCCTGCTCGGCATTCATGTAGGAGGAGTGCGGGTCGAGCGAGGTGAGCATGCCGTTGATGGCGTTTTCGACCAGCGACTTGTCGTCCGGCGGCGTCACATACTGCGCCCGCACGCGCTCGAAGATGTCGCCGAAGATCGCCAGTTGCTTGTAGGTCTCGGAGCCTGCAGCGTTCGCCGTCGAGCCGGGGGCGCCATAGACCAGGCTCATCGCTGACGCGCCCATCAGCGCACCGGCAATAAGAAGCGACAGTTTCCGCATCATTTCACGTCCTTCCAGAGAAGCGGTCCGCCCACCATGGGGTCGGATCGACGGGTTTTCCATCCTTGCGGAACTCGACATAGAGTTCCGGCGTGGCATTTCCATTCTTCGAGGCCGAGGTGCTTGCCACCCGGGCCTCTCCCATCGCGCCGACCGGCTCTCCTGCGAGCACCGACTGGCCAGACGCGACGCTGATTCTGCTCATCCCCGCCAGGACGACATGATAGCCGTCTCCCGCATTGAGGATCAAGAGTTGACCATAGGAGCGAAAAGGCCCCGCATAAAGCACATTTCCGTCCGCCGGTGCCGTGACGATGGCTCCCGATTGTGTCGCAACCATGTCGCCAAGCATCACCGCGCCGTTACCGTCATCGGCCCCGAAACGCAGCTTGATCTTGCCGGTGACCGGCAGCGAGACTTGTCCCTGAAGTGCCGAAAACGGCGCGGCGGCGGTGAGGCGGTTGCCTTCCGGCACGGGCAGCGAAGCCAGCTCCGTCGACGCGGTTGTGCCTGCATCGGCGTTATCGGCGTCCGGCTTATCGCTGTCGGCCGCTTTCTGTTCGCCTGCCTTGACGGCATCCGCCGCCTTGCGGCTCTTGTCGGCTTCAAGCGAAGCGATCAGCTCTTTCAGGCTGCCGGCCTTGGCCGCAAGCGCCTGGGACCGCTGCTTTTCAGCGGCCATCGCCGTCCAGGTGTCCGCCTCGAGCTTCTGCTTGGCTTCGAGCAGCATGGAGAGGCGTTTCTTTTCCGCCGTCTGCTCGCCGACCGCCGCTGTCAGCCGCGTCCGCTCGGCCGCGATCGCGGCCGTCACCCGGGTCTGTTCCCTGAGGTCGGCCAGCAATTTGTCGGTCTGCTGGCGCAGTTCCGGCACCACTGCGCCGAGCAGGATGGCGCTGCGCACCGACGACAGTGCGTCTTCCGGCTTGACCAGGATCGCCGGCGGCGGATTGAGCCCCATGCGCTGCAGCGCCCCCAGCACCTCGGCCAGCACGTCGCGCCGCGCCGCCAGCGAGACACGGATCTTCTGTTCCTCGCCCTTCAGTCCTTCGAGCCTGGCGCCGATATCCTCGATGTCCTGGCCGAGCTTCTGCTCGGTCATCGCCGACTGGATAAGCGCCGCGGTGATCGAGGCATGGTCCTTCTTGACCGAAGCAATGTCGGCGGCGAGCTTGGCCAGCCGTTCGGACGACAGCGTGATCTCGGCCGACACCTTCTCATATTCGGCACGGCTCAGATCGGGGTCGGGCGCCACGTCCAGCGTATTTTCGGCCCGCGCAAGCCCGAGCGACAGCAAAACCACTGCTGCAGCGATGCCGCAGCGCGCGTGCCGGAAGCCCGTTCGTGATTTCCCGTTGTCAGCCATTGAAGCCCGACTCTATGCGTGGCTTCGTTAACGAACCATCAACCATGATCGAACCGAAGCCTAGCACAAAACAGCCGCGCATTGGGGCGGAAATCCGGACGATTGATCCTCGACCCACTGATTTACGAACGGTGGTAGGGATGTCCCGAAAGAATCGTTGCCGCCCGATAGAGCTGCTCGCCCAGCATGACGCGCACCAGTTGGTGCGGCCAGGTCGCCGCGCCGAACGAGACTATCAGCTCAGCCTGATCGCGAATCGACTGGTCGTGCCCGTCGGCGCCGCCAATGGCGATGACCAACGCCTTGCGTCCGCCATCGCGCAGCTGGCCGATACGGCTGGCGAAATCGTCTGAGGACAGGTTTTTGCCGCGTTCGTCGAGCAGGAACAGCGCCGTGCCCGGCTGCAGCTGTGCCTGCAGCTTCTGGCCTTCCTCGCGGCGGCGCTCATTGGCGTTCTGGGCTCGTCCCTCGGCGATCTCGGCGACACCAGAGAATTCGAACCCGATCGCCGGGCCGCTCTTGGCGAAACGCTCGAAATAGCGGTCGGCGAGTTCTCTCTCGGGGCCGGCCTTCATCCGGCCCACGGCATGAACTGCTATCTTCATCCCTGCCTCGGCGAGCTTTCAATCCATGTCGCACCCCGGATGGTTACGACATGAGACGGAGCTCAGTGCAAGGTCTCTTCCTCAAGGTCCGGCGCCTGCCACATCTTTTCAAGATTGTAGAATTCGCGGACTTCTGGGCGGAAGACATGGACGATGATGTCGCCTGAATCGATCAGGACCCAGTCGGCGCCGGACAGCCCCTCGACGCGCGCCGTGCCGAGACCGGCATCCTTGAGCGCCTTGAGCAGGTGGTCGGCGACAGCCGAGACATGACGGTGCGACCGGCCCGACGCGATGACCATATAGTCGCCGAGGCTCGATTTCCGCTGAATGTCGATTGAGACAATATTTTCGGCCTTGGAGTCTTCCAGACTGGCAAGGACTGTCTTGATGGCACGGGACACGGCGTCATCTACGCTGATCCTGGCCGGCGAAGGCATGACGTCAGCCTTCTTCCGCAATGCTGTTCTCAGTGTATTTCCTTTCGCAGCAAGAACAACCAAATCACCCACGAAATCAGGTGACACCCTATAGATAGGCAGAGTTCCCTTGCAGTTTCAAGACGGGAGGCCCTGCCACCGCGAACGCAGTGCACGACTTCCGGTTCCGGAGCCTTGAGAAAAATCGGAACCCATGGCCGCGGCAGGGGTTATCGACACACCCCCCAAACGGATTTTCCTGATGCCAATCGACCCCCAGAACACGCTGCTCACCGTGCAGGCTGGCCTTGCGCAACTCAGCACACTGATCGTTTCCTATTCCTTCTCCGCCATCGGCGCCATCATCCTGCTGGTCGTCGGCTATCTCGTCGCCGGGCTCGCAGAACGATCGATCTCAGCCGGCCTCGGCCATATCCATGGTTTCGACGCGACGCTGCGCCATTTCTTCTCGAAGATCGTGCGCTACGCCATCCTGATCCTGGTGGTCATCATGGTGCTCGGCCAGTTCGGCGTTCAGACGGCCTCGATCATCGCCGCCATCGGCGCCATCGGGCTGGCAATCGGCCTGGCGCTGCAAGGCACGCTGCAGAACATCGCCGCAGGCATCATGCTTCTGGCGCTCAGGCCATTCCGCATCGGCGAATATGTCGAGGTCGGCGCCATTTCCGGCACCGTCGAGGAAATCGGCCTGTTCGCCACCAAGCTCCGCACGACAGACGGCGTCTATGTGCTGGCGCCCAATTCGACGCTGTGGAACCAGCCGGTGCGCAATTTTACTCGCAACGGTGTGCGCCGCGGAGACATCACGCTGAGCATCGGCTCCTGGAACGACATCGACCTGGCGCAGAAAACCATGCTGGGCGTTGCCGGCGGCGAGCGCCGCGTCAAGCGAGAGCCGGCGCCGATCGCCTTCGTCGCCACGGTGGGCGATGCCAGCGTCGCCATCACCTTGCGCTACTGGACCACGGCGGCGGATTTCTTCGCCACCCAGATCGATCTCACCAAACGCGTCAAGCAGGCGTTCGACGCCGAAGCCATTTCGGTTCCCGCACCTCCGCCGGAGGCTCGACAGGAAACTGCCGCTACCAGGCAGTAGGAGCTGTGAAACCGTTCAGCGCTTATCTTCCGGGGCGTAGGCGAGCTCCACCGGCAGCGGCGCCTGCGCCGACATCGGCGCGAAACTGCTGGTCTCCGTAGCGGGGACGGCGCGCGTGGTGGCCACTCGCCACAGCACGAACAGGCAGAAGACAGTGGCGATGACGATGGCCACATAAATGAAGGCCTGCGTGCCATAGACAGCCGACAGGGCCGTCACGATACCCGGCACGATGAACCCCGACAGCGACCAGGCAAACAGCAACGAACTCGACAGCGCCACCATGTCGTCCTTGCCGGCGCGGTCGGCGGCATGCGCGCTGGCCAGCGAATAGATCGATTCCGAGGCGCCGTCCCAGACGATGTAGATCACCACGAGCACCATCAGCGCGCCGCCGTCGAAGCCGATGGCCAGAATACCGGCGACGATGGCCAGTGCCGCAGCGCCGGCCAGCACGTAACGGCGATCGGTACGGTCGGAAATCCAGCCGAGCGGTATCTGCAGGATCAGCGTGCCGACGGGCATCGCCGACAAAAGCAGCGCCACATCGGCCTGGCTATAGCCTTTGGCCGTGGCATGGATCGGTGCGAACCCGGCGATCGCCATCGACAGACCGCCGACGGCCAGCATGCCGGCCACGCCGACCGGCGAGATCCGCCAGGCGCGGCCAAGCGCCACGGAGGCTGCGCGAGGTGGCGGCGGTTGAGCCAACCGCGTCATGCCGACCGGCAGGATCGACACTGCGGTGAAGGCAATGCCGATCAGCGGCGCCTGCGCCGTCGCGATGTCGACCGCCGCCAGCAGGGCATAGCCGACGCCAAGTCCGGCGACATAGGCGACGTAAAACACCGCCATCACCCGGCCGCGAATGGCGTTTGCGACGGCATCGTTGAGCCAGCTCTGGGCGACGATGAACAGGCCGCATATTGCAAAACCGTAAAGCGCGCGTGCCGCGATCCACAGCAGCGGGTAGGTGCCGGCGCCAATGGCAGCATTCGACAGCGCTATCAGCGCCGACAGCACCATGAAGGCGCGGGCGTGCCCGACGCGGCGCACCAGCGGCCCGGTCAGGATACAGCCGGCAAGCCCGCCGGCCGACAGGCCGGTGATGATCAGCCCGGCCCAGGTCGGATCGAAGCGCTCGACGCCAAGCCGGACCGGGATATAGGCGAACATCAACCCGTTGCCGACCGCGATCAGCGCCATCGACACGATTACGCTGGCAATGGCGATCACGGGCGCCGGCGGGGCGCCATGATTGGGGTCGATGTCGGTCTGGTTCACTGAAGTGGCCATATCCAGCGCAGCATCGCCCAGCCAATCGCGAAAGGCCGCCGTAAAAGCGACATCGGCGATCTGGTCTTACGGAGTTACCCCTTGGCTTGCTGGCGAATAGCACTCGATGACAGCGACGAGCGTGGGCCGTGGATGAAGGTCCAGGCCGGCGCCTTCATGCGCGCGAGCCGGGGCGCATCACCCTCGTCGACGCGGGCATAGTCGAACGTCTTGGCCACGACCGAGGACAGGAAGGACAGCGTCGCGCCCGGGCGGTCGATGACCGCGATGGGGAAGGTCATGACGATCTGGCGCCAGCGCTGCCAACGGTGGAAATCGCGAAGTGAGTCGGCGCCCATGATCCAGACGAAGTCGACGCCGGGATTGCGTGCCTTGACCAGCGCCAGCGTGTCGGCGGTGAAGCGAATATGATGCGCCGCCTCGAAGGCGGTGACCTTGATCTTCGGGTTCTTGGCGACCTGCTCCGACTGGAGCAGCCGGTCGCTCAGCGGCGCCAATTCCCTGGTGCTCTTCAGCGGATTGCCAGGCGTCACTATCCACCATAGCTGGTCGAGCGCCAGCCGCCTGAGCGCGATTTCCGCCACCAGCGCATGACCGGCATGCGGCGGGTTGAACGAGCCGCCGAACAGGCCGACGGCAAGGCCCTTTTCGGCATGCGGCATGCGGAGGTAGTGCGAGGAAAGAGGCGCCCCACCCTCCCCCTTGTGGGGAGGGTCGATCCGCGAAGCGGAGCGGGGTGGGGGGATTGCAGAATTCAGCGTCGTACCCCCACCCGGCTCGCTGCGCTCGCCACCCTCCCCACAAGGGGGAGGGTAAGGCCAGCGCTCAAGGCCTCACCTGTCCCGACCCGCGCACGCGGTATTTGAACGAGGTCAGCTGCTCGACACCAACCGGTCCGCGCGCGTGCATCTTGCCGGTGGCGATGCCGATCTCGGCGCCCATGCCGAACTCGCCGCCATCGGCGAACTGGGTGGAGGCATTGTGCAGGAGAATCGCCGAGTCGATCTCGCTGAAGAAGCGCTGCACAGCCTTTGCATCCTCGGCGATGATCGCCTCTGTGTGGTGTGAGGAGAACGTCTCGATATGGTCGATGGCGCCGGCAATCCCGTCGACCAGCTTTACCGCGATGATGGCGTCGAGATATTCGGTCATCCAGTCGGCATCGGTCGCCGGCTTGGCGTCGAAGAACAGCTTCATCACTTCCTGATCGGCATGGATCTCGCAGCCGGCGGCGCGTAGCGCGTCGAGGATCGGCACCAGATGTGTGGAGGCCACCGCGCGGTCGACCAGCAAAGTCTCTGCAGCGCCACAGACACCGGTGCGCCGCATCTTGGCGTTGACGGCGATCCTGACCGCCATGTCGAGATCGGCCGAGCGGTCGATGTAGAGATGGCAGATGCCTTCAAGATGGGCAAAGACCGGCACCCGCGCCTCGCTCTGGACGCGCCCGACCAGGCTCTTGCCGCCCCGCGGAATGATGACGTCGAGATTGCCGCCAAGCCCTTTCAGCATCTCGCCGACGGCGGCGCGGTCGGTGGTCGGCACCAGCTGAATGGCGTCTTCCGGCAGGCCGGCGGCCTTCAGCCCCTCGACCAGGCAGGCATGAATGGCGGCGGACGAATTGAGCGAATCCGAGCCGCCGCGCAGGATCACCGGATTGCCGGCCTTGAGGCAGAGCGCGCCGGCATCCGCCGTCACATTCGGCCGGCTTTCATAAATGACGCCGACAACGCCGAGCGGCGTGCGCACGCGCTCGATCTGCAGGCCGTTGGGGCGATCCCAGGCGGCAATCACATCGCCGACCGGGTCCCTGAGCTCGGCGATTTCACGGATGCCATCCGCCATGGCACGGGTGCCCGCCGGATCGAGCTTCAACCGGTCCATGAAGGAGCCGGACAAGCCCGATTCGTGTCCGTTAGAGACATCGATGGCGTTGGCATCGAGAATCTGCTGCTGGCGCGCGATGATCGCGTCGGCCATGGCGAGAAGTGCGGCATCCTTGGCGGCGGCGGTCGCAATCGCCAACGGTCGGGCGGCCGCGCGGGCGCGGCGGCCGATATCAGCCATCAGCGCGACGGTGTCATCCCCGGATTGTTCATGCAACTTCAGCATGTCTCATCCTCCGCTTACCTCGCCCCCGGCCCATAGCTGGCCGGCAGGCCGTATCTGGTCACCCGGATCGCTCACCACCAGATCGTCCCTGTGGATCATCGCCGAGCGCGCCTCGTAGCCGAGCACGGTTTCGATCTCGGCGGTCTTCAGGCCTGCGATCCTTACGGCATCGGCGGCATCGTAGGCAACAAGCCCGCGCGCGATCTCGCGCCCTTCCGGCGACAGGATGGCCACCGTGTCGCCGCGCGAGAAATTGCCGCTGACCAGCCTGACGCCGGCCGGCAGCAAAGATTTGCCGGACAGCAGCGCACCGATGGCGCCGGCGTCGACGGTGAGCCGCCCGGCCGGTTCGAGCTGGCCGGCGATCCAGGTCTTGTAGCCTTTCACCGGATTGGCGCTCGGCCTGAAGAAGGTGGCGCGCTCGCCACGTTCGATCGCCATCAGTGGCGACAGCCTGGTGCCCGAGGTGATGATCATGGCGGTGCCGGCGGCGGTGGCGATCTTGCCGGCATCGAGCTTGGTGCGCATGCCGCCGCGCGACAGTTCGGATGCGGCCGCCCCGGCCATAGCCTCGATATCGGGCGTGATGCGGTCGACCACCGGAATGAATTTTGCATCGGGATCGCGCGCCGGCGGCGCCGTATAGAGCCCGTCAATGTCGGAGAGCAGCACAAGCAGGTCGGCGCCCATCATCGTCGCCACCCGGGCCGCCAGCCGGTCATTGTCGCCATAGCGGATTTCGGAGGTCGCCACCGTGTCGTTCTCATTGATGACCGGCACCGCCTTCATCTTGAGCAGCGTCGAGATCGTCGCGCGGGCATTCAGATAGCGGCGGCGCTCTTCGGTGTCGCCCAGCGTCAGCAGGATCTGGCCCGATTTCAGCGAACCCTTGCCCAGCGCATCCGACCACGCGCCGGCCAGCGCGATCTGGCCGACGGCCGCAGCCGCCTGGCTTTCTTCCAGCTTCAGCGCCCGTTTGCCGAGACCGAGAATGGTGCGGCCGAGCGCAATGGCGCCGGACGATACGACCAGGATCTCGGCGCCGCCATTGGCGAGCACCGCAATATCCTCGGCAAGCGAGGCAAGCCAGTCGCGCTTCAGGCCGCTGGTGCGGTCGACCAGCAAGGCCGAACCGATCTTGACTGTGATGCGCCGGTATTTTGTCAGCGATTGAGCCGTCATCGCTATTGGTCCCAGCCGGGTCTCGACGGGAGCGGCAGCCCTGTCGCGCGCTTCGCCGACAACCGCCATCAGCGCCCGCAGCACCGCTTCGACGCCCTCGCCGGTGGCCGCCGACAGCAGCATCGGCGCGCGGCCGGCAGCGCGTTTGAGCGACGCAACCTTCTTCTTGCGCTCATCGGCGTCGAGGATATCGACCTGGCTCAGCGCCACGATCTCGACCTTCTCGATCAGCCCATTGCCATAGGCATCCAGCTCGGCGCGCACGGTCTTGTAGGCCTTTCCAGGATTTTCCTCCTGCGCCGAGACCAGGTGCAAAAGCACACGCGTGCGCTCGACATGGCCGAGGAACCGGTCGCCGATGCCGACACCCTCATGCGCGCCCTCGATGAGGCCCGGAATGTCGGCGATGACGAATTCGCGCGCATCGATGCGGGCAACGCCGAGACCTGGATGCAGCGTGGTGAAGGGGTAGTCGGCGATCTTTGGCTTGGCCGCGGTGACGGTTGCCAGAAAAGTCGACTTGCCGGCATTTGGCAGCCCGACCAGGCCGGCGTCGGCAATCAGCTTCAGCCGCAGCCAGACATTCATCTCTTCGCCGGGCTGGCCGGGATTGGCGCGGCGAGGCGCCTGGTTGGTCGAGGTCTTGAAATGCTGGTTGCCGAAACCGCCATTGCCGCCCTTGGCCAGCAGGAAGCGCTGGCCGACCACGGTCAGGTCGCAGATCAGCGTCTCATTGTCCTCGGCAAACACCTGGGTTCCGGCCGGCACCTTGAGCGTCACATCGGCGCCCTTGGCGCCGGTCATGTTGCGGCCCATGCCGTGGACACCAGTCTTGGCCTTGAAATGCTGCTGATAGCGATAGTCGATCAGCGTGTTGAGACCGTTGACCGCTTCCAGCCAGACATCGCCGCCGCGGCCGCCGTCGCCGCCATCCGGGCCGCCGAACTCGATGAATTTTTCGCGCCGGAACGACACAGAGCCGGCGCCACCGTCGCCGGAGCGGATATAAACCTTGGCTTGATCGAGAAATTTCATTGGACTACGCAGTTTCTGTTGGCCTTGCGGCTTTGCTCTAGATCTTGCGCCTTGCTCTAAACCAAGGCGCGGCCAAGGGCGAGGCCGTTTTGCGACTAAAGCGCCGGATGCCCTTTTGTCGGGGACGCGGTAGCAGTGTTCGCGGACGGAGCTTGAGGGGCGCGGGAATGAAGGTTGTGAGCTACAACATCCAGTACGGTATCGGTCTGGATGGCCGCTACGATCTCGGCCGCATCACCGAGGCGGTTCGCGGCGCCGACGTGATCGCGCTGCAGGAAGTGACCCGCAACAATCCGAGGAACGGCAACCGCGACATGGTCGCCGAGATCGGTGAGGCGCTGCCCGAATATTTTGCCGCCTACGGCAGCAATTTCGAGGTCAATGTCGGCTCGCGCCTGGAGGCCGGCCGCGCCATCACCACCACTTTCCAGCTCGGCAACATGGTGCTGTCGAAGACGCCGATCCATCTGTCGCGCAATCTGCTTTTGCCGCGCAGCCGCAGCCTTGAGGCGATGAACTTCCAGCGCGGCGCACTCGAGGCGCTGGTCGAGACCCCGCTCGGCTTCATCCGCTTCTATTCCACGCATCTTGACCATCGCAGTCCGGTTGAGCGCGCCAGCCAGATCCGGTTCCTGCGCCAGCGCCTGTTGAACTATGCCTTCGAGGGCGGCGGTCTCTCCGGCATTCCCGAGATCGGCCTGCCGGACCTGCCCTATCCCGAAGCCTTCATCGTGATGGGCGACTTCAACATGCTGCCCGGCTCGCCCGAATATGTCGAACTCGTCGGCCGCCCGGACCATGAATTCGGTATGCCGCTGACCGCCGATCTCGCCGTCGACGTCGCCCAGCGCCTGAACACACCAGACGTCGTCACCTGGGTCGATCCCACGCGACCCGAAGACACAAGCCGCCACAAGCGCATAGACTACATCTTCACCTCGGCCTCGCTCGCCGGATCGCTGAAGCGCCTGTGGGTCGACCGTGAAGCGGTCGGCTCGGACCATCTCCCGATTTGGGTCGAGATGGGCTGAGTTGAGCCCGATCCACAACCAACGTTGCCAAACCTGTCGTTTGGAGGCACGCGCCTAGGTGTGTTGAGATTCAGGTCAGGCCGAGCCGAAAACACTGGTTTTCGAGAACCGGAGCGGAGTGTACTTAAGTACGTGCACCGGAAGCGCATAAAACCCGCGTTTGCAGGCCGGCCTCACCTGAATATCAAAACACCTAGAAATGCACCCAGTTTCGAAGACTGATCCAGGTCTTTCTGTCCAGCCGGTACCGCTCGACCGGCACCTGGCCGGCGACGATCGAGTTCAGCATGCCCTGGCCGGCATACTGGAAGCCGCATTTGTGGATGACCCGGCGCGAAGCCGGATTGATCACCCGCGTCGAAGCCTGCAGCACCTGGATCGACGTCCGTTGGAAGGCGAGGTCGACCAACGCGTGCGCGGCCTCCGTCGCATAGCCGCGCTTCCAGTAGGGCTCGCCGATCCAGTAGCCGAGCTCCAGCCCGCGATCGGTCATGTTGAGGCCGGCGCAGCCGACGAAAATGTCGGTGCCGGCGAGCGTCAGGGCATAGGCGATGCCGGCCCGGCGCGATCTCGTCATAGCCAGGAAGGCGCGTGCCTCGGCCTCACCATAGGGGTGCGGCATGCGGGCCAGCATCTCGGCGACGTGACGGTTGTCGGCAAGCTCGACCAGTTGCGCGATATCGGCTTCGCAGGGAGCGCGCATCACCAGCCGCTCCGTGGCCAGCACCGGGCAATCTATCGCGTAACTTTCGTCTTCGGTGTCTTCCGCTTCGGCAACCATTCGACGTCCTCCAGGCAAGAAAAAAGGGGAGATGGAAAACCCATCTCCCCTGATCCTTTTCCTGGCTCCATTCACTGGTTTGGCCAGACACCGGTTCCCGAGATGGGCGCCGGTTTTATAGTGCGGAACCGGCTACTCCGCGGCTTTGGTAATCGGGTTGACCGATACGTAGGTTCGGCCGTTGGCTTTTTTGTTGAAGGTGACTGCGCCGGTCTCGAGCGCAAAAAGGGTGTGGTCCGTGCCCATGCCGACATTGACGCCGGGATGCCAGGTGGTGCCGCGTTGACGGATGATGATGTTGCCCGGGATGACGGCTTCGCCGCCGAACTTCTTCACGCCCAGACGCTTGGAATGCGAGTCGCGACCGTTGCGCGACGAGCCGCCAGCTTTCTTGTGTGCCATCTAACTAACTCCGATGCGCCCTGGGGCGCTTGAATGGTCTTATGAACGCGTTCGCGTTCCGTTTCAAGTCCGATCCGGCGACCTTGTCGCCGGTTCGTTTTACTTCTTCGCCAGTTCCTTGGCCTGCTCGCGCCAGTCGTTGATCTGGTCGGTGCTGAAGGGCATGTGCGCGTCGATCTTGGCCACGTCCTTGTCCGACAGCTTGGCAAGCTGGGCGAAGGTGGTGATGCCCTGCTCGTGCAGCTGGCCGGCGGCAACCGGGCCGATGCCCTTGATCACGGCCAAATCGTCCGGCTCGCCCTTCGGCGCCTTGAACAGCGGCGCGGCGACGGCGGTCTCCGTCTTGGCTTCATCCTTCGGAGCAGCCTCGGCTTTGGCTTCCTTCTTCGCCTTGGCTTCCTTCGGCGCGGCCTCGGCCTTCGCCTCGGGCGCTACGTCAGCCTTGACTTCCTTGGCTTCCACCTTGGCTGAGGCCTTCTTGGAAGGCTTGGCGCCACCCAGCAGGATCTCGGCGATCCGCACGGTGGTCAGAAGCTGGCGGTGGCCGATCTTGCGGCGCGAATTCTGCCGGCGACGCTTCTTGAAAGCGATGACGGTGCGGTTCTTGCCCTGCTCGACGACTTCCGCCGTGACCAGAGCGCCATCGACGAACGGGGCGCCGAAGGTGACATTTTCGCCTTCGCCATGGGCGAGGACGCTGCCGATTTCGACGATATCGCCGACATTGGCTTCGAGCTTCTCGATCTTGAGGAGATCGTTGGCGGCAACGCGATACTGCTTACCGCCCGTTTTAATGACTGCGAACATTTTTTGCCTTTCGCTGTTCGGTCGGCCTCGATGAGCCGCGTCACGCGGTTCGGCCGTCTTTTTGTCAGTCTGCGGGTTCGAAAAACAAGCGGCGTGGAAGAACCCTCCACGCCGATTGCGCGCTTCCCCTAACCGAAGGTTCGGTACGAGTCAAGGCAAACGGGCGGAATCCTTGGCCACGCCGCCTCCTTGCCGCCCCCGATCTCTCCGGTCGAGGACCGGTTGGCCCCATCTGCCGACGTGGCCGCAACGCAGCCCTCCAGACAGAGCCCGCACAGGAAGCTGAATTCCCCCGCGGATTTGGCCTTGTAACCTGCCCGCCCAGCCGTTATCTAGTGCGCCGCGCCGGCAACGGCCGACCATGACCGCGGAGAGGTGGCAGAGTGGTCGAATGCACCGCACTCGAAATGCGGCATGGGTGCAAGCCCATCGGGGGTTCGAATCCCTCCCTCTCCGCCACCCTACGCCCTGCGGGCTTCGGGTGGCAGGCCACCCGGAACCGCATCTGGGCGTAGGAGTGTCGCCCGAAGCTACGAAGTAGCGTAGGGGGGACCGGAACGAAGCAGGATGCCCTCCGAAGCTTCAGCGTAGAGGCTGCCGCTAGGCAACAAGGCCTTGCCTTATTTGGTTAACCTCTTCGATCGGGACTGGATGCCCGGTGAGGAAGCCCTGCATCAAATTTACCCCCAGGCGCTGCAGCAATATGTACTGCTCCTCCGTTTCGACGCCCTCGGCGAGCACGACATGGCCGAGATTGCGAAGCAGCCCGACCATGTCCCGCAACAGGCTCAAGCCACGAGACGTCTGGCAATCGTGGAGGAAGCTGCGATCAATCTTGACCACGTCGAATTTGAAGCGGCGGAGCCATGTCAAGCCGGCAAATCCCGTTCCGAAGTCGTCCAGCCAGATCTGAACGCCGAGTTTTCGCAACCGCTCCACGTTTCTTACCGCTTGCGCCTCCAGAAAGATGTCACTGCCTTCGGTGATTTCGATGGCCAGTTTCTGGGGCGCAAGGCCGTGCCTGCCAAGAATCTCGGTGATCCGGAGTGAAAAGTTAGGAGCCTTGAGCTGAAGAACGGAGACGTTCACCGTCACGACCGAGCCCAATCCGTATTCCGCCATGTCACCGCAGGCTCGATCGATCAGCCACGTACCCAGTTCCACGATCGCTCCGGTCTGCTCGGCAACGGGTATGAATACGGACGGACTGATCATGGTGCCGTCGAAGTCGCATACCCGCATCAGACTCTCGTGGCCCAGCACGCGTCCCGACGCCAGCTCGCGAATTGGCTGGTAGGCGACAGAAACGAGCTGGTTGGAAACTGCCACCTTCAGCAGTTCTGAAAGATTTTCGCCGGAGCGATCCTGGCTGGTGGCATGCGGGTCGTAAATCGTGAACGTAGCCCGACCGGCAAACTTGGACGCGTAGAGCGCGCGGTCAGCTTCCTGCAGCAGGATTCTAAGCTCTATGCTCTGATCGGCGCGCGTCAACGACGCCCCGGCACTGATCGTTACGATGTTGAGCTTGTCGCCCCGATCAGGGTGGTAGATATCCAAATCCTCTACAGCGCGACAGAATTTCTTCGTTATCTCATGAAGGTGAGCCCGCCCGGTGACCTTGCAGAGAATGACGAATTCTTCTCCGCCATAGCGGGCCGCGATGGCGTTGTTGGCAGCCGCCATCTCGGAGAGGACATGGGCGAGTTTGATCAGGCAATCGTCGCCGGCCTGATGACCAAGTCCGTCATTGAACCTTTTGAAGTAGTCGACGTCGATCAGAATGAGCCCTATCTCGTCGTCGTCCGCGGCCCAGTCTTCGCGCAGCTCCGAGAATTCTCGAATGATCGCCCTGCGGTTCTTCATTCCCGTGAGCGGATCGGTGTCGGCGATTTCGGTTAGCTTTTGCCCCTTCTTGATAGCAGCCTGCTCCTGGAATTGTGCCCGAAGCGCGTGCAGGAAGGTCTGGTAACGCTCCAGGCTCAGCCGCCACGAAAGATAAAGCGACAAGACGAGGCAGTTCACGAAATAGGCCGACAACACGACCCGACCGGCGATGTCGGCCTGAAGGGAGAACATCGCGGCGTACACAAAGCTTGCGGCGACCGTCGCGGAGGCAAGGGCTGAAAGCCAAAAACGGAAGTTGAAGAACAGATTCGCACCCAGGATGAACACGGTGCCAAAAACCATGAAATGGGAGAGGGCATCCTGATGCTCTGTTCCAACAGCGGAGACGAGCCACCCAAGGGCACCGGAGACAATCGCCAGCGCTGCTACAAGGTGCAAGGTGGCAAGGCCAAAGCCCCGTCGGGCGACAAATTCGACAAGCGCCAGGGAAGTGATCCCTAGCGTAACGCGCGTCAAAACAAGCCGGCCGGCGACATCCGGAAAGAGAAACCAATCGAAAAGGCCATAGGCCACATAGCTGAATACAGCAGCCGCAATACCCCATCGCACAAGGCTGCGATTCTCATCGGCATCCTTCTGCAGGAACAGTGTCAGGAGTTCCGGATCGGCGGAATGCCACCGCGGACGTCCAATCGCTGCCGCCACCTTCTGGGCAACGTCCTCGCTCAGTTGCATCGCAACGCTCCTCCGCGATCTGCAGTAGCGAATGCAACAGCCGACGTCGCCTGCGGTTGGGGAATGAAGACGTCCCTGTCCGCAAGAAAAGTCAGATGTCGCTAACCGAGGGTAAACGGGCGGTTCGGATTTAGCCAGTTTGCAGGATTGATGGCCGTTCCGTTGATTAAAATTTTACTAAAATTTTATTAAAATTGTTAGCGTTGGTTAGCGGCGCACCTATGCTGCTGGCCGGGGACCGGGGCGGTAAACCGGAGAGTAAACGGCATGCCTATCAAGCCAAAACTGCAGCTCGACCAATACAGCCTGGTCACCACCAGGCTGATGACGAAACATGTTGCGACCTCCGAAGAGGCGGCTGACTCCGACGAGTTGAGGGACAGCACGGCCCAGCTCGCCCTGATACTGGACCTTGCTCATCAAGCCTTTGCGCGAAACAAACCGGCCGCCCCCGTCGTCCATCGTTTGGCGGGGCGACTCCACAAGCTCCGCCGGCAGGTTGCTCCCGCGGTCTGGCAGAAACTCGTTCCTTTGGCTCAGCAGCATCGGGTCGCGGAATATTTGCTCCAGGACCCGTTCACGCGGTGGTCGGTCGAAAAACCGCGCGGGTATTCAGGCGATGCAGGCCTGCTGGATATTTACTACAAGCATCCGATCGCCGACGAGATCGTGGCCTCGTCGACCTTACTTGGTCGGCAAATTTATGCGTACACCAGTGAAGCTGCCAGTTCGGTGGCGGGGCGCGAGCGGCGGGATATTCTGGCCAGGACCGTGGACGAGACGGCCAGCAGTGTGGAAAAGGCTGAGGTGCTGGCGATTGCCTGCGGCCACCTCAGGGAAGCCGAACGCTCCGATGCGTTGGCCAGGCATAAACTGCAACGTTGGATCGGCCTGGATCAGGACCCCGTCAGCGTAGCCACGGTGAACCACGACTTTGCCGGCACGGCAGTCGAGGCAGTCCAGGGTTCCGTACGCGGCATCCTGCGCCGCGCCTACGCCCTTGGCACATTCGATCTCGTCTACGCATCGGGGCTTTACGATTACCTGCCGCGTGCCATCGGCATCCGCCTGCTTCAAAGAGCCATGGAACTCGTCAAGCCCGGTGGCGAATTCCTGTTTGCCAATTTCAGCGACGAGATAACGACGGATGGTTACATGGAGACTTTCATGGATTGGCCGCTCATCCTACGTTCGGCCGACGATATGTGGGACATCATCAATGCCGCCCTCGGCGGGAGTCCTTTCGACGCGAAAGTCTACTATGGCTCGAACCGGAATATCGTTTACGGCAAGGTGAGGAAGGGCGATCTCTAACTAGGCGCGGGAATCGCGCGCGCATCCCCGTAGCAAGGTAGGTCTGCCATGACGAGGCCATGTCTTCGCTGGCTTTCCGGCCACGGGCGAGCAGCTCGTTCGGGCTGCGGTCGGCCTCTACGCCGTGTTCGTTCTGCTGCCGCCATACAGATGTGGCGGCGGTCCAGCAGCACGACGGTGCTGCCCGCTCGGCAGGGCTGCGTCTGGCCGTGCTGCTGGCACTGCCGCTGATCGCCAGGCTGTCGGTCGATGCAATGCAACGCGACTGGCCGGGCTGATCAGGCCTCGAAATAGCGGGCACGATCGAGATCGGCGATGAGCCCTGGCCCGGTCGGCTTCCATCCCAGCGCAGTGCGGGTCTGCTCACTTGACGCCGACAAGTCCCTGCCGATGAAATGCCCGAGAAAGCCGAAATGCGCAGCCGCGTCCTCAGTGCTCATGGAAACGACCGGCAGGCCAAGCCGGTGGCCGATGGTCTCGGCAATCTCCCTGATCGGTACGCCCTGCTCGCCAACCGCGTGATAGCTGGTCCCACCTGACCCCTTCTCCAACGCCAGCCTGTACAGCGTGGCGGCGTCGAACCGGTGCACCGCAGCCCAGCGATTCATCCCGTCGCCGACATAGGCCGAGACGCCCTTTTCACGCGCAATGGCAATCAGCATCGGCACGAAACCGTGATCGCCCTCGCCATGGACGGTCGGCGCCAGCCGCACCGTCGATGCGCGCACCCCGCGCGCTGCGAGCGCCACGGCCGTTGCTTCCGAAGCGCGCGGCATGGAGACCGATGGAGGCGCAGGTTTGTCGTCTTCGGTTGCCGGCCTTCCCTGAGCAAAACCGGCGAGTCCGGAGGTGACAAGCAGCGGCCGCTCGGAACCCTCGAGCGCCGCGCCGAGCGTTTCGATGGCGCGCTGGTCAACTGCGCAACTGGCGGCGAATCTCGAAAAGTCGTGGTTGAAGGCCGTGTGGATGACGCCATCCGATTGGGCAGCGCCGCTGCGCAGGCTCTCGAAATCCTCGATATCGCCGCGATGCGCCTCGGCGCCCGCGGCCACGATCGACTCCGCACCTGCTTCCGACCGCGCGAGGCCAAGCACCTGATGGCCCGCCCCGAGCAATTCCCGCACAACAGCCGAACCGACAAAACCGGTAGCCCCGGTAACGAACACACGCATGATCATTTCTCCTTGGTTTTCGGCGAAGGCCGTACAGGCAGCCCGTTGCCGAAGGAGATAGAAGGTTGCGATCATACGATCTATACTGTAAAATCCGAGATATCTTCGCAATCGTCCGAGAACGCTCATGGATCCGCTGTCAGACGTGCTGTCGCTACTGAAGCCGCGCAATTACCTGTCGGCTGGGCTGGAAACCGGTGGCCACTGGGCGATCCAGTTCCCTGACCAGCAGGCCGCCATCAAATGCGGCGCCGTGGTGTCCGGCCGATGCTGGCTGTCGGTCGAGGGCGTCCCTGACGCGGTGCGGCTGGACGTGGGCGACTGCTTCCTGTTGCCGCGCGGCCGGCCTTTCCGCCTTGCCAGCGATCTCGGCCTGCCGACGGTCGATGCGCGAACGATCTTTTCACCGGCGCGGACCGGCGGCATCACCGTCCATAATGGCGGCGGCGATTTCCTCCTGGTCAGCAGTCGCTTCACGCTGTCCGGCGACCATGCCGGCATCCTCTTGCGGATGCTGCCGCCCATCGTCCACATCCGCGGCGAGAGCGACCATTCGGCGCTTCGCTGGCCGGTGGAGCGGATGATGCAGGAATTGCGCCAGCGGCGTCCCGGCGGCTTTCTCATCGTCGAGCACCTCGCCCACATGATCCTGATCGAGGCCTTGCGCCTGCATATGACCGCGCAAGGCAATGTCGGCTGGCTGTTCGCACTTACCGACAGGCAGATCGGCGCGGCGATCGGCGCCATGCACGAGGACCCGGCGCATGGCTGGACATTGCAGCAACTGGCGGAGCGCGCGGGCATGTCGCGATCGACTTTTGCGCTCAGATTCAAGCAGACGGTCGGGGCCTCACCCCTGGATTATCTGACGCGCTGGCGCATGATGCTGGCCGGCGACAGGCTGATGCATTCCGGCGATCCGGTTTCCGTCATCGCGCTGGCGCTCGGCTACGAATCCGAAAGCGCCTTCAGCACGGCATTCAAGCGCGTCATGGGCTGTTCGCCGCGGCAGTACAGCCGCCGGGAGCCGGACCTGACTGCGCAGGCCGAACGCGAAGCCGCCTGAGGCGGCGATCCGATCGCCTTGATCACCTTGCCCTTAAAGGCTGAAGCGCGAACGAAACTCGGTGAACGACATCGCCAGATGGTTCTCGTCCACATGGCCGGTGATTCCGTCCACACTGCGCGAGTCGAGTTGTAGCGGGCGAGCCAGAGCGGACAATTGCCGAAGCCGCTCGGATTTCCCAGCGCGCTTCGACCGCTGCGGCCCTTCTGCTCAGATCGATCCCTTGCTTGCTCCATGGCATGCGCTTGACAATCGACTGATTCGCAACCCTTCGGGAGTATAAGTATTTCTGTTAACTTAGGGATAATCGGCAGCAGGAACTAGATTTCAGACGCTCAATTGGCACGAGCAAAATCGCGTTTTTCATGCTTTCAGAATGACTTGCTCGCGTGCTGGCGGTTAACCGGCACCAACTTCTCCGATTTCCTTGCCTCTACGGCTGGGTAGCGCAATAGGGTTAATTGCGCGATTGCTAATATGCCTATATCTTAGGCGGCGCGGGGGGCCTCATATCTTCCCGCAGTGGCCGGTGCGGTGAAGCCCCACAAGCATGCCCAACCTGCACCGGCCATTCCCTATGGCTGGGTATGGTGTTCCCGCTCGGCAATCTTTTCCAAGAGCTTCCGTGAAGCCTCTAGGACGCGTCGCGTTTCGGCGATGGTCGATTGCAGGGAGTCCAGTTGGCTCTCCGCTCGGAGTTGGCTACGGCGGGCGCTTTCAATGAACTGGTGGTCAGGTTCCCACCGGTCTTTCATCGGGCTTAGCCTCTCTACAGACGAACGAACTTGTCGAGAAGCAGGCGTATCCGCTGGCCCTCAGCATAGGACAGCGCAAACGGTTCAATCACGAATGATCGGGTAATTTCCTGGTCTTCCTTGGCCACAGGAACGGACCATTCGCCGCCGGCTTCGACCACTTCCACGCAAGGCAATGCTTTGCGGATTGGACCCACGTTTCCACCACAGCCTCTATACGAAAAGCAATGGTAACCTCGAGTTTTATACTCCCGTCGAAAGCGGGTTTTCAACAACAAAGATGGTCTGAATCATACCATTCGGGTCAGGGATAGCGGCTGCCGACGTAGCGTCTCCAAGGCCGAGAAAACCGCCATCCGCGCGCAACAGCGGGTTTCCATAGTCACGGCTACATCCGAAGAATCGACCGCATAGATTCAGGAATGTGTGTTGTCGTCACGGTTCCATACAATTTGGAAGGCCATTCCCCTACGGCAGGGTAGCGCCAAAATGAAAGGATAAGCGGGCGGGCAAGTTGAAGGCGTACTGATGCCGGATCGGGCTTTGGTCCAGCAAAACCCCTTTCAGCCTGGCGTCTCGGAAAGGTGCGCGGCAATGGCGCTGACAAAAATCGCGCCGAACTCCTTGAGCTTGGCCGCACCTACGCCGTTGACCCCGGCAAAATCGTCGAGGTCTTGCGGACGACGCTCGGCCATGTCGATCAGTGTACGATCCGAAAACACCACATAGGCCGGCACCTGGCGTTCCTTGGCCAGCCGCAGCCGCACCGTCTTGAGCGTCGCGAGCAGCGACGCATCGACATTTTCGCTCTGAGGGCTCTGCCCGGCACGAGCCGCGCGGCGCGCGGCGCGCGTGCGCATCTCGACCCGATACTGGAACGGCACCTCGCCCCGGCCGAGTGCGTGGCCCTTGTCCGCGATGGCCAACCCGCCATGGCCGGCCGGGTCCGGCATCAGGAAACCGTTCGCGACCAGCTGGCGAATCATAGATTGCCAAAAATCCTTCTTGTGCGCGGCGCCATTGCCGAAGGCTGCCAGCCTGTGATGCCCCCTTGCCGCGATCTTTTCAGTCTCGTGGCCGATCAGGATGTCGATGACATGGCCGGCGCCGAAGCGCTCGCCGCTCTGCGCCACCGCCGCCAGGATGAGGCGCGCCTCGGCGGTGCCGTCGGCGCGCGGCGCCTGTTCCAGGCAATTGTCGCAATTGCCGCAAGGGACCGCCTCTTCACCGAAATAACCGAGCAGCACCTGGCGGCGGCACTCGGCCGTCTCGCAATAGCCGATCAGCGTATCGAGCCGGCCATGCGAGCGGCGCTTGTGTTCGACAGCGGCGTCCTCGTCGTCGATGAACATGCGGCGCATGCGGATGTCGCCAAGGCCGTAAAGCATATGCGCCTCCGCCGCCCGGCCGTCGCGACCGGCGCGGCCGATTTCCTGGTAATAGGCTTCGAGGCTGCCCGGCAGGTCGGTGTGGAAGACATAGGCGACATCAGGCTTGTCGATCCCCATGCCGAAGGCGATGGTCGCCACCATGACGACGCCCGACAGGGTCATGAAGGCGTTCTGGTTGGCATCACGCGCCTCCTTGCTCATCCCGGCGTGATAGGCGAGCGCGGTCACGCCGTTCTTTTCGAGGAATGCCGCCATCTCTTCGGTCTTCTTGCGCGACAGGCAGTAGACGATGCCGCTGCGCCCCTGATGGCGCTCGATGAAGTTGAGCAACTGCCGCTTGCTGTCCTGCTTGGGCTCGATGGCAAGCTTGATGTTGGGCCGGTCGAAGCCAAGCACCTGCGTTTCGACACGCCCGCCAAACAGCCGTCTCTCGATGTCTGCCCGCGTCGTCTCGTCCGCCGTCGCCGTCACCGCAATGATCGGTACGTCGGGAAAGATGCCACGCAGCTGCGACAGGTCTTCATATTCGCGCCGGAACGCCGGCCCCCACTGCGAAATGCAATGTGCCTCGTCGATGGCGATCAGGCTGACATCGAGCCTGGCAAGCGCATCCAGCATCCGCTCGGTCATCAGCCGTTCCGGCGCGAGGTAGAGCAGCCGCGTCTGGCCCGACGCGACGCGGCGCCATGCCGCGACATTGGCATCACGGTCGATCGAGGAATTGATCGTATCGGCGGCGACGCCGGCGAGGCGCAGTGCCGCGACCTGATCCTGCATCAGCGCCACTAGCGGCGAAACGACAATGGTCAGCCCACCCTTGACCAGCGCCGGAACCTGGTAGCACAGCGATTTGCCGGCACCCGTTGGCATGACGGCCAGCACATGGCGGCCGCCAAGCAGCGCCTCCATCACCGCGGCCTGTCCGGGACGGAAATCGTCGAAGCCGAACACGTCCTTGAGGACGCGCCGTTTGGGATCGTGCGTCGGCACGCTTGTCGTCGATATCTGCATCACTGATGTTTTTGCGATCGGCCGCCCGAAGCAGCGGCGTGGACAGAACGATTAGCGCAGCCCCTGCGTGACCACAACAAGCAGCAGCAACACCCCACCGGCGATCGACCTGATTGGCATCGTTAAACCTATCTTCACCATGTTGCGGCACCGTCCAACCCTGCGGCGATGTTTCGAGTACCGCTGCGCCACGAGCGCACAGGCAACAGCCCGCGCCTCCCCAGGAGGCGCGGGTTTCCTGTTTCTGGAATTGCCGAAAAAGGTTCAGGCCAGGAAATCGGCGCGGTGCGGGGTAAAGCTGTCGACCAGGCGCCCGGCCTCCAGCGCCTTGACGCCGTGCACCAGATTGGACGGCACGATGAAGCTGCCGCCGGTCTCGATGGTCGCGGTGCGGCCGTCGATGGTCACCTCGAAGCGACCTTCGGCGACATAGCTGGCCTGGACATGCGGGTGCGAATGCAGTGCGCCGACGCCGCCCTTGTCGAAGCCGAACTCGACCATCATCAGCTCATCGGTGGAGACGAGAACGCGGCGTCTGTTGCCGTCCGGCGTCGGCGTCCAGGCGCTCTCGCCGGGCTGTGCGAAAATCTTGGCTTCAATCATGACCATCTCCTCATCGCGCCAGCCAGCCGCCGTCCACGGGAACCACCGCGCCATGCATATAGTCGGACGCTGGCGCCAGCAGGAACACGGCGGCATCGCCTATGTCTTCCGGCCCGCCCCAACGTCCCGCCGGGATGCGCGCCAGGATGGCAGCACTGCGGTCGGGATCGGCGCGCAACCCCTCGGTGTTGTTGGTTTCGATATAGCCGGGCGCAATGGCGTTGACGTTGATGCCTTTTGCCGCCCATTCGCAGGCCAGCAGCCGGGTTATGCCGAGCGCGCCATGTTTCGACGCGGTATAGGACGCGACGCGGATGCCGCCCTGGAAACTCAGCACCGAGGCGATGTTGACGATCTTGCCGCGCCGCCTCGGGTCGGTCAGCACGCGCCTGGCAAAACCCTGGCTGAGAAAGAACAGCGTCTTCAGATTGACGTCGACGACGTCGTCCCAGTCGGTTTCCGAGAAATCGACCGCATCGGCGCGGCGGATGATGCCGGCATTGTTGACCAGCCCGTCGATCGGGCCGGTCTTCTCCCACACCTGGTCGAGCATGGCCTTGGCGGCAACATGATCGGCGAGATCGCACCGCACAGTCTCGAACTGGCCGCCGGCTTCCGCGACTTGTCTTTCCGTGTCGTCCATCGCCGAGCGGCCGACACCGATGACGGTGCCGCCGGCGCGCGCGATCGAGACCGCGATGCCCTGGCCGATGCCGGTGTTTGCGCCGGTGACCAGGACGCGCTTGCCGGCCAGGCTGAAGGAGGAAGGGCCGCTCAACGCAGTTCGCCCAGCGGCACCGGGTCGACATCGGTGTAGTCGACATTGTCGCCGGCCATCGCCCAGATGAAGGAATAATTCGAGGTGCCTGCCCCTGAATGGATCGACCAGCCGGGCGACAGCACTGCCTCCTCATTGGCCATGACGATGTGGCGGGTTTCGTCCGGCTCGCCCATGAAATGGAAGACGCGCGCCGTCTCCGGCAGGTCGAAATAGAGATAGGCCTCCATGCGCCGGTCATGCACATGGCAAGGCATGGTGTTCCACACCGAGCCCGGCGCCAGCTGCGTCATGCCGACGACCAGCTGGCAGGTCTTGACGCCATCGGCATGGATGAACTGGAAGATCGAGCGCTCATTGCAGGTTTCCTTGCTGCCGAGGTCGAGCCGCTTGGCGTCGCCGATGCGGATCAGCCGGTTCGGATAGGCGTGATGCGCCGGGGCGCTGAGCAGATAGAATTTGGCCGGCGCTGCCTTGTCGGCCGACGCGAACGCCACGTCGGTGCTGCCCATGCCTAGATAGAGCATGTCGCGCGCCTGCAACTGGTGGGTGTCGCCATCTGCCGTCACCGAGCCGGCGCCGCCGATGTTGACGATGATCAGCTCGCGGCGGTCGAGAAAATTCCTGGTCCCCGTTGGCTTGATCGCTTCCAGCGGCAGCGCTGTCCCTTCCGGCACGGCGCCGCCGACGATCATGCGGTCATAATGGGCATAGGTCAGGCTGACGCGTCCCGGCTGGAACAGGTCGTCAATATGGAAGTTGTGCCGCAGTTCGTCGGTGCCCATAGAAGCCGCGGCAACCGGGTCGATGGCGAAACGCGAGGTGAAATCGGTATGCGGGTGACTTTGAGACATTACTGCTCCGGCTGAAATGGTTATTCGGATGCCGTCGCCCTGACCGAGTCGGCATAAAAGACCTGGCGGGCGTGCAGGCGCTCGCGGTAGCGCTGCTGGCTGGCGGTGAGATGGGTGCGCATCGCCTCGCGCGCGGCTTCGGCGTCGCCTGACGTGATCGCATTCAGGATCACCAGATGCTCGCGCTGCAGCCCGCGCTGATAGCTGTCGGATTGCACAAGTTCCGTCGACCAGGGCGAGGTCACGTCGCAGGGAATGGCGCGGCGTCCGAGCACATCGAGCATCTCGACATAGAACGGGTTGTTGGTGGCGCTGGCGATTGCCCGGTGGAAGGCGAGATCGGCCGGACCGGTCGGCTCGCTGTTGAGAAGCAGCCGTTCGAATTCGAAGAACGCTTCCTGGATCGCTGCTTCCTGCGCGGCGTTGCGGCGAATGGCGGCGAGCCCCGCCGATTCGATTTCGACGGCCAGGCGCACTTCGAGCACATTGAGCGCGATGGAATCCTTGCTGCCCATGTCGGCGGCGAGCGCGCCGAACATCGTTGAGATGTGCTCGGTGACGAACACGCCTGCGCCCTGGCGCGCCTCGACCAGCCCGTCGGCGGCGAGCTTGGCCAGCGCTTCGCGGATGACGGTGCGGCTGACGCCGAAGGTCTCGGTCAGCTGGCCCTCGGTCGGCAATTTGTGGCCGGGCAGGATCTCGCCCGCCTGCAACTGCTTGCGGATCGCCGCAACGACGGTCTCCGACAGTTTGGGTTTTCTCTCGACCCTGAGATCAACAGCGCTATCCGATGCCATATCGCACCCCTGTTTGAAGACGCCTATTTGAACACGCTCGGCAACCAGAGCGAAATCGCCGGAATATAGGTCACCAGCCCCAGAACCACGATGCCCGCGCCATAGAACGGCCAGATCGAGCGCATCGCTTCCCAGACCGTAATCTTGCCGACGGCACAGGCGACGAACTGCACCGTGCCGACCGGTGGCGTGTTGAGGCCAATGCCGAGATTGAGGATGGTGATGACGCCGAAATGCACGGGGTCGACGCCGTAATGGGTGACCAGCGGCAGGAAGATCGGCGTGCAGATGATGATCATCGGCCCCATGTCCATGAAGGTGCCGAGCAGCAGCATCAAGACGTTGAGCAGAAGCAGCACCACCAGCGGATCGGTGGAGATGGCGTTCATGCCTGCGATCAGCAACACCGGCACTTTGAGATAGGCCATCAGCCAGCTGAACGAGGCCGCCGTGCCGATGATCAGCAGCACCATTGAGGTCGTGCGCACCGCGCCCTTTGTGGCATGGACGAAATCGCCCCAGGCCATCGACCGGTAGACGAAGACGGTGACCAGCAAGGCGTAGATGATGGCGATGCAGGAGCTTTCCGTCGCCGTGAAAATGCCCGAGCGAACGCCGCCGAAGATGATCCCGATGAGCAGAAGTCCGGGGATGGCGATGACCGCCAGCTGGCCGACACGCGAGAAGCCGGGAAAAGCCTCGACCGGGTAGCCGCGGCTGCGGGCGACGAAATAGGCGGTGACCATCAGCGAAGCGGCGAACAGCAGACCAGGCAGGATACCGGCGGTGAACAGGTCGGCGATCGAAATCTTGCCGCCGCCGGCGATCGAATAGATGATCATGTTCTGCGACGGCGGCAGAAGCAGCGCGATCAGCGCCGCCATCGAGGTGACGTTGACGGCATAGTCGGCTCCGTAGCCGCGCGCTTTCATCTGCGGGATCATCAGCCCGCCGACGGCAGCGGCTTCCGCCACAGCCGAGCCGGAAATGCCGCCGAACAACGTCGCGGCGATGATGTTGACCTGACCGAGCCCACCGCGGACATGACCGACCAGCGAGCCGGCAAAGGAAACGATGCGCTGCGCGATGCCGCCGCGCACCATCAGGTCGCCGGCAAAGATGAAGAACGGGATCGCCATCAGCGAGAACGCCGACATGCCCGACTTCAATTGCTGGAACACCACCAGGGGCGGCAGGCCGAGATAAAGCACGGTGGCGAAGGACGCCGCACCCAGGCAAAAGGCGATCGGCGTGCCGGCAAACATCAAAAGCGTGAAGACGCCAAACAGGATCCAGAGTTCCATCTAGGCCTCCTGCACGGCCGGCATTTCCGGCACTTCTTCGAGATTGATATCCTTGTCGATGTCGGCGCCGGACCAGCGCAGCGCGATGCGTTCGGCCGAGAACAGGCAGATCAGAAAGCCGCCGGCAACCAGCGGCAGATAGTCGAAACCGCCGGGAAGTTCGAGCGCCGGGATGACAGTGTGCCAGGTCAGCCCGACCAGCTTGCAGCCGTACCAGACCATGCCGAAGCCGAAGCCGAACGCGATCAGGTCGGACAGGGTGCGCAGCGCCCATTTGCTGCCCTTGGGCAGGATATAGAGCAGCACGTCGAAGCCCATATGGTAATTCTCGCGCACGCCGACGGCAGCGCCCAGGAAGATGAACCAGTTCATCAGCATGATGGCGGTGACTTCGGTCCAGCTCGGTGACGCGTTGAGCACGAAGCGGGAAAACACCTGGTAGGCAACAAGCGCGGTCATGGCGACCATCCCGATGCCCGCGAGATAGAGCGCACCGTCGCAAATCTTCGAAAGCACCGCGCTGAAGCGCGGTGGCGCTCCGCTCCTGGCCGTTCCCGCAGTCATCCGATCCTCCCGGTCTTTCCGTCCCCTAAAAGCGATTGGCGGGGCGGCGCCATGCCGCCCCGCCAGAAAATCACTTGGTCGCCTGGATGCGCGTCGCGAGGTCCTTGAGCTCCGGCGTCTTCAGATACTTGTCGTAGACCGGCTTCATCGCATCGATCAGCGGCTGCTTGTCGATCTCGCTGACCTTGACGCCGGCCTTCTCGACGATCTCTCGCGACTTCTTCTCCTGCGCGTCCCACAATTCGCGCATCTTGACGACGCTATCCTTGGCCGCCTGCTTGACGATCGCCTGGTCTTCCGGCGTCAGTCTGTCCCAGCTCGATTTCGACATCACCAGCACTTCCGGCACGATCTGGTGCTGGTCGACGGTATAGTGCTTGGCGACTTCGTAGTGCTTGGCGGATTCGAAGCTGGGCCAGTTGTTCTCGGCGCCGTCGATGACGCCGGTTTCGAGCGCCGAATAGACCTCGCCATAGGCCATCGGCGTGGCGTTTGCGCCAAGCGCGTTGACCATGTCGACGAACACGTCGGACTGGATGACGCGGAACTTCATGCCTTTCAGATCGGCGATCGAGGTGATGTCCTTCTTGGTGTTGTAGAAGGAACGGGCGCCGGAATCGTAGAAGGCAAGGCCGACCAGATCATGCGTCTCGAAGGCCTTGAGGATCTCGTCGCCGATCGGCCCGTCCATGACATGGCGCATGTGCTCGACCGAACGGAACATGTAGGGCAGCGACGGCACCGCGGTTTCCGGCACGATGCCGTTGAACGGACCCATCGAGACGCGGTTCAGATCGATGACACCGGTCTGCGTCTGCTCGATCGTGTCCTTTTCCTCGCCGAGCTGCGCCGAATGATAGACCTCGACCGAATAGCGGCCGGCGGTGCGCTCCTTGATGAGCTCGCCGAGATATTTGACCGCCTCGACAGTCGGATACCCGTCCGGATGGGTGTCGGCCGAGCGCAGTACGGTCTGGGCGCCGGCAACGCCGATCATCAGCGAGCCGAAGGCGAATGTGGCTGCCACCAGTTTTGAAAAATGCAACATGACTGTCTTCCTCCCTTTTAAAATTCCACGCGCCCGGCTCACAGCCGGTACGCCTTCTTGGCAAGCGTGTAGGCAAGCTCCCGCGCCAGCTCATGCGCCTCGTCCTCACGCAGCCGGTGCTCGGCGACGAGACGGGCGAGAAAGGCGCAGTCAACCCGGCGCGCCACATCGTGACGGGCGGGAATCGACGGAAAGGCACGGGTGTCATCGTTGAAGCCGACGGTGTTGTAGAAGCCGGCGGTCTCGGTGGTCATCTCGCGGAACCGGCGCATGCCTTCCGGACTGTCGTGGAACCACCAGGCCGGCCCGAGCTTCAACGCCGGATAGACGCCGGCCAGCGGCGCCAGTTCGCGCGCGTAGCTGGTCTCGTCGAGCGTGAACAGGATGATGGAGAGGTCGCGCTCCAGCCCGACGCAGTCGAGCAAGGGTTTGAGCGCCGCGGCATAGTCGGTGCGGGTCGGAATATCGAAGCCTTTGTCGCGGCCGAATTTTTGGAAAACACCAGGCGAGTGGTTGCGCCATGAGCCGGGATGGATCTGCATGACCAGCCCGTCGTCGCGGCTCATCTTGGCCATTTCGGTCAGCATCTGGGCGCGAAACAGTTTGCGCTCGCGCTCGTCGTCCGAGCCGCGGCGGATGCGGTTGAACAGCTCTTCCGCCGCCGCATCGGAAAGATTGGCGGTCTCGGCCGTCGGATGGCCGTGATCCGACGAGGTTGCGCCGAAACTTTTGAAGAAGGCGCGGCGCTGGCGATGCGCGTCGAGATAGCCGGCCCATGTGCCGGTGTCGCAGCCGGCGATCTCGCCCAGGCGATCGAGATTGGCAGAAAATCCTTCGAAGTCGGGATCGACGACGGCATCCGGCCTGTAGGCAGTGACGACGCGGCCCTGCCAGCCGCTGTCGCGGATCGTCTTGTGCCATTGGAGATCGTCGAGTGCGCCCTCGGTCGTCGCGATGACCTCGATGTTGAAGCGCTCGAACAGCGCGCGTGGGCGATAATCGTCGCGCTGCAAAAGCGCCGCGATGGTGTCGTAATGGCGGCTAGCGGTGCTGGCGTTGAGCGGCTCTTCGATGCCGAACAGATGCTCGAGCACATGGTCGAGCCACAACCGCGTCGGCGTGCCGCGGAAGAGGTAATAGTGCTCGGCGAAGCGCCGCCAGATCGCCCTGGGATCGGTCTCGACCGGCGAGCCGTCGAGGGTCGGGACGCCGAGATCTTCCAGCCGCACGCCCTGGCTGAACAGCATACGGAAAATGTAGTGGTCGGGCACCACCAGCAATTGCGCGGGATCGGGGAATGGCTCGTTGAGCGCATACCAACGCGGATCGGTGTGGCCGTGCGGACTGATGATCGGCAGGTCCTTGATGCCGGCATGGAGATCGCGCGCGATCGACAGCGCGCGCCCTTCGGCGGCAAAAAGCAGATCCGGATCGGTCATTCCCGCCACGTCGTTCCTCCCAGGGGCGATATCGGTAGGATTGGAAAGAAATAATGTCAACATACAAAAACTGGATTGTTGTATGATGACTTTTAACCGGCGTCAGGTCATTGTGCGGCGGAAGAGCGGATGTTACGCCGCTAGCAGATCCCGCCCCGCACACCATCCAGCGACAAGCCGCGCCATGACCAGCAGACGCCTTTCCAACGCAACAGTGCAATCCTTGCCGGCCTCGGTCGCGGTCCCCCCCTATGATCGCGCCAGTGTCGCCCCAGGCATCGTCCATCTCGGCGTTGGAGCCTTCCACCGTGCCCATCAGGCCGCCTATGTCGATGACTGCCTAGCGGCCGGCGAGACCGGCTGGGGCATTGTCGGCGTCTCGCTGCGCAGCCCCGACACGCGCGATGCGCTGACGCCACAGGACGGGCTCTACACGCTGGCGGTGCGCGGCAGCGATGGCGAAGCGCTGCACATTATCGGCTCGATCCAGTCGATGCTGGTCGCGCCGGAAGACCCCGGCGCGGTGCTGGCCGCGCTGACCGACCCGCGCACCCGCATCGTCACCCTGACCATCACCGAAAAGGCCTATCTCAGGGCCGCCGACGGCAGCCTCGACGAAAACCATCCCGATATCGTCCACGATCTGGGCAATCCCGGATCTCCCAGGACAGCGCATGGATTCCTGGCGGAAGCGCTGGTGCGACGCCGGGCCGCCGGCACGCCGCCCTTCACCGTGCTTTGCTGCGACAACCTGCCGGCCAATGGCGCCACGCTGCACCGGCTGCTGGTCGGGTTTGCAAAACTGCGCGATGCCGGCGCTGCTGCTTCAGGCGACGCTGCCCTCGCCGGTCATATAGCCGATGACGTTGCATTCCCATCGAGCATGGTCGACCGCATCGTGCCGGCAACCACCGATGCCGACCGGGCGCGCATCGCGGTCGAACTCGGCCTCGAGGACGCCTGGCCGGTGATGACCGAACCGTTCCGGCAATGGGTGATCGAAAACAGGTTTCCAGCCGGCCGCCCGGCCTGGGAGAAATTCGGCGTCACCATGGTCGAGGATGTCCGGCCGTTCGAGGACATGAAGCTTCGGCTGCTCAACGGCGCCCATTCGGGCATCGCCTATATCGGCCTGCTCAGCGGCCACGTCACCGTCGACCGCGCCTTCGCGGATCCCGCGATCCGCGCGTTCGTCGACCGGCTCTGGGCCGAGGCCATCCCGACATTGCCTGGGGATGCCGGGCTCGACACGTCAGCCTATACGGCCGAACTTGCCGAACGTTTCTCCAACACCGCGCTGGCCCACCGCACCGCGCAGATCGCCAATGACGGCAGCCAGAAATTGCCGCAGCGCATTGTCGCTACCGCCATCGAGTGCATCCAGGCCGGCCTGGTCCCGGAGCATCTGACGCTGGTGATCGCCGCCTGGATCGCCGCCTGCGAGGCGCGCGGCAAGGACCTGCCGGAAGCCCACTTTACCGATCCGCTCGACGCGGCGCTGGCGGCGCTCGACGAACGACGGATGCTGGAACGAGTAGCGGCGGTGTTCGACTGGGCCGGCTTCGCCAGCGGCAAGCCCGAGCGGCAGACGCTGATCGAACTGGTCGCCGCTCATCGCGAGCATATCCTGCAAGGCGGGATCGTGCTTGCGCTCTCAGCGCTCGGCATACCGGAGCCGACAAACGTAGGCTGAAGCTGGTCCGGAACCGCCCATTTCAAGCCTATTGTCCCGCCGGAGCGTCCAGCCTCTGCCGCGACGAATACTCCGTGCCTTGCGAATTCCAGAACAGTCGCACTGCCTTGCCGACCAGGTTTTCGGCAGGAACGAAGCCGACACTGAGCCGGCTATCGGAGGAATTATCCCTGTTGTCGCCAAGCACGAAATAGTGGCCTTCGGGCACGTCGAACACCCGCGTGTTGTCGGTTATTGAATTGTCCGTAAGACTGATGACGGAATAGGAAACGCCGTTGGGGAGGGTTTCACGTTGCAGTCTGGCGCTTTGGGGAGAGTCCTCGGAGCTGTACGGACCAACATCCTCGAGTTTGACCGCCACACCATTGATGCGAAGGATTCCGTCGACCATCTGGATTTTGTCGCCCGGCAGTCCAACGACCCGCTTGACGTAGTCGATGCTCGGATCCGCTGGAAATTTGAACACCACAATATCTCCGCGCTTCGGCTCGGCGGCAAAGATCCGGCCTTCGAAGGGCAGCAGCCCAAGAGGAACACTGTAGCGGCTGTAACCATAGGCAAACTTCGAGACGAAGAAATAGTCGCCGAGTTCCAGCGTTGGTGTCATGCTGCCTGCCGGGGTCGAAAACGGCTGGAAGAGGAATGTGCGGATCGCTAACGCGGCTCCGTAGGAGGTCAGCACGGCCAACAGCAGCACCGAAAGGCCGTGTGAATACCACCGGTTCGGTCTGTATCGTGACGCGAAAGGCACGACGAGCGCTACCCACAGGACCATGAGACCTAAACTGGAGAGATCCACCAGCCAGGCGAGATCGACCCCCGGCAGAACCGGGAATCCCACATATGTCAGCGCAATGCTTATGGCGCTGATCACCACCAGGCTGGCAACCGCCGGCCGGCCGGCGCCGATCCAAAGGAACCCGCCGAACGGACCGCCAAAGGCCGCGATCAGCGCCGTCGTCCACCGGGATCGCGAGGCCGCTTCCGGTTGCGTTGTCTGTTCCGTCATCGGCCACCCCAAATCGATAGACAGCCGGACTGTCGAACAACCAGAAAGCAGGGGCAAGCCCCGATCCGACTGTACCGCCGCAGCCAAATCGCGGTTCCGCCGGCGCCATCGCCTAATACAAGCTCATCTCGCCCTGACTGGCAGCCGGCATGCCGCCACCCGATCTGATCATGCTGGCTGCCCGCCCTGAAATCCCGCCAAGGCCCTGCGCCTATGCGAGACGATCCAGGATGGCGGCCGCAACAAAAAAGCCGGGCTGAGCCCGGCCTTTTCTTCAAGTCATTCTGCGGCTTACGCCGGCAGCAGCGCGCCTTCGAGCGTGGTAAGCTGGCTAAGGAACTGCTCCGCCTTGCTGCGGCTCTGGTCGTCCTTGGCGTCGGCGGCGTCTTCCTTGGCTTCCTGGATGCGGCGGGCGAGATCGGCGCGGTCGATATCGCCGACGGCGACCGCCGATTCGGCGAGCAGCGTGCAGCCGGCAGGGACGATGTCGGCAAAGCCGCCGAACACCACATAGCGCTCTTCCTTGCCGCCGGCGGTCTTCAGCGTGACGACGCCCGGCTTGATCGTGGTCATGACTGGCGCATGGTGCGCCATGACTGTCATTTCACCTTCGGCGCCTGGAATGACGACGGACTCGACCTGCTCGGAAACCAGGAGGCGCTCCGGCGAGACCAGTTCGAACTTGAAAGCTTCAGCCATGTCAATTTAGTGAGTAGGGAATAGTGAGTAGGGAGTAGGGAGAGGACAGCTGTCCTGATCACCCGGCCGCTATTCACTACTGACTACTGACTACTCCCTATTGCCTTGATTACGCTGCTTCAGCCGCCAGGCGCTGAGCCTTCTCGACCGCTTCGTCGATGCCGCCGACCATGTAGAAGGCGGCTTCCGGCAGGTGATCGTAGTCGCCGTTGCAGAGGCCCTTGAAGCCCTTGATTGTGTCGGCGAGGTCGACCAGCTTGCCCGGCGCACCCGTAAACACTTCGGCGACGAAGAACGGCTGCGACAGGAAGCGCTCGATCTTGCGGGCGCGGGCCACCGTCTGCTTGTCCTCTTCCGACAGCTCATCCATGCCAAGGATGGCGATAATGTCCTGCAGCGACTTGTAGCGCTGGAGGATCGACTGCACCTGGCGGGCGACGGCATAGTGCTCCTCGCCGACGACCAGCGGATCGAGCATGCGCGAGGTCGAGTCGAGCGGATCGACGGCGGGGTAGATGCCCTTTTCCGAGATCGCGCGGTTGAGCACGGTCGTCGCGTCCAGGTGGGCGAACGAGGTCGCAGGCGCCGGGTCGGTCAAATCGTCGGCCGGCACGTAGATCGCCTGCACCGAAGTGATCGAACCCTTGGTCGTTGTGGTGATGCGTTCCTGCAGCGCACCCATGTCGGTGGCCAGCGTTGGCTGGTAACCCACGGCCGAAGGAATACGGCCGAGCAGCGCCGACACTTCAGAACCGGCCTGCGTGAAGCGGAAGATGTTGTCGACGAAGAACAGCACGTCCTGGCCCTGGTCGCGGAAATATTCGGCGACCGTCAGGCCGGTCAGGCCGACGCGGGCACGCGCGCCCGGCGGCTCGTTCATCTGGCCATAGACCAGTGCCGCCTTGGAGCCTTCGCCGCCGCCCTTCTTGTTGACGCCGGACTCGATGAACTCGTGATAAAGATCGTTGCCCTCGCGGGTGCGCTCGCCGACGCCGGCGAAGACCGAGAAGCCGCCATGCGCCTTGGCGACGTTGTTGATCAGCTCCTGGATCAGAACCGTCTTGCCGACGCCGGCGCCGCCGAACAGGCCGATCTTGCCTCCGCGGGCGTAGGGCGCCAGAAGGTCGAGCACCTTGATGCCGGTGATCAGGATCTGCGCTTCCGTCGACTGTTCGACATAGGTAGGCGCCGGCTGGTGGATGGCGCGCATCTCGATGCCGTCGACCGGGCCTTCTTCGTCGACCGGCTCGCCGATGACGTTGATGATGCGGCCGAGCATGCCCGGGCCGACCGGAACGGTGATCGGCGCGCCGGTGTCATAGACGTCCTGGCCGCGAACCAGGCCTTCGGTGGAATCCATGGCGATGCAGCGCACGGTGTTTTCGCCCAGATGCTGGGCAACTTCGAGCACCAGGCGGTTGCCGACATTGGAGGTTTCGATGGCGTTCAAAATGGCCGGCAGATGATCGCCGAACTGCACGTCGACGACGGCGCCGATGACCTGGCGAACCTTGCCGATGGCGCCGGTCTTCTTGACGGCAACGCTCGTCGTCTTCGCTGCCGGGGCCGCGGCCTTGGCGGGCGCGGCCGCCTTCTTGGCCGGAGCGGCCTTCGCCGCTGCTGCCGGAGCCTTTGCGGCCGCTTTGGGGGCCGTCTTCGCGGGGGTCGCTGCTTTCGCCATCGTCTTTACCCTTCTCGTCCTTTGTTTCTCACGCTCCATCAGAAGGTCGATGACCTCCTGGCGGTCGCGCCTAGAGCGCTTCGGCGCCCGAAATGATTTCGATCAGTTCCTTGGTGATCTGCGCCTGCCGCTGGCGGTTATAGGTGATCGACAGTTTGTTGATCATGTCGCCGGCATTGCGCGTTGCATTGTCCATGGCGCTCATTTTGGCGCCCATCTCGCCGGCTGCGTTTTCGAGCAGCGCGCGGAAGACCTGGACCGAGATGTTGCGCGGAATGAGGTCGGTGAGGATCTCGCCCGGCTCCGGCTCGTATTCGTAGACGGCATTGCCACCCGCGGTCGCTTCGGCGGGAGCGGAGGCCACGCCGGCAGGAATGATCTGCTGCGCGGTCGGAATCTGGCTGATCACCGACTTGAACTGCGAATAAAACAGCGTGCAGATATCGAAGCCGCCTTCGCCGAACAGATGGATGATCTTACGGGCGATGGCATCGGCATTGACGAAGCCGAGCTTCTTGACATCGCGCAGGTCGACGCGGTCGATAATGAGCGAGGCATAGTCTCGGCGCAGAATGTCGAAACCCTTCTTGCCGACGCAGATGATCTTGACCTGCTTGCCGTCGGCCAGCAGCCGGCGGATATGGTCGCGGGCCAGACGTGCAATCTGCGAGTTGAAGCCGCCGCAAAGGCCGCGCTCGGCGGTGCAGACGACGAGCAGATGCACATCGTCCTTGCCGGTGCCGGTCATCAGTGCCGGGGCATCGCCGCCGCCGCCGATCGCCTGCGTGATATTGGCCAGCACCGCACCCATCCGCTCGGAATAGGGACGCGCCGCTTCCGCCGCTTCCTGCGCGCGGCGCAGCTTCGCCGCGGCGACCATCTGCATCGCCTTGGTGATCTTCTGCGTCGCCTTGACCGAGGCGATACGGTTACGAAGGTCTTTTAATGAAGGCATGCTTCAAACCTGATCCCGAGCGTCCGGCTTCTTCTCAAGCGAAGGTCTTGGCGAAGGCGTCGATCTCGGCCTTCAGCTTGGCGCGCAGATCGTCCGACAGCGCCTTTTCCTTGCGGATGCCGTCCAGCACGTCCTTGCCGGCCGAGCGCATATGGCTGAGCAGACCATGCTCGAACTTGCCGACCTGGTTCAGCGCCAGCTTGTCGAGATAGCCGTTGACGCCGGCGAAGATCACCGTGACCTGCTCCTCGACCTTGAGCGGCGAGAACTGCGGCTGCTTCAACAGTTCGGTCAGGCGCGAGCCGCGGTTGAGCAGGCGCTGCGTGGCGGCGTCGAGATCGGAGCCGAACTGCGCGAACGCAGCCATTTCGCGGTACTGCGCCAGCTCTCCCTTGATCGAGCCGGCGACCTGCTTCATCGCCTTGATCTGCGCCGACGAACCGACGCGCGACACCGACAGGCCGACGTTGACCGCCGGACGGATGCCTTGGAAGAACAGGTTGGTTTCGAGGAAGATCTGGCCGTCGGTGATCGAGATCACGTTGGTCGGGATGTAGGCCGACACGTCGTTGGCCTGCGTCTCGATGATCGGCAGCGCGGTCAGCGAACCGCCACCCAGATCGTCGTTGAGCTTGGCGGCGCGCTCGAGCAGGCGCGAATGCAGGTAGAACACGTCGCCCGGATAGGCTTCGCGACCCGGCGGGCGGCGCAGCAAGAGCGACATCTGGCGATAGGCGACGGCCTGCTTCGACAGATCGTCATAGCTGATCAGCGCATGCATGCCGTTGTCGCGGAAATATTCGCCCATGGTGGCGCCGGTGAACGGCGCCAGGAACTGCATCGGCGCCGGATCGGAAGCTGTGGCGGCGACGATGATCGAATATTCAAGGGCGCCGCGCTCTTCGAGAACCTTCACGAACTGCGCGACCGTCGAGCGCTTCTGCCCGATGGCGACGTAGACGCAGTAGAGCTTTTCCTTTTCCGGCCCGTTGTCGTGCACGGCCTTCTGGTTGAGCATCGTGTCGAGGATGATCGCGGTCTTGCCGGTCTGGCGATCGCCGATGACCAGCTCGCGCTGGCCGCGGCCAACGGGGATCAGCGCATCGATGGCCTTGAGGCCGGTCGACATCGGCTCGTTGACCGACTTGCGCGGGATGATGCCTGGCGCCTTGACGTCGACGCGCTTGCGTTCGGTCGCCTTGATCGGGCCCTTGCCGTCGATCGGATTGCCGAGCGCGTCGACGACGCGGCCGAGCAGGCCCATGCCGACAGGCGTATCGACGATGGCGCCGGTGCGCTTGACGATGTCGCCTTCCTTGATGTCGCGGTCGGCGCCGAAGATGACGACGCCGACATTGTCGGCTTCGAGGTTGAGCGCCATGCCGCGGATGCCGCCGGGGAACTCGACCATTTCGCCGGCCTGGACATTGTCGAGGCCGTAGACGCGAGCGATACCGTCACCGACGGACAGCACCTGGCCGACTTCGGAGACCTCGGCCTCCTTGCCGAAATTCTTGATCTGGTCTTTGAGAATTGCGGAAATTTCCGCGGCGCGGATGTCCATCAGCCGACCTCTTTCAGTGCAAGCTTGAGCGAATTGAGTTTGGTTTTGAGCGACGTATCGATCAGGCGCGAGCCCATCTTGACCACCAGCCCGCCGAGCAGCGACGGATCGACGGTAACAGTGATGGCCACGTCCTTGCCGGCGACGCCTTTCAGCGCGGCCTTGAGTTCGGTCTGCTGGGCAGCCGTCAGTTCATGCGCCGAAGTGACCTCGGCTGATGTCTCACCGCGCTGTTCGGCGGCGATCTTGCGAAAAGCCTTGACCATGCCGGGCACCGCGAAGAGCCGGCGGTTGCGGGCGACGACGCGCAGGAAATTGCCGGTCAGGCCGGTGATGCCGGCCTTGTCGGCGATCGACGCGATTGCCTTGGCCTGGTCCTCGCTGGAGAACACCGGGCTGTTGATGAGGCGCGTCAGGTCGGCGCTGTCATCCAGCATCTTGGCGAAACTGTTGAGGTCGGCCTCGACCTTGGCCACCGAATTCGACTGCAGCGCAAGTTCGAACAGCGAACCCGCGTAGCGTTCTGCGACACCTGAGATTGGCGATGACGATTGAGCCACGGACCGTCTTTTCTCTTGTCTGAGGGGCCGCAGATTGTTGGCGCGAGCAAAAACTCTGGCTAAATCTTTGACCTTACTAAGTTTTTCCAAGCACGGAGGCGCGGCTTCCGCTATCCCCGGCCGAAAGTCGATTGCCGTCTAGCACAGGCATTTTAAGACCGCAATGCGTCGTTCCGCATGCTTTTCGGGCACTATTGTCGCATCCGGCCGCAGAGTTCAACCGAAGCCTTTGGATTGGCTGCCGATTCAGGGCAGAAAGCCGAAGACGAAGGCAAGCGGCAACGCGGCCAGGACGAGTTCGACGACGATCGACGCCCAGTTGAAAGGCGTGTTGGCGCCGTCCGACATCATCGACAGCAAACGGCCAAAAGCGGTGAACAGCCAGGAAAAGCCGAGTGCCATATAGAGCCACGGCTGCGCCAACAGAATGCAGCACAGGCTGACGCCGAGATAGAAGCCCGACATGCGGCCGCGCCCTTCCGCGATTGCCGCTGCCCTTTCGGGCCGGACCTGCAGCCGCAGAATCCGAAATGCCAGCCCTGGCGCGAGGAAAAACAGCAGACCGAGCGCCAAGGTGACGACGGCGCTGGACCAAGCCAACCATTCGCCCTGGCTGGTCGGCCAAGGAAACGCAAAATCCATCTTGCTTTCATCCCTCACAGCAATGCCGGATGCATTGAATGTCGCTGCAAAAAGAAGTCAAGCGCGCGGCAGTTTTGGCACGCAATTCGTGAAGGAGCGGAAGGCTGTTTAGGCCGCGCGCGAGTCCGGCCAGCATCGTGGCCAACCTGTATTGTCAGGCGACGCCTCCCTCCTATCTGCAGGACCGGTTTTGCACAGCCAAAGGCCCCGACACCGATCGCCTTTATTTCCTGACCGGGCACCTCAATCTGGCCGGCACGGAAGCAGATCGATGGAAGCTGAAAGTTGTCGGCAGCGGCAATGTCGCCGTGGCCGCCCAGCCCTGATCTCTGTTTTGGCCCTTCAGGGCAGCATGAATGCGACCGCCGCCTCGGCATGGATGCGCGTGGTGTCGAACACCGGAATGTCGAAATCGCGCTGGCCAATCAACATGGTGATCTCGGTGCAGCCCATGATGACGCCATCGATCTTCTCATCGCGCCGCAGACGGGCGACCTCGTCGATATAGGCCGCCTTCGATGCCGCGCTGACGATGCCCCGGCAGAGCTCGTCGTAGATTACCTGGTGCACCATGTCGCGCCCGGCCTGGTCCGGCACCACGGGCTGCAGCCCGTATTTCTCCGTCAGCCGGCCTTTGTAGAAATCCTGCTCCATGGTGAAGCGGGTCGCCAGCAGCGCCGGCCGCTTGACGCCGGCGCCCTTGACCGCGACGGCCGTGGCGTCGGCAATGTGGATAAGCGGGATCGACACCGCCGCCTGCACCCGGTCGGCGAGCTTGTGCATGGTGTTGGTGCAGATCAGCAGACCCTCTGCGCCGCCCGCCTCCAGCTTGCGCGCCGCATCCGCCAGCAGCACGCCCGCACTGTCCCAGTCGCCATGATGCTGCCGCTCGGCGATCTCGGCGAAATCGAAGGAATGGAGTAGCAGCTTTGCCGAATGCAGCCCGCCCAGCCGCTCGCGCACGATCTCGTTGAGCAGGCGATAATAGATTGCGGTCGATTCCCAGCTCATGCCGCCGATAAGGCCAAGGGTTTTCATGCGCTGAGCCTCCAGCAGGACCGAACGATCTCTCTCACAGAAAAGCTTTACGGGTCGATGTCAATCTTAACGCGCGCCGTACCACGCTCTTCGGCCCGCCTCCACAAACATCACCGCGCGCCCGATTCGGTCATCCTCGCATTGGCGCCGAGATGATGCAGGCTTTGTGTCGTGTGCCTTGAACTCCAGGCAACCGGCGGATCGGGCAGATCGAGATCGAACTGTGCCCGCCCGAGCAGCGAATTGACGATCTTGGCGCTGCGCCAAGCCATCAGGCTGAGCTGCGGCTCGGCTATGCCATGGCTGAGCCGGCCGGCATTGAGCGCGTAGATCCGGCGGTCGTCGGGCCCGTCCCATTCGACCTCGAAGCTGGCGTTGAGCCTGTAATGACCGCGCTCGTCCAACGCGATCCTGTTCATGAGCGGTGCCATGCAATCAGGAATGGCAAAGGCATAGCCGGTGGCCAGAACCACCGCATCGACGGTGCGCGTCTCGATGGCACCGTCGAAGCCGTTGCGCATGATCAGCCGGTATTCGCTGCCTTCCCGCGTCACGTTCAGCACTTCGCGGTGCGGCGTCATGTTGACCGCCGTCGTTTCCTCCGAGAGGTGCCGCAGCGTGTAAAGCTGGCGATAGATCGCCTTCAGCGTGCTCGCCGATGCGCCGTCACCGGCAAGCAGCTGCTGTTCCAGGATCGTCTCGCGCCGCCCTTGCGGCAGCCGATGGAAGTTTTCGACATAGCCCGGCGTGAAGAGTTCGTCGGTGAAGGGCGAGTCGTCCAGTGGCAGGAAATTCGGCCGCATCGAGATCCACTCGATTTCGCGGCCGGCGAAGCGGTCGGAGGAGATCAGATGCAGAAGCACTTCGGCGCCGCTCTGGCCACCGCCGATCACGGCGACACGCTGTCCGCTCAGGCGATCGAGGCGGTTGGCGGCCTGGGCGTTGTGGAAGCATTGATCGGAGGCCGCCGCCCGCGCCCAGGCGGGGATGTTGGGCACCAGCCCGACGGCAATGGCGAGATTGCGCGCGTTCACCTGCTCGCGGCCGATACGCAGCCTGAAATTCGTTCCGTCGAAGTCGATCCGGTCGACGGCGCTGGCGAAGCGCAGCGAAGACAAGTTCTCGCCGACCCATCCGAGATAGCGGGCGAATTCCGGCCGCGGGATGGCTGAGAAATCCGCGTTGAGGAATTCATAGAACCGCTTCTGCGCGACCAGATAGGACATGAACGACCATGGGCTGGTCGGATGCGTCGCGGTGACGAGATCCTTGAGGAAGGATGTCTGCAGTTCGACGCCCGGCAGCATCATGCCCGGATGCCATTCGAGCCGCGTCGCCCGATCGAAGAAGCGCGCTTCGACGCCGTCCACCGCATCGAGATGGGCGGCGAGGCTGAGATTGAACGGCCCGATGCCGATGCCTGCGAGGTCAAGCGTATGGGTCATGGCGAACTCCTTGTGGAGCTGGCTGGGCTGATGGGAGATCGCCGGGCTGACTCGGGGTTAAGCGGATTGTCGAGCGGTGTGCCAAGGTCGGGCAGAGGGCGTTCGCCGCTGTCGCCGTAGCCGATGGCGAAGCGCACCTTGTTGATGGCGATGCGTGGGATCTTCGGAGCAAACAGATCGAAGAGCGCGAACCGTTCCGACAGATCCGGGTTCTGCGCCTGGTAGCGCCGGATGGCGCCGGCCAGGATGGCGTAGAAAGTCCTCTCGTCGAAGCGGTCATAGGCGGCCAGCGCCTCGGACAGGAAACGCAGAACGCTGACGATGTGTCCCGTTTGCAGATGCTGGAGAAGATGTGCCGGGGGCCGGCGCTTCAGCGTCGACAGGATTTTGGGGTCGAGGCCGGCCAGTTCGGGAAACGGCTGGTCGACGAGATCGAGGTCGCCCTGGAAATCCTTGACCGCCACGCCGAGAGGCGCCGCTCCGTCGAGGATGATGGTGACGTTCTGGCCATGGGCGATGAAGCCGACGCCGTAACGGCACATGAAGTGGTAGAGCGGCACGAACACCGTGGAGAACAGGCGGTCCAGCCATGCCTCCGGACCAAGGCTGGATTGCTCGATGAGGGCGCTGGCGATCGGCCTGCCATGGGCGTCGCGCTGCGGCAGGGCGCCCATCATCATCGGCCGCTGGCCCGCTGTCAGATCCTTTTCGGGGCTTTCGCGCCATATGGCGCCCAGCATCTCGCAAAACTGATAGGGCGCGCCTTCAACGCCGGTATAGTGCGGATGCGGATAGAAGGCGCCGGCGACTTCCTGCAAGACCTTGACGTCCTTGAGCACCGGGTCCGCGGCCGCCACCGTGGCCAGCCAGCGCGACAGATCGGCGCCGATCGCCATGTATTTGCCCGGCACGCCGCGCCACGCTGAGGTGTTGAGGACGGTCAGCGGCAGCTTGACGTGCAGCGCCTCGGGCCGTGCCACATTGGCAAGCGTGCGCAGCGACTGCAAGGGCAGGAACGGATCGCCGAACTGGCCAAGCGGCACCAGCCGGCCGGCGGCGATCTCGCTACCATATTGCGAGGCGATCATCGCCTGCCACTGCCAGGGGTGGACCGGCAGCAGCCTATGCGTCGATCGCGAGATCCCGGCGGCGCTGAAAGCCGCTTCGAGCCTTGCGCGCTCGTAGTCGCCGAGTGCGGCCTGCAGCAGCGCCTCTTCGTCGAGCCCGCAGTCAAGCGCCAGCAGGCAGCGATCGCTGGCGGCGGCAAGCCAGAAGAGCTGGAATGCGGTGGCCGATTCTGGCGCGTAGCGCTCGAAGTCGTCCCGTCCCCAGCCAAGCCGTCCCTTGTTGGCAGGTGCCTTCGGATGGCCGTCGAGCAATGCCTGCAACTCGGTATCCGGCAGCGCGGCTAGATCGGCGGCCGGTCGATTGCCGCGTGCCTTGGCGATCCGCATGTCGGCCATCAGCGTGTTGTAAAGCTCCTTCGCATAGGTGCAGAATGTTGCCGGCGACATGCCGAGCGTCTCGCGCGCGTCGGCGAAGAAGGCGACCGCATCGTCGACCGGCAGCTCGATGCCGGCGTCGCGAGTCAGCGTCTCCGGACGGACGGCGATCTGGCCCCACAGGCGCCGCGTCGCGGCAAAGCGATAGGTCACGCCGGGGCCGGGCGTCAGCTCCCATCGGCCGGGCGAAAGCTCGCGCGGCGACAGGCACTCCTCGAAGGTCAGTTCGGAAATGGCCTTGGCGACGGCGTCGCGGTTGATCGCGGCCCAGCGTGTCGCCTCCCCCGCTTTGGCAATCGGTTGCTGCACCGTCACAGCGGCACCTCGCGGAAGAAGCGCTCGCGTTCGCAGCAGACCAGCGCCGCGCGCTTGTGCGGGAAGTCGAACTCCTTGACTTTGTCGTAGGCGGCGCCGGCGCAATAGCTCAGCATCTTCTGGTGCGCGGCGCGTGGCTCGCCGACGACGCGCTGCGTGCGCGGCTCGTCGAGGAACAGATAGTGGGTGACGGAGCGGAACAGTGACAGCGTCTTCGGCCGGCCGAGATGGCGCATATTGCCGATCAGCCCATGCCAGCCGCGATCCCAGTCGAGCGGCTCGTAATAAGGCCCGAGCCGGTCCTCCTTGGCCCAGTAGAACTCGAAATAGCCGGTCGGCTCGCCGTCGAAGCTGGCGATGACGCCGAAAATATGCGGATCGCTTTCCTGCTCGGCGAGATATTTGTCGAGCTCTTCATGGCTCTGGGCAAGTTCCCAGAAGAAGGCGACACGGCCATCGTTCATCCAGCGATGGAAGAGGTCGAGATCGGTCCGGCGGTCGATCGGGCGCAGCGACACGGTGAGACCGATCTCCGGAATCCAGCGTTCGTACATCGGGCCGCAGGGGCGCGGTTGGCGCAATGGCGGCAGCCGGTCTTCCGGGCCGATAGCGGTCGTCAATGCCGGATAGGTGACATGCGAGGCCTGGCTGCGCCACAGCAGCGGCAGCTGGCGCAGGACCGAGCGATGGATGACGGCGCGTTCCGGTTCACCCGGAACCGTCTCGGTGGCCAGCGCCGAAACTGGCCACAGCGTCTTGGCCGCCGGCAGGAAGGCGCAGTCGAAGGAAGGATGCAGGCGCAGCGCGGCGTCGACGAGACCTGCCAGGATTTGCGGTTGGTCGAGACGGCCGCCAATGAACGCGACATCGTCGATGAGCAGGCGGCCATCCGCGTCGGAGATGCGGGCCTGTCCCACCGCTGTTCCCTCAGCGTTAACCAGGCTGACATGGCCATCGCCGGCACGGATGGCGAGCGGCTCCGCGGCCGAGGCCAGATGCTGCCATCCTTCGTTGCCGGCGACGGTGGCGGGTGACCAGTTTTTCGCAGCCTCGATGTTCATGCGTATTCTCTCACATGCAGGGGGTTCGGAAGCTCGACGTAACCTGCCAGCGGGTCGGTCACTTCGGTGTTCTCATTGATGTCGCGCAGCGCGATCAGGAAATTGCCCTTGGCAGCAAGCGTCGGCGCGTTGAGCAAATAGTCGACGCAGGACCGGTCAGCCATCGGCGTGGCGGCCAGCCGCTCGAGCGAGCGGCGGAATATCGCCAGCAGATCGTCTTCGTTGGTGAGGCCAGCGGCCGCAAGGGCTGCGACGGCGGCGAAAGCGCCATTGACGACCAGATAGTAGCCGAACAGCTTCGCGGCCGCTTCCGCTGGGAAGACATGATCGCCCGCCTGACCAGCCTCGGGCACGAATTCGCGCAGCCTGGGCAGGAATTCCTCGACATAACCGGTGCCCTGGCAGTCGCGAAAATAGAGCGCATTCGGCCAGCCGCCGGCGAGGCCGACGACGAGGTTCTGCTGATGGGCGCCGAACAGCAGGCCGAATTCCGAGAAGGCAACGATAAACGGCTCGATGGCGGCATGAAGGAAACGCTCGAACCACAAACGCGCCGTTTCCTCGACAGGTCGCTTCTCGTCGCGGGCGATACGGTGGACCAGGTCGGACAGATGGCTTTCGGTACGGCCGGGATGGCGCTCGCAAAGCGCGCCGAGAACGGCAGCCGGCGGATTGCCCGTGCCGCGAAACGGATTTTCGCGAAACGAGACGATGGTATCCGTCATCAGCCGGCCGTCTTCGTCACGCAGGCCGAACCAGGCGGGCTCACCCAGCACCGTCATGGTCGGGCAGCGCCGCTGCAAGGCATAGCCGAGCTTGCCCTTGACCAGCCGGTGCACCGAAAGGCCTCGCCGGCACTCATGCTCCTCGACGATGCGCCTGGAATTGGTCAGGCGCAGGCTGAGCGAGAATTTCAGCATCCACTCGGCTTCAGACGAATGAACCGTGCGCAGCGAGGTCGTGGCCCGCCACGCTGGTCCGCCGAGCCCAACATCGACGATACGACCGGCGCGAAACAGGCGCTCGACGCGGTCTTCCAGCATGAGCCGTACGGCCTGCCACGGATGCATCGGAACGAGAACCTTGCCCTGTTGCTTGCCAGCCCGAGCAAGCAGCTGCGGATCGCTGGCGGCAAGCCCGCGGACCATCTCGGTGACATCTAGCGGCTCGACGCTGCCTCCAGTGAGGATGGTCGGGTCGACGGCCCACCAGCGCAGTTTGAACGCATTGCAGTATTCATGCCCGAAGCGCGCGGAATCCGTGTGCGTGAACTCTTCGCGACTCATCGGCGCCGGGTGCACCGCGTGGCCGAAACGCAGGGCGCTTTCGGCATCGATGAAATCAGGATCGCCTTCGGAGAAGGGCCGCGACGATCCACGCGCCGCAGTCGCGTCAGCGATTGCGGCGATGCTGGCCAGGCTGCGGCGCAGGAAGGTCAGTCGGCTTTTCGCTGTCGCCCGGCCGGCAATGTCGGGATCCGCCAGGATCAGCGCCAAAAGGCTGAAAAGGTCGATCTCGGTCGCTTCGCCATCGGCCCCCTCGTTACTAATATCGAGGCGCCAGAGCGGCATCGCTAAATCGTGGTAACCAACCTTCGAGCGATGCCGCGCTTCGACGAGCACCGCCGCGCGCGAGGCAGGGAAATTCAGACGCAGCACGGCTGCCTGCGGCCGAAACAGCGCGGTTTGCCTGGCGTCGACGAATTCCCAGCCATTCCATTCCCGCAGCAACGCGTTGAGTAACGGGCTTAATGCAGAGGAAGATTCTGGTCCTACTTGTTCCATGTGCATCTCGATAAATCCTAATAATACTGCAGATTACATCTATAAGTCGTCGTCTTTAAACATTTATGTTGATTAACTATTATAAACAAGAAATAAGCTTGGTCTTATGACGACCGGTATGAAAAATCGATCTTCGCTTCTGCGCCGCCTGGCGATCGCGGTCTCGGCAATCGGCTTCGGCCAGTCGGCCTTCGTATCGCTCGTTCCCCTGGTGATGGAGCGGCTGAGGCTCGACACGTTTGCCATCGGCGCGGCAACTGCTGTCGGCGCGGCGGCCTTTCTGGTCGGCTCGCCGCTGTGGGGTCGCATGGGCGAGCGGCTTGGCCATGCCAGGCTGCTGCGCCTGCTTGGCCTCGCCATGCTGGCCGGCCAGGCGGTGTTCGCCGTGCTGCTGATAGCCGGGACGGGAGCCGCGCTCGGCCTCGCTTTGTTGGTGCTTTCGCGAACCGTTTACGGTTTCGCCGCATCGGGCGTCATGCCGACGGCGCAGGTCTGGGCCAGCCGCTCGGTTGCCGATGACAGGCGACAGGCCGCGCTGGGACTGCTTGGCGCCGGCGTCAGCATGGGGCGGCTGGCCGGTGCGCTGCCGGCGACGGCCGCCGTGTTGTCGCCGCTGCTGCCGCCCATCCTGTTCCTGTTCAGCCCGCTGTTGCTGTGGCTCGCGCCGGGCAAAGGGGAAGCCGGCGGACGGAGCGACGGCAAGGCAGCCGACGTCGGCCGTGGAATATCGCCCTTCGATCGCCGCGCTCTGCCTTGCCTGGCGATGGGCTTGTGCCTGACGCTCGGCTTCGGACAGGTGCAGATGATGCTCGGCCCGATGGCCCAGCAGCGTTTTGGCCTTGGTGCGACGCAGGCCACGACGGTGACCGGCCTGGCCCTGATGCTGGTCGCCATCGTCATGGTTCTGGTCCAGGGACTGCTCATGGCGCGCCTGCGGCTGGCGGAGCGCAACAGCGTCGTCGTCGGCTGTCTCATGGTTTGCGTCGGCATGACGGCGCTGGCCGTCACGGCCAGCCATGTTGCCTCGGCAGCGTCTCTGGTGGTGGCGGCGGCCGGCATTGCCCTGGCGACACCCGGCTACACCGCCTGGCTGATGAAGCGCCTGGAGCCCGGCGAGCAGGGCGCGGCGGCCGGCTGGCTCACCAGCACCCATGTGCTCGGCCAGAGCATCGGCGCATTGGCCGGCGGCTTTGCCTTCACGCTCTGGCCCTTTGCGCCGCTGGCCGACTGCGCGGCGTTGGCGCTGGCCGCTGCCTGTCTCGCTGCCATGGTTCGCAAGCACTAGCCAAACCGCGCTCATTCGGCGACCTCCGGCAGCGGCTGCATCGGAGTACCCGGCTGGGCTTTTGCGGCATCGGCGAAATGGGCATTCAGCATGCGATAGGTCGCCACCACGGCGATGCCCGACAGCACTGTCGCCAGGGTGAACAGCGCGAAGTAGCCGAGCATGTCGGCGAGGCGGCCGGCCAGCATGGAGCCGACGAGATAGACGATAAGCTGGGCGCAGGACAGGATGGTGAAATCGGTGCCGGGTTGGTCCGACGACGTGACGGACATGAACAGGCTGTAGAGCGCCACGATCTCCATGTAGCGCACCAGCGTCTGCAGGAACGAGGCGCCGAAGATCGGCCAGAAGCCGGCGATAGCGCCGAAAGCGTGCAGCGCGAAGATCAGGAAGCAGATGGTTCGCAGCGCGCCGAGCAGGCCGAGCACCGAGGCGGCCCCCTTTTTGTGCAGCAGCCACGCCGCCAGCGCCGAGCCGCCGAGCCCGACGGTGAGCGCGGCACCGCCCGAGAGATAACCGATGATATCGAGCGGCACGCCGGCATCGACGAGATAGGAGCCTTCCATCGACTTCACCAGCCCCTCGCTGGCGCGGTAGATGAGCGCGATCCACAGGATCTGGCGTGCCTCCGGCCGGCGCAGAAAGCGCAGGATCGAGGGGCGGTCGATGGCCGCCTGCGGCGCGCTGGCGACGGGATCGGTCTCGCGCATGGCGAAGGCGGCGACCAGCGGGATGATGGACAGCGCGGCCACCATGGCCACCATGGTTTGCCAGCCGGCATGATGATAAGCCAACAGGCCGAGCGTGCCGCCGAGAACGACGCCGAGCGCGACGGCGCCGCCCTGGATCGCATTGCCGATCGGCCTGTCCTTCGGGTCGAGATATTTGGCCGCGTAGCCGTCGGTGGCGATGTCCTGGGTCGACATCAACAGGCTCACGACAAGGCCGACGGCAAAGATACCGGCGACACCGGTCGGCTCGATCCAAAGCATGGCGGCGATGCCGGCGATGACGCCGATCTGGGTGATGATGACCCAGCCGGCGCGATGGGCGCGGGCCATTGGCCGAAAGCGGTCGACCAGCGGCGCCCATAGGAATTTCAGCACCAGCGGCAGCATCAGCAGCGCCATCAAGCCAATGGCGGTGCGCGACACGCCCTGCTCGCGCAGGATCGGCGGGATCGCCGCGGCAAACAGATAGCTCGGGATGGCCTGCGCCAGATAAAGGCAGGCGAGAACGACGAAAAGCCGCAGGCGCGAAAGCCCGGCGGGCGCCGGCCGGTCTGCGTCGCCGCTCATTTGACATAGTCCTTCGGTGCGTAACCGTTCAGGAAGGCGCCGGCCTCCGCCCGGCTGCGGGTGACGAGCACTGGAAAGCCGAACAGGCTTTGCCAGACGCGCTGCATGTTCTCGTCGGCGGCGGGGCGCACCAGCGCACAGGCGCGGCAGGCTTTTTCGAGCTGCTCGCGTTCCGCCTTGTACCAGAGGTTTTGCGCCTTGCGCTGGGCGTCGCTCAGCGCGATCTCGATGCGGATATCGACCAGGAGCACGAACGGCTCCCTCTCCTGTGAAAGGCAGCCGAGCGCCTCGATATAGGCCCCGCCATCCGCCGGATCGGCGGGCGCTTCTGCCAGCAGCGAAGCCAATGCACCGTTTCGTTGGAGAGACACCGCCATTGCCGCCCTCAGAAGGTGATCTGGTACGACAGAGCGACGGAACGCCCCAGACCGGGAACGTCGGCGCCGCGCGGCGCCGACGCGGAGGGGTTGATGTAATAGGTGTCGAACACATTGCGCACGGCAAGGTTCAGCACACTCTCATTGGCGAACGTCTTCGAGACTGCAAGATTGACCAGTGCTGCACCGTCCAGTTCCTGGGTGGCGATGCGGTCGCGCCCGGAAAACAGCTCCAACTCGCTGCGCAGGGTCAGCTCGTTCTCGAAACGGGTGGTGAGATAGACCAGGCCCTTGTAGGTCGAGGGGATACGGTTGTTGGGCAGATATTCGTTAGCTTCGATGTGGCCGTCGTGATCCGCGTCGTATTTGCCTTCGACATAGCCGACCGATCCGCCCAGCGTGAACATGCCGCTGAGGTCTGCCTCGAGATTGGCTTCGACGCCCCAGATACGTTCCTTCTGCTGCGATACCCGGTTGTTGACGATGTCGTAGCTGACGCCGTTGTCCGAGGTCGACAGATAGGTGCTGACGCCGCCGCGATAGTCGCCCCAATCGCCGCGCAGACCGGCTTCCCAGGTGTTCACCAGCTGGGGTTCAGGCGCGATATCGGCATAGCTGATCGCGTAATCCGGCGCGTTGGTGCACGGCAGCAGCGGCCGGATGGCGGTGCCATAGGCGTCGCAGGTTTCGGCGTTGGAGTTCAACCCGGCCCGGCGGGTGAAGCCGCCAATGTCGGTCAGGCTGTAGCCTTGCGAGAAATTGCCGAAAAGCTGCATCCTTTCGGTCAGATCGTAGACGGCGCCGGCGTTGAAGGTGACGGCGTCGTAGTCGAACGAGCCGCCGGTCACCCGGATCGCCGGCAGGCCGATAATGTTGCGGCCGAGCAGAACGGCAGCGGCAGGCCGGGTGAAGTCTTCAACATTGAGATAAAACTGGTCGTAGCGCGCGCCGCCGCTGATGCGAAAGCGATCCGTCACCGGAATTTCGCCTTGCGCAAACAAGGCAACCGAGTTCTGGGTCGTGGGCGAGATGGCGTCCTGACCGTTGGTCAGCTGCTGATCGGTGGCATCGAAGACGTAGTCGGCGCCCCAGGTCAGCGTGCTGCCTTGAGTGATAAAGTTCATCGGCGTGTTGACGGTCAGGTTGACGCCGCTGCGCCGCGATTGCAGCGCCGTCTGGTTGAAGTCGGCGGTCGGGTCCGTACCCGGCGGCAGGATCACCGGCCGCGTCGGGTTCGTCGGTAAATACACCTGGCTGTTGACGGCCGAGAATTTGGTAAAGGGCGACTGCTTGAAGATGTCGTTGTAGAACGCCTTGACCTCGAGGTTTCCGAGCGCGAAGTCGCTGTCGGTGTATTTGGCGGTCAGATATTTCGAATCTTCCTTCAGCGGCTTGCCTTCATAGGGATCGCCGAAATCCGGGGAGACGGGATTGGTCGTGTAATCGGTGAACCAGTCCGGCTTCTGGTTGGCATAGGTCCAGTCGACGCTGGCCTCGAAGCGCCTGGAATCGAACTGGTAGCCGGCCACGCCGAAGAGATTGCCCGTGCCGGTGCGGTCGCCGCCGCCTTGCCCAAGCATGGCGTCCGAAGCCATCTCGTTGCCGTGGCCGTCATAGGTGCGGCGCGACAGATCACCGGACGCCGAGAAGAAATAGTCGAAATCGCCTTTCTTGCCCTCGACCGAGACGCTGGTGCTGGGCCCGGCCGACTTGCCGGGGTTCTCGGTGAAGGCGGTAACGCCGGTGCGCACCGTCACCTTCGGCTTGTCGCTGTCGCCGCGCTTGGTAATGAAGTTGATCGTGCCGCCGGTGGCGCCGGCGCCATAGAGGCTGGAAGCGCCGTTGATGACCTCGATGCGCTCGACCGAATTCAGGTCGATCATCGACAGGATGCGTGACACGTCACGCAGCGGCGTGTTGCGCGGCACGCCATCGACCATGATGAGCACGCTTCGCCCGCGGAAGGTTTCCGAGGCGCCAGAAATGGTCTGGTTGCGCGGCGCGTAGCCGGGGACGATGCGGCTGATCAGGGTGGCGGCGTCGATATTTTCCTGCGCGGCTTCCTCGACCTGCTCCCGTTCCACGACCTGGACAGACTGAGCGACGCTGGAAATCGACCTTTCATTGCGGCCGGTGACCAGTATCTGATCGAGCACGGTGGCTCCCTGCTGGTCCGTCGGAGCGGCTTCCTGGGCAAATGCCGCGCCTGCCATAATCGACGAACCCAAAGCCGATGACCAAAGAAGCGTACTGAAAAATCTGCGCATGCTGTCCCCATCTATGCCCTGGTCCCCAGCGCCAGAGCGGAAAGGCCCAGTTATAATTCATGATAAAACGAGTCAACATTTATTTTGTGGCTTTTCAAATCAGGATTAGTCAGCGAACGGATGGGAGCCGGGTACATGAACGGCGCGCATTTTAGCCGGCGCTAAGATGTTGAGCTTTCTTGACAAAACGGCATAGGGCAGCCGGCGGCGTCGTCAGCCTTTGTGCTTACAAGAAGCTCTGCGGATCGATGTCGACCTGCACGCGAACCGAGCCGCGCTGCTTCGGCCCTTCGGCCAGCATGGTGCGGATGAAGCCTTGGATGTCGGCGCGCTTTTCACCCTGGATCAGCAAGCGGAAACGATGGCGCCCACCAAGCAGCGACAGCGGCGCCTCGGCCGGGCCGAGCACGAACAGGTCGCTGGCCTGGGGTGCTGCACGGCGCAGGCCGCGCGCGTGGCCTTCGGCCTCGGCCCGCGTCACCGCACTGACGATGACGCCGGCAAGCCTGCCGAAGGGCGGCAGGGCTGCCCGTTCGCGCTCAGTGATCTCGCGTTCGTAAAAGGCCTCGGCATCGCCCGAGACGATCGCCCGCATCACCGGATGGTCCGGCTGGAAAGTCTGCAGCAGGCCGAGGCTTTTCTTGCCGGTGCGGCCGGCGCGGCCGGTCACCTGGCTGAGCAACTGGAAGGTGCGCTCAGCGGCGCGCGGATCGCCATTGGCGAGGCCGAGATCGGCATCGACGACACCGACCAGCGTCATGTTGGGAAAGTTATGGCCCTTGGCGACCAGCTGCGTGCCGATGACGATGTCGGCCTCGCCATTGGCAATGGCCTCGAGCTCCAGCCGCAGCCGGCGCACTCCACCCATCAAATCGGATGACAGGACGATCGTGCGCGCGTCGGGGAAATGCGCCACGACTTCTTCAGCTATCCGCTCGACGCCAGGCCCGCAGGCGACCAGATGGTCGAGCGTGCCGCATTCCGGACAGGCCTCCGGCCGCTTCTCATTGTGCCCGCAATGATGGCAGACGAGTTGGCCGCGAAAGCGGTGCTCGACCAGCCAGGCCGAACAGACCGGGCAGCCGAAGCGGTGGCCGCAGACACGGCACAGCGTCAGCGGCGCGTAGCCGCGCCGGTTGAGGAACAGCAGCGACTGCTCCTTCTTCTCCAGCGTACGTTGCATCTCACCGATCAGCAGCGGCGACAGAAACCCCCCGCGCGCCGGCGGCGCGCGCCGCATGTCGATCGTCTTGAGATCGGGAAGCGCGGCTTCGGCAAAGCGCGCCGACAGCACCGCCCTGCTGTAGCGGCCCTGCTGCGCATTGACCCGGCTTTCGACCGATGGCGTCGCCGACGCCAGCACCACCGGGAAGCCGCTGATATGGCCGCGCACCACCGCCATGTCGCGGGCATTGTAGAAGACACGGTCCTCCTGCTTGTAGGCGGGGTCGTGTTCCTCGTCGACGACGATCAGCCCGAGCTCGCGGAACGGCAGGAACAGCGCCGAGCGTGCGCCGGCGACGACGCGCACGCCGCCTTCCGCCACCTGTCGCCAGACCTTTTCGCGCATTCGGGGCGGCAGGTCGGAATGCCATTCCGCCGGCTTGGCGCCGAAGCGCTGCTGAAAGCGTTCGAGGAAGGCATGCGTCAGCGCGATCTCCGGCAAAAGGATCAAAACCTGCTTGCCCTGGTCGAGGGCTGCCGCCACCGCCTCGAAATAAACTTCCGTCTTGCCTGAACCGGTGACGCCGTCGAGCAGCGTGACGTTGAAAGCAGCGGCCGCGACATTGGCGCGCAGCATGGCGGCCGCGTCTGCCTGGTCCGGCATCAGCTCCGGCATGGCGTAGGAGGGATCGGGCGCGGCGACCACCGGTCGAGGCGGGATCATCACCGTCTCGAACACGCCTTGCGCCTTGAGCCCCTCGACCACCGTCGACGACACGCCCGCCGCGTGCGCCAGGCCGGATCGCGTCCAGGCAAGCCCCCCTTCCGCCGTCTCCAGCACGCGCGTCCTGGCATCCGTCATCCGGTCGGGCATGACGAGGGTCCGCTGCAGGCCCTCGATCCATGGTTCGGGATCGAACGCCTCCGGCGCGCGCAACAGCATGCGCGCCACCATGCCGGGCGGCGACAGCGTGTACTGCGCCAGCCAGTCGACAAAGCGGCGCATGCCGCGGTCGATCGGCGGGCAGTCGAAGACCTGTTCGATCGGGCGCAGCTTTTTGGCGTCGATATTCTCGACCGCACCATCCCAGACGATGCCGGCAACCTGGCGCGGACCGAGCGGCACGCGCACGATCGAGCCCGGCACCACGCGCACGCCGGCAGGCACAGCGTAGGTGTAGGGCCGTTCGGCCGGCATCGGCACCAGCACCGGCGCGGCTGCGACAAAGGGCGAATCTTCGATCATCGGGCGTGACCTTGCCCCGACTTTGGTCTAGATCAAAGGGCAACCTCGAATGTGCATGGCATGCACATGGAAATCTTTCAGGAGACCCCCATGAAATTTTTTGTCGACACCGCTGACATCAAGGACATCAAGGAACTGAACGACCTGGGGCTGCTCGACGGCGTGACCACCAATCCCTCGCTGATCCTGAAATCCGGCGGCAAGATCGCCGAGGTCACCAAGCAGATCTGCGACATCGTCAGGGGCCCGGTTTCGGCCGAGGTTGTTGCGGTCGAATACAAGGACATGATGGCCGAGGCCAACATCCTGGCCAAGATCGCCGACAATGTCTGCATCAAGGTGCCGCTGACGCTCGACGGCCTGCGCGCCTGCAAGACGATCCGCACCGAGATGAACCGCATGGTCAATGTAACGCTGTGCTTCTCGGCCAACCAGGCGCTGCTGGCGGCCAAGGCCGGCGCCTCGTTCATCTCGCCCTTCGTCGGCCGCGTCGACGATACCGGCGCGGACGGCATGGAACTGATCCAGGAGATCCGGCAGATCTACGACAATTACGATTTCGACACCGAGATCCTCGTCGCTTCGGTTCGCACCGTGAACCACGTCAAGCAGGCAGCCCTGATCGGCGCCGATGTCGTTACCGCACCGGCGGCGACGCTGAAGGCGCTGGTCAAGCATCCGTTGACCGACAAGGGTCTGGATCAGTTCGCAGCCGACTGGGCCAAGACCGGCCAGAAGATCGGCTGAGATCGGGTTCGATACAAACGAAAAAAGGCCGGGAAACCGGCCTTTTTATTGCGGACTGCTAAAGTCGAGTTGGCAAGGCCAGGGAATGCTCAGGCCTTCTTGCCGTGCCTGACCAAGTCCTGGGCGACCGACAGGCTCACCATTTCAGCCAGTTCACGCGCGGCGCGGTTCTCGGCGTCGAGCTGTGCCCGGTAGGAGGCGAACTCCTGCGTCGGCTTGTCGAAGGATGATGGGATCGACCGTTTGCCGGTTGCGATCACCACGCCGGTCCTGGCATCGGTCAGCACATAGTTTGCGGTCAGCGTCACCGTGCCTGCCGTCGGCTCGTCTTCGTCGGTCTGGATCTGCACCACCGCGGCCGATTCGACCAGTTCGGTGACGCCGAGATCGAGCATGTAGACCGGTGCCGTCGTTTCGCCGGCACCCTGGCCGAAGGCGAAGATCAGATTGTTGCGGACCTGCTGGGCATAGCGGGTCTTGACCGGCTTGACCGCGATCGAGGCAAGCTCCGCCGACGCGCTGACAGTCGAGCCTGCCGTCAGCGGCGCGCTCGAATAGAGCGGCCTGACCGTGCAGGCCGAAACCAGCGTCATCGAGGCCACCAGCCCGCAGAGCGCGGTGCGGCGCAGCACATGCGTCGTCTTTCCGAAGTCAAGCCCCGTCTTTTTGAAATCAGGCAACGACATTGACGATCCTCTGCGGCACGATGATCACCTTGCGGGGCGCCTTACCTTCCAGCGCTTTCTGCACGAAGTCGAGAGCCAGAACCGCTTTTTCGACCGCACCTTGGTCCGCGTCGCGGGCAATTGTCAAATCGCCGCGCTTCTTGCCGTTGACCTGAACCGGCAGCACGATCTCGTTGTCGACCACCAGCGCCGGGTCGTAGACCGGCCATGGCCGTTCGGCGACCAGATCGGTGCCGCCGAGCGTGTGCCAGCACTCTTCGGCCAGATGCGGCATGACCGGCGCGACCACATGCACAAGGATCTCCACCGCCTCGCGGCAGGCGCCTTTCAGCGCCGCATCGGCCTTGCCCTCGGCAACGTCGTTGAGCGGCGTGTTCAAGGCATTGGCAAGTTCGTAGATGCGGGCGATGGCCCGGTTGAAGCCGAGCTTCTCGATATCCTCGCCGATCGCTTTCAGGATCTTGTGCGCGGCCTTGGAAACGGCACCGGCCTCGCCATCCTGCGCCGCCTGTGGCTTGACGCCATCGAGCGTCTCGGCGGCGATCGACACCAGGCGCCAGACACGCTGGATGAAACGGTGCGCGCCGGCGGCGCCATCGTCGGTCCATTCCACGTCGCGTTCGGGCGGCGAATCCGACAGCATGAACCAGCGCGCGGTGTCGGCGCCGTAGCCGTCGGTGATGTCTTCCGGGCTCACCGTGTTCTTCTTCGACTTCGACATCTTTTCGAGCGAGCCGATCGCCGCCTCTTCGCCGGTGGCGATCTCGATGGCGCGGCGCTTGCCGCCGACATCCTCGATCTTGACCTCAGCCGGTGACAGCCAGCGGCCATTGTTCGACGCACCGCCGACGCGGTAGGTCTCATGCACCACCATGCCTTGCGTGAACAGGCCCTTGAATGGCTCGGCCAGGTCGAGATGCCCGGTCGCGCGCATGGCGCGGGTGAAGAAGCGCGAATAGAGCAGATGGAGGATCGCGTGCTCGATGCCGCCAATATACTGGTCGACGGCCAGCCAGTCATCGGCAGCCTTGGGCTCCGTCGGCTCATTGGCCCAGGGCGCGGTGAAGCGCGCGAAATACCAGGACGAATCGACGAACGTGTCCATCGTGTCGGTCTCGCGGCGCGCATCCTTGCCGCATTGCGGGCACTTCACATGCCGCCAGGTCGGGTGGCGGTCGAGCGGATTGCCGGGACGGTCGAACTCGATGTCGTCGGGCAGCTTGACGGGCAGGTCGGCCTTCGGCACCGGCACGACGCCGCAATCCTCGCAATGGATCATCGGGATCGGGCAGCCCCAGTAGCGCTGACGCGAAATGCCCCAGTCGCGCAAGCGGAAGTTCACCTTGCGCTCCGCCATTGGCCGGCCGCCGATGGTCTTCTGCTCCAGGAGCTTTGCCACCTCGTCGAACGCCTGCTCCGGCTTCAGGCCGTCGAGGAAACGCGAATTGATCATCACGCCGTCATCGACATAGGCCTCTTCCGTGACCTGGAAGGTCTTGGCGTCGGCATCTTCCGGCATCACCACCGGGATCACCGGCAGGCCGTATCTGTTGGCGAAATCGAGGTCGCGCTGGTCGCCCGACGGGCAGCCGAATATGGCGCCGGTGCCGTATTCCATCAGCACGAAATTGGCGACATAGACCGGCAGCGTCCACGAGTCGTCGAACGGATGAACGACGCGGATGCCGGTGTCGAAGCCCTTTTTCTCCGCCGTCTCAAGCGCGGCCACCGAGGTGCCCATATGTCTGATTTCGTCAATGAACTTGGCCAGTTCGACATTGGTCTCGGCGGCCTTCCTGGCCAGCGGATGGTCGGCGGCGACAGCCATGAAGGAGGCGCCGAAAATGGTGTCGGGCCTGGTCGTGTAGACTTCCAGCTCGTGCGTGTCCCCAACCGGAGCAGCCAGCGGCCAGCGGACCAGCAGCCCTTCCGAGCGGCCGATCCAGTTCTGCTGCATCAGCTTGACCTTTTCCGGCCATTCGCCGAGGCCGTCCAGCGAGTCCAGCAGGTCCTGCGCAAAATCGGTGATCTTGAAGAACCACTGCGTCAGCTCACGCTGTTCGACCAGCGCGCCCGAGCGCCAGCCGCGCCCGTCGATGACCTGCTCGTTGGCGAGCACCGTCATGTCCTCCGGGTCCCAATTGACCTTGGAGGATTTGCGCGTCACCAGCCCTTTCTCGACGAAATCGAGAAACAGCATCTGCTGGCGGTGGTAATAGTCGACGTCGCAGGTGGCGAACTCACGCGTCCAGTCCAGCGACAGGCCCATCATCTTGAGCTGTTCGCGCATGGCGGCGATGTTGGCGTAGGTCCATTCCTTGGGATGGACCTTGTTCTGCATCGCCGCATTTTCGGCCGGCATGCCGAAAGCGTCCCAGCCCATAGGGTGCAGCACGTTGAAACCCTTGGCCCGCTTGTAGCGCGCCACCACGTCGCCCATCGTGTAGTTGCGGGTGTGGCCGATATGGATCTTCCCCGAGGGATAGGGGAACATCTCCAGCACGTAGTATTTCGGCTTCGGGTCGTCGTTCTGCGCTTCGAACAGCTTCTTTTCGGCCCAGGCCTTCTGCCATTTGGGCTCTGACGCGCGCGGATTGTATCGTTCGGTTGCCATCGGATGATTTTCACTTAAAAGCAGGCGCAGACCGCCGGACAAGGCCCGGTGGCCAAGGTAAATGTCGTGGCGGTGTTCACCATGGATTGCCGGACCCGTCAACTGCGGTGAGCCGGCGAGGGCTAGAAAGACAGGCAGGATATAGGCATGGCGAGCGCCGTCGAACAGTTTTTCGCCGTCAGGACGAGGATCGCTGCCGCCGAGCGCGAGGCCGGCCGCGACGCCGGCTCCGTGACGCTGGTTGCTGTGTCGAAGACTTTTGAGGCCGACGCCATCCGCCCGGTCATCGAGGCCGGCCAGCGCGTCTTTGGCGAAAACCGGGTGCAGGAGGCGCAAGGCAAATGGCCGGCGCTGAAAACTGAATTCCCTGACATCGAGCTGCATCTGATCGGCCCGCTGCAGTCGAACAAGGCGAAGGAAGCCGTCGCGCTCGCCGACGTCATCGAGACCGTCGACCGCGAGAAGATCGCCGCCGAACTCGCCAAGGAGATCGCTAGGCAAGGCCGTGCACCAAAACTCTATGTCCAGGTCAATACCGGCTCGGAGCCGCAAAAGGCCGGCATCGAGCCGCGCGACGCCGTTGCCTTCGTTGCCCGCTGCCGCGATGTCCACGGCCTCGCCATCGAAGGCCTGATGTGCATCCCGCCGGCGGACGAGAATCCCGGCCCGCATTTCGCCCTGCTGGAAAAGCTCGGCAAGGAGGCCGGCGTCGCCAAACTGTCGATGGGCATGTCCGGCGACTACGAGACCGCGATCGCCTTCGGCGCCACCAGCGTCCGGGTCGGCTCGGCGATTTTTGGGAGCCGGTAGTCGTCGGCTTCGCGAGACACCTGTCGATCCCCGATTTTTCGAGCTAATGTATCGAGCACATCCGGCCGAGTTAGCGAGGACTATTCTTCTTGGACTGGCACCTCAGGGACGCACGAAACAATCTTTCGAAGCTTGTGCGACAGGCGCGCGAAGAAGGGCCGCAAACCATCACCTTGCGCGGAAAGCCAGCTGCCGTCGTGTTGTCTCCTGATGACTATGACCAACTGATCGGCGCAAAGCCTTCGCTTGCGGAATATCTCCTCTCCGGTCCCGCATGGGACGACGATTTCGTCGAGGAGGTCAACCGCCGCTCAGAGACGATGATCCGACCCGTGGAATTCTGATAGATTTTCGACACAAACATCGCCTCGCGCATCTCGCCACGGTTGACGAGTTCTATGGGGCCAGATGCATCCGGTCGATTACGCCACCACTGGAAACGAAACGTACCGTTCCTATTTGCTTTGCGTAATCACCAAATCTTCTGGAGCTGCCACCATGCGCTACAATCAACTCGGAAATACGGGGATGTTCGTCTCCGAACTCTGCCTCGGCACAATGACCTTCGGCGCCGCCGGCGAGAATGCCCAATGGGGCCTGATCGCCAGCCTCGACCAGAAGGGCGTCAACGACATCGTTGCCCGTTCCATCGCCGCCGGCGTCAATTTCTTCGACACGGCCGACGTCTATTCATTCGGCCAGTCCGAACGCCTGCTTGGCCAGTCGCTCAAGGATCTTGGCGTCAAGCGCTCGGACGTCGTCATTGCCACCAAGGTGCATGGCGCCATGGGCCAGGGCCCGAACGAGCGCGGCTCTTCGCGCGGCCACATCATGGATTCGGTCGAGGGCAGCCTGGAGCGGCTGCAGCTAGACCATATCGATCTCTACCAGCTGCACGGCACCGACACCGTGACGCCAGTCGACGAGACGCTGCGGGCGCTCGACGATCTCGTTGCCAGCGGTAAGGTCCGCTATGTCGGCGTCTCCAACTGGGCGGCCTGGCGCATCGCCAAGGCGCTGGGCGTTGCCGAGCGCAAGGGATTTTCCCGCTTCGAGACCATCCAGTCCTATTACTCGATCGCCGGCCGCGACCTCGAGCGCGAGATCGTGCCGCTCATCAACGAGGAAAAGCTCGGCCTGATGGTCTGGTCGCCAATGGCCGGCGGCCTGCTGTCGGGCAAATACGGCCCCGGCGCGCCCGGCAATGGCGAAGGCCGCCGCGCCGCCTTCAACTTCCCGCCGGTCGATGAGGACCGCGCCTGGGCGGCTGTCGCCGTGATGCGCGAGATCGCCCAGAAGCACGGCGTCAGCGTCGCCACGGTGGCGCTCGGCTATGTCCTGGCCAAACCTTTCGTCATGAGCGTCATCATCGGCGCCAGCCGCATGGAGCAGCTCGAGCAGAACCTAGCCGCGGCCGAGGTGAAGCTCGACGCCGACGATCTCGCCAAACTTGATGAGGTCAGCGCGCTGCCGGCCGAATATCCCGGCTGGATGCTGGAGCGCCAGGCCGCCGGTCGCCGCCCGGCGCCGTTCACGCCGAAGAAGTAGTCGCCGCTGTCGCCTGATGCTTGGGGGGTCATCTGGCTCCCCAACGTCTTTTCAGCTCATCCGCACGCTCTCGACCAGAAAGTCGAGAAACGCCCGCACCCGTGCGGGCAAATGCCGGCCCTGGCCGACATAGACGGCGTGGGTAGGCTCCCCGTCGCCCGGATTGAAATCCTCCAGCAGCGCCGTCAGCCGCCCCGCCGCGATGTCATCGGCCACATGCCAGTGTGCCAGCCGGGCGATGCCGGCGCCGCCGACCGCCATCAACCGCATCGACTCGCCATCGCCGACCAGCGTGTTTCCGGTGATCGGCACCATGACGGCGTTCCCGGTTGCATCGACAAACGACCAGCCATCGACATGCCGGACAAAGCCGAAAGCCATGCGATTGTGCCGGTCGAGATCTGCTGGAACCAGCGGCGTGCCATGTGCCTTGAGATAGGACGGTGCGGCAACGACTGTCATCCGGCTTTGCCCGAGCTTGCGCGCCACCAGCCGCGACTCGCCGAGCGGCCCGGCACGGATGGCGACGTCGGCACGTTCAGCCATCAGATCGATGACGCTGTCGGTCAGCACCAGATCGATCGAAATCCCGGGGTAGCGTTCGAGGAAATCAGGCAGCAGCGGGATCAGCCGATGCACCCCGAAGGGCACATAGGAGTTGACGCGCAGCCGTCCGCGCGGCGCGGCACCCACGGCGGCCTCGCGCTCGGCCGCCGCCATATCGGCCAGGATGCGCACCCCGCTGTCATAGAACGCCGTCCCTTCCGGCGTCAGCTGCAGCTTGCGCGTGGTGCGGGTGACCAGCCGCGCGCCGAGCCTTGCCTCCAGTCGCGCGATCAGCTTGCTCACCGCCGACGGTGTCATACGCAGCGAACGAGCCGCAGCCGAGAAGCTGCCCGCCTCGACGACGCGGACGAACACTTCGATCTCGCCGGAACGGTTGATATCGGGTCTGGCCATCTGTGAATCTATTTCACAGGAAATATGCCCAAGGCAAGTCTGGTTCACAAGACATGGCAACACGATCTCTGCGGTCGGGGCGCGGGTCTGGACAGCGCGCTCGTTCGAGTTCGAACTGGAAACCGCCATGCCTCTTGCCCTCTACGCCCTCGCTGCCGGCGCCTTCGGCATCGGTGTCACCGAATTCGTCATCATGGGGCTGCTGATCGATGTCAGCAAAGATCTCGGTCTCGATCTCGGCCGCCGGCCAGTTGATTTCGGGCTACGCGTTGGGCGTCGTCATCGGCGCGCCGCTTTTGACCATCGCCACCGGCAACTGGCCCCGCAAGACCGTCCTTCTGGCCCTTATGGCGATCTTCACGCTCGGCAACCTCGCCTGTGCGATCGCCCCCGACTACTGGACGCTGATGGGCGCCCGCATCATCACCGCCTTTGCCCATGGCACTTTCTTTGGCGTCGGCTCGGTGGTCGCCACCGGCCTGGTCGCGCCCAACAAGAAAGCCTCGGCGATCGCGCTGATGTTCACCGGCCTGACTATCGCCAACATCCTCGGCGTGCCCTTCGGCACCTGGCTCGGCCAGACCTTCGGCTGGCGCACCACCTTCTGGGCCGTAACCGTGGTCGGCTTGGCAGCCTTTGCCGTCATCCTGCTTCTGGTGCCGCGCAGCAAGGAAGCGCCCGAGAAGACCAATCTGCGCGCCGACCTCGCCGTGCTGCGCCGCACGCCGGTGCTGCTCGGCCTCGCCACCACCGTGCTCGGCTACGCCGGCGTCTTCGCCGTCTTCACCTACATCGCCCCGCTGCTCACCGAGATCACCGGTTTTGGGGAAGCCGCCGTGTCGCCGATCCTGCTCGTCTTCGGCGGCGGTCTTATCGCCGGCAATCTGCTTGGCGGCAAGGTCGCCGACCGCTGGTTGGTGCCGACTGTGCTCGGCAGCCTCGTGGTGCTGGCGTTGGTGCTGGCCACCATGACCTTCGCCGTCCACAGCCAAATCCTGCCGTCATCTATGTCGGCCTGCTTGGTGCCGCCGCCTTCGCCACCGTGGCGCCGCTGCAGATGTGGGTGCTGGAAAAGGCGCAAGGCGCGGGCCAGAGCCTCGCCTCCTCCTTCAACATCGCCGCCTTCAACCTCGGCAATGCCGCCGGCGCTTGGCTTGGCGGCGCGGTGATTGCCCATGACCTCGGCCTCGGCTCACTAACCTGGATCGCCGCTTTGCTGCCGGTCGCGGCTCTTGGCGTCGCTGCCCTGGCGCTGCGCCTCGATCGCGCCCCCACAATCGGGGTGCCGGTCTGCGCCCAGTCATGAGCATCACGCGCAATCCTTCTTCGACATCATCAAGGAGCATAAAATGGATTATCGACGTCTCGGCGCATCGGGCCTGAAAGTGCCCGCACTCTCTTTCGGCGCCGGCACTTTCGGCGGCTCCGGGCCGCTGTTCGGGGCCTGGGGCAACAGCGATGCCAAGGAAGCGCGGCGGCTGATCGACATCTGCCTCGAGGCCGGCGTCAATCTGTTCGACACCGCCGATGTCTATTCGAACGGCGCCTCCGAGGAAGTGCTTGGCGAAGCCATCAAAGGCCGCCGCGACGCGGTGCTGATCTCGACCAAGACTTCGCTGCCGATGGGCGACAGACCGGCCGACTACGGCTCGTCGCGCTCGCGGCTGATCAAAGCCGTCGACGCCGCCCTGAAGCGCATGGGCACCGATTACATCGACCTGTTGCAGCTGCACGCCTTCGATGCCGGCACGCCGATCGAGGAGGTGTTGTCGACGCTGGACGACCTCGTGCGCGCCGGCAAGCTGCGCTATGTCGGCGTCTCCAACTTCTCCGGCTGGCAGGTGATGAAATCGCTGGCGGAAGCTGACAAGCATGCTTATCCGCGCTACGCCGCGCATCAGGTCTACTACTCGCTGGTCGGTCGCGACTATGAATGGGAGCTGATGCCGCTCGGTATCGACCAGGGCATCGGCGCGCTGGTGTGGAGCCCGCTCGGCTGGGGCCGCCTGACCGGCAAGATCCGCCGCGGCCAGCCCCTGCCGGAAAAGAGCCGGCTGCACGACACCGCCGATTTCGGCCCGCCGGTCGCGGACCAACATCTCTACCGGGTCATGGATGCGCTTGATGCGATGGCTGAAGAGACCGGCAAGACCGTGCCGCAGATCGCCATCAACTGGCTGTTGCGGCGCCCGACCGTGTCCTCGGTCATCATCGGCGCCCGCAACGAGGAACAGCTGCGCCAGAACCTCGGCGCCGTCGGCTGGGCATTGACGCCGGAGCAGGTCAAAAAGCTCGACGCCGCAAGCGAAGTGACCGCGCCCTACCCGTACTTCCCCTATCACCGCCAGGAAGGTTTCGCCCGACTGAACCCGCCTGCGGTGTGATCGCACGACGTTGAAGCTGCCAATCTCCCCCCTTGCGGGGGAGATCAGCTATACTGCCGCTCAGTGCAGCACGAACTCCCCATCCACCTTCCGCCATTCGTTCGGCGCGATCAGCTTCTGGTGCGTGTAGCTGATCGAATGCAGCGGCCCGTCGAGCCTGGCCTTCCAGAACTCGATGAACTTGATCAGCACCGGAAACTTCGGCGCCAGATCGTAATCCTGCCAGATGAAGCTCTGCAGCAGATGCGGGTGCTCGGGAAAATGGTACAGAATCTTGGCCGTGGTCAGGCCATACCCCTTGAGCATCAGGTCCATTTCGGAATGATCGCGCATGACAGCCCCTTGGCCTAGTTGATTCTCCATTCCTCCCAACACCGAATTGTGCGCGCCGTTCCTTAACTGTCTATGATTTTCCTGATCCCAGTCGGGTTTTATGCACGAAAACATGCAGTTAGCAGCGACCGCTGCCGAGTGCTGATACAACCGAAACGGGAGCTGCGGCATCGCGCCACGCGAATCCAACGTCTAATGTTGCCGTCAGCGCGGAACTGTTAATAATGCCGCCGAATTCGCGGCTGCGTCGCCGTGATCCTGGCTGTGGTCAAGCCGGCGGGGTGGTTTGGGAGGAAAGTGAAGACATGTCCGAGGTGAAGATCCACCGCGTCCAGCCGGCGTGGAAGAAGAATGCGCTGATCGACAATGACACCTACCTCAAATGGTATGCTGACAGCGTGAAGAATCCGGACAAGTTCTGGGGCAAGCACGGCAAGCGCATCGACTGGTTCAAGCCGTTCAGCAAGGTCAAGAACACCTCCTTCGAGGGCAAGGTCTCGATCAAATGGTTCGAGGACGGCGAAACCAACGTCTCCTACAACTGCATCGACCGCCATTTGAAGAAGCGCGGCAACCAGACAGCCATCATCTGGGAAGGCGACAATCCCTACGACGACAAGAAGATCACCTATAACGAGCTCTACGAGCATGTCTGCCGGCTCGCCAATGTGATGAAGAAGCACGGCGTCAGGAAGGGCGACCGCGTCACCATCTACATGCCGATGATCCCGGAAGCGGCCTACGCGATGCTGGCTTGCACCCGCATCGGCGCCATCCACTCGATCGTCTTCGGCGGCTTTTCACCGGACGCGCTGGCCGGCCGCATCGATGACTGCAAGTCGACCTTCGTCATCACCGCCGACGAAGGCCTGCGCGGCGGCAAGCCGATCCCGCTGAAGGAAAACACCGACAGAGCGATCGAAATCGCCGCCAAGGCCGGCACCAAGGTCGATAAGGTGGTCGTCGTTCGTCGCACCGGCGGCAAGACCGGCTGGGTCCAGGGACGCGACATCTGGTACCATGACGAGATCGCCACGGTGAAAGGCGACTGCAAGCCGGAGAAGATGAAGGCCGAGGATCCGCTGTTCATCCTCTATACCTCAGGCTCGACCGGCAAGCCGAAGGGCGTGCTGCACACCACCGCCGGCTATCTCGTCTATGTCTCGATGACCCACCAATATGTCTTCGACTACCATGATGGCGATATCTACTGGTGCACCGCCGATGTCGGTTGGGTCACCGGCCACAGCTACATCGTCTATGGCCCGCTCGCCAACGGCGCCACCACGCTGATGTTCGAGGGCGTGCCGAACTACCCCTCGCAGTCGCGCTTCTGGGAAGTCATCGACAAGCACAAGGTCAACATCTTCTACACCGCGCCGACGGCACTGCGCGCGCTGATGGGCGCCGGCGACGAACCGGTGAAGAAGACCTCGCGCAAGTCGCTGCGCGTGCTGGGCTCGGTCGGCGAACCGATCAATCCGGAAGCTTGGGAGTGGTATTTCAACATCGTCGGCAACGGCAAGGTGCCGATCGTCGACACATGGTGGCAGACCGAGACCGGCGGCATCCTGATCACGCCGCTGCCCGGCGCCACCGACCTCAAGGCCGGTTCGGCGACGCGGCCCTTCTTCGGCATCAAGCCGCAGCTGGTCAACGGCGAAGGCAAGGTGCTGGAAGGAGCGGCCGACGGCAATCTCTGCATCGCCGATTCCTGGCCCGGCCAGATGCGCACGGTCTATGGCGATCACGACCGCTTCGTGCAGACCTATTTCTCCACCTACAAGGGCAAATACTTCACCGGAGACGGCTGTCGCCGCGACGCCGATGGCTATTACTGGATCACCGGCCGCGTTGACGACGTCATCAACGTTTCCGGCCACCGCATGGGAACGGCCGAGGTCGAATCGGCGCTCGTCAGCCATGAGAAGGTGTCGGAAGCAGCTGTCGTCGGCTATCCCCACGACATCAAGGGCCAGGGCATCTACAGCTACGTTACCTTGATGAAAGGCGTGGAGCCGAGCGAGGAACTGCGCAAGGAGCTCGTGGCCCATGTCCGCAGGGAGATCGGCGCAATCGCCTCGCCCGACAAGCTGCAGTTCGCGCCCGGACTGCCGAAAACCCGCTCCGGCAAGATCATGCGCCGTATCCTGCGCAAGATCGCAGAGGACGATTTTTCCGCGCTCGGCGATACCTCGACACTGGCCGATCCGGCCGTGGTCGATGATCTGATCGCCAACCGCCAGAACAAGAAGGGCTGAGGGGATTTGATGGCTGCACTGGGCGCAGTCACGGAGCTCTGGCGTTACCCTGCAAGTTCGCTTGCCGGCGAACGCCAGGACGCCATTTCGGTCGGCCTTGAAACCATCGACGGCGACCGGCTGTTCGGCCTTGTCGATGTCTCGGACAATGAGATCGCGCGGCCCGACCGCGACGCCAAGTGGCACAAGGTGCCGCGCATCCGCACCCGGCTGAGCAAGGACCGCAAGCTGGAGATCGCCGTTCCCGGCGGCGACTGGCTGGCAGTGCCGGGTGTGGAATGCGACCAAGCCATCTCGGCCTATCTCGGCTTCGCCGCCTCGATCCGGCCGTTCAGCCAGGACAACGCTCCCGGCTACACCGGCCCGCTGACCGCGGCGCGCTACCGCAAAGCGCCGATCCATCTCTTGACCACCGCATCGCTGGCCCGGCTCAAGGCGCTGCACCCCGAAGGCATTCCCGATCCGCGCCGCTTCCGCCCCAACATTGTCGTCGACATGGCGGCGGTCGAGAGCTCGTTTCCCGAGACCGAATGGATTGGCCGCAAGCTTGCCATCGGCGACCTGCTGGTGACCGTCTCGGAGCCGTGCCGCCGCTGCGGCTTCACCATCATCAGCCAGGACGGCTTCGACCACGATCCCGGCATCCTGCGCAATCTGGTCCGCCACAACGCCCATAATCTCGGCGTCTATTGCACTGTGGACAGGCCTGCCCGCGTCGAGATCGGCGCGCCGATGCGGTTCGTGTAGGCCTCTACCGCGAGGCAGCGAATCGCAGACCTTGGAAAGCGTGGGGTTCGGCCCCGAATCCTATCTCTACCGATACAGATCCGCCCGTGTCGGCGGCAGCCCGCTCGGGCCGCGTGCGCGTTTGGTGACGACGGTCTGAAAAATCTGCGCCGAGGCGCGCTCGAAGGTGATCGAGCAGCCGGTGAGATAAAGCAGCCACAGCCGTGCCTTGGCCTCGCCGACTTCGGCGACCGCCTCGTCGAAGCGAGCCTGTAGCCGCTGGGCCCACAGCCGGCAGGTGCGCGCATAGTGCTCGCGCAAATTCTCGACGTCGTAGACCAGGAAGCCATGCGCCTCCAGATTGCCCAGCGTCATGCCGATCGTGTCGAGTTCCCCGCCGGGGAAAATGTATTTGAGCAGCGCCTTGAACTCCGGCCCCTTGCGCAAGGTTTTCTTCAAGTCGCCCTTGCTGCGCCTGGTGATGGCGTGGTGCAGATAGATGCCGCCGGGCTTCAGCAAGCGATGGATGGTCTTGAAATAGGTGGCGTGGTTGGCGAGCCCGAGATGCTCGAACATGCCGATCGACGATATCTTGTCGAAGGAGCCTTTGAGTTCCGCATAGGATTTGATCTCGATGGTGATGCGGTCCTGCAGCCCTTCGGCGCGGATGCGCTCGCGGGCGAGATCGGTCTGCGCCTGCGACAGCGACACGCCATGGCCGACGACGCCGTAATTTTTGGCCGCATGGATCAGCATGGCGCCCCAGCCGCAGCCGATGTCGAGCAGTTTTTCGCCCGATTTCAGCCTGAGCTTGCGGCAGATATGGTCGAGCTTGTCGGCCTGCGCCTGGTCGATGCCATCGGCGAAATCCTTAAAGTAGCCGCAGCTGTAGACCATGCGCTCGTCGAGGAAGAGCCGGTAAAAGGCATTCGAAATGTCGTAGTGATGCTGGATCGCCTCCTGGCTCGACCCGCTGACATAGGGGTTGCGACCCGACAGATCGGTGCGTGCACTCATCTGCTTGCGTGACAGGAGCACCGCCGGCAGGTCGCGCAGGATCGCCAGCTTCGGCAGCGACTTGAGCTTGGTCCTGAGCTTGCCTTGCGACGGCAGTGCATAAAAATCGAAAATCGTCCCGTCTTCGATGTCTATCGTCTTGGAAATCCACATCTCGATCAGCGTCGACAGTGATGGCCGCTTCACCACCTGCCAGACGATGTCCTGGTCGTTGATGGTGAGCACGGGCCCGGTGGCGGGACCGATCCGCTCGCCGGTCCACAGCTTGACCGCAAAACCCGGCTTCAGCGTTTCGATCACCGTTCGCACGATGCGCGCGGCCTTCTCGGCTGCCTCCATGGCCATCCTCCCGAGTCCTGACAATCCACCTTGCATGGATTTTGCCCGCCCTCGCGGCTCTTCGCAACCCGGCGCAAAAGGCGGCTCGCCAGCTATTTCAAATCGGCATCTTGTTTTTTGCTGCAACGCACCCCATCATCTGTACGTGTTCAACAAATCGAAAGGAGGTGATCCGATGTCGAGTGATTTCGTTTTCCAGAACGTGGCCTCAGCGGATTGCACTTTCGGGAAGCAGTCTTCCCGTTAAGGCGCGATAAGCGCGGCGGGTGACCTCGGTCGCCGCCATTGGCCGCGCCACGGACGGAAACACGGAAGGCCGCCGGCTTCGTCAAGAAGCGGCGGCCTTTTCCATTCCCGGATTGTGTGTCGAAGCGGATCAGAGTCCGGTCACGCCAGCATCCGCGCGCTCACCGTCTTGTCGACGCCGTGATAGGGCGGGTTGAACAGATTGCCTTCCTGCTCATAGGTCCAGACCTTGAACAGCGAAAGTTGGTGCGGGCCGAAGCTGTGCAGCAGCGGGACATCCGTGGCATCACGACCGCGCGCGATGACGACGCGGCCTATCCTCGGACGATTATGACGCGGGTCGAACGTGTACCATTTGCCGTCGAGGAACACTTCCATCCAGGCCGAAAAGTCCATCGGCGCCGGGTCGGCCGGTACGCCGATGTCGCCGAGATAACCGTTCACATAGCGGGCCGGGATGTTCATGCAGCGGCAGAGCGTGATCGCTAGATGGGCGAAGTCGCGGCATACACCAACCTGCTCCTCATGCGCTTGGGCTGCGGTGCGCGTCGACCGCGCATAGCCATAGCCGAAGGACAGCCGGTTGTGGACATAGTCGACGATCGCCTGCACCCGCGCCCAGCCGGAGGGAACATGGCCGAAAAGCTGCCAGGCCAGACTGCTCAGATGATCGGTCTCGCAATAGCGGCTGCCGAGGAGGTAGCCGAGCACATCGTCCGGCAGTTCCGCCACCGGCACTTCCCTGGCCAGCGTGTTGACCGCGTCAGGCTCCCCGCTGTCCTCGACGGCTGCGTCATAGAGAATGCGGAAACTGCCGGCGGGTGCGGTGAAGCGGCGGCAGGTATTGCCGAACAGATCGTGATAAACCTTGCTCGGCACTGAAGGCGACGTCAGCACGCGCGTCTGCCGTTTGATGTCGGCCTGACGATCCCTGTGGATATCAAGCAGCGAGATGACCGGCGTGGCGCCGACGCATTCAATGGCGATTTCGTAGCCGAGCCGGATCAGCACTATGATTGCCCCTTCGATCCCGTGGAAAACAGTATGCTCAAAACGCCAGAGGCGGGACCATGGTTCCCTGGAACTATCGAAAAGGCTCTCCCGCGGCTTCCCAGGCAAGCGTGGCGACGTTACGGTCGCCCGACATGTTTTGACCCTCCCGAAACCCGTGGAAAATCTGATGTTTGCAGGCAGAAGATTCGCCGCGTTCCTGTTCGATATGGATGGCACGGTGCTCAATTCGATCGCTTCGGCCGAGCGCGTCTGGGCGGCGTGGGCGCTTAAGCACGGTCTCGACGTCGAAGCCTTCCTGCCGACGATCCATGGCGTGCGGGCGGTCGAGACCATCACCAGGCTGGCGCTTCCCGGCGTCGACCCGGTGCATGAGGCGTTTGTGCTGTTGCAGGCGGAGTCGGACGATGTCGAAGGCGTGCTGCCGATCGCCGGCGCAGTACGGTTTCTCAACGCGCTGCCGGCCGAGCGCTGGGCGATCGTCACCTCCGCGCCGCGCCCGTTGGCGCTGCTGCGCATGCGGGCCGCCGGCATCCCGGTTCCCGCCTTGGTGGTCGCGGCCGAGGATGTGTCGCACGGCAAACCGGCGCCCGACTGTTTCCTGCTGGCGGCAAAACGGCTCGGCGTCGACATCGGCGATTGCCTGGTCTTCGAGGATGCGCCGGCCGGCATCGCGGCGGCGGAAGCAGCGGGCGCGTCGGTGATGGTGATCAGCGCCACTCACCAGCATCCAATGACGACTCAGCACAACTCGATTGGCGGCTACGAAACCGTCTCCATCGCGATCGATGACAGCGGCTGGATGACGTTGGGGGCACAGCGCAGCGCGGCTTAGGACAAGGCTCGGATATGTCGCGAACCGGAACGGAGCGGACTCGGCCCGTGAGTACCGGAAGCGCAGGAACCGGTTGTTCGCAGGCCGGCATTACCTGAATCCCGCATATCCTTAGAAGTCCGTAGCCAGGCCCTTCACTTCCCAGTCGCCGTAGCGGCCGGGTTCCTTGCCGCCGCGGCCGCCGATTTCCTTCGGCAGCGCAGCTTCCTTCTGGCGATACGCTTCACGGCGCGCCTCGGCTTCAGCCAGCGCTCGGCTGGCCGCCGGCGTCAGGTCCTTCTCCCGGTCGGCATCGGCTTTGCTGGGTTGGTCGGTCATGCGATAGTCCGGGCGGATTGAAACGAAGGGCGGCGTTTCCCATCATATAGCCATGAGTTCACCCCGATCGACCTTTTTTTGCCACGGCCGCACAGGGAGCAGATGATGAGCACGCTACGCACCACCATGCTTCTGGCCGCGATGACGGCGCTGTTCATGGGCGTCGGCTTTCTGATCGGCGGCACCGGCGGCATGATGATCGCCTTCCTGGTCGCCGCGGGCACCAATCTGTTCAGCTACTGGAATGCCGACAAGATGGTGCTGTCGATGAACCGCGCCGTCGAGGTCAACGCGAAGAACGCGCCCGAATTCCACGCCATCGTCGAGGCGTTGGCCAAGCAGGCCGGCCTGCCGATGCCCAAGACCTATCTGATCGACAATCCGCAGCCGAACGCCTTCGCCACCGGCCGCAATCCCGAGAACGCCGCGGTCGCGGCCTCGACCGGGCTGCTGGAGCGCCTGTCGCATGAGGAGGTGGCGGCAGTCATGGCGCATGAGCTGGCCCACATCCAGCATCGAGACACGCTGACCATGACCATTGTCGCGACACTCGCCGGCGCCATCTCGATGCTCGGCAATTTCGCCTTCTTCTTCGGCGGCAGCCGCGACAACAACAACCCGTTCGGCTTTGTCGGCGTGCTGGTGGCGATGCTGGTCGCGCCCTTCGCCGCCATGATCGTGCAGATGGCGGTCAGCCGCACCCGCGAATACGAGGCCGACCGGCGCGGCGCCGAAATCGTTGGAAATCCGCTTTGGCTGGCATCAGCGCTTGACAAGATCGCCCGCGGCGCCGAACGCATCCGCAACCCGGATGCCGAACGCAATCCCGCGACCGCGCATCTCTTCATCATCAATCCCCTTCACGGCGAGCGCATGGACAGCCTGTTTTCGACCCACCCGAATACCGACAACCGCATCGCCGCGCTGCAGGCGATGGCGCGCGACATGGCAGGCCGCCAGCCGGCGCCGCGCCAAGCGCCGACGCCCGGGCAAACAGAAGAATTCCCGGCCGATGCCGTGCAAGGCCCGTGGGGCAAGGCAGCACGCCCCACTCCGCCGACCAGACCGGCCAAGCCGAAAGCCAATCCGTGGGGCCGCAATCCGACCGGACCCAAAGGTCCGTGGTCGTGAGCGGCGCCAGATCCCGGCCCGCACATTCAGGCGATCGCGAAAACAGCTCGGACGAATTCGTCGCCGGCCTCGCCGCGCGCAAGGCAGCGGCGCGGCTGCTGGCCGCCGTTATCGACGCCAAGACGCCGCTCGACGGGCTGACGGACCACGAGAACGGCCATCCGCAATACAAGGTGCTCGACCTGCGCGACCGCGGCCTGGTGCGCGCCATACTGGTGACCGCGCTGCGCTACCGCATGACCATTGCCGGGCTCCTCGCCCGCCGCCTTGAAAAGCCGCTGCCGCCCAACGCCACAGCTTTGTCGCACATCCTGCATGTTGCGGCGGCGCAGATCCTGTTCCTCGACATCCCCGACAGCGCCGCCGTCGATTTGGCTGTGACCCACGCCAAGTCGGACCCACGCACGCAGCGCTTTTCCGGCCTCGTTAATGGCGTGCTGCGCACTTTGGTGCGCGCCAAGGAGACCGAACTGCCGGCAGCTCTTGCCGCCACCGACGAGGCGCCAAAATGGTTCTCCGACCGGCTGAAGGCCGCCTATGGCGCCGAGATGACCAGACAGATCCTGGCGGCGCATCGCGTTGAGGCGCCGGTCGATTTCACGGCCAAGGCCGATCCCGAATTGTGGGCCGAAAAGTTCGGCGGCATCGTGCTGCCGACCGGCACGGTGCGAGTGGAAAAGCTCAGCGCCTCCGTCACCGAACTGCCGGGCTTCAGCGAAGGCGCATGGTGGGTCCAGGACGCCGCCGCCAGTTTTCCGGCGCGGCTGTTCGGCGATGTCAAAGGATTACGCGTCGCCGACCTCTGCGCCGCCCCCGGCGGCAAGACCGCTCAGCTTATCCTTGCCGGCGCCAAAGTCACCGCCTTGGACACCTCGAAGAACCGGCTGGCGCGGCTGACGCAGAACCTCGAACGGCTTGGGCTGTCCGCCGAGATCGTGCAGGCCGATCTGCTGAAATACCAGCCGGCGGAGCTTTTCGACGCCGTCCTGCTCGACGCGCCCTGCTCTTCCACCGGCACGGTTCGGCGCCACCCGGACGTGCCATGGACCAAGACGGTAGCCGACGTCGAAAAGCTAGCCGATCTGCAAGCAAAGCTGCTCGCCCGCGCCGTCACTTTGGTCAAACCGGGCGGCCGGATTGTTTTTTCCAACTGTTCGCTGGACCCGATCGAAGGCGAGGATCTGTATCGCGCCTTTCTGGCCGGCAACAAGACCGTCGCCGACGATCCGCTGCAGCCCGGCGAAATCGCCGGCATCGACGCTTTCCTGACCCCGCAAGGCACGCTGCGCACCACACCCGCCGATCTTGACAGTGGTTCGCCAGGGGTTTCCGGCCTGGACGGCTTCTTCGCAGCCCGCATGCGACGTCTGGCCTGACTCCGACGCGACGACATGCCTAAAGCATGTCGTTCAGACTCCAGTGCTTCCTCCACCTTGCATCGATCTCATCATCCACATTCTGGTAGCGGATATCGGTGGAGAGCCGGATACGCCCCTCCGCACTCTGGTTGGTCGTCGAGGCGTGGATCATATAGGGCGAGTGGAGGACGACATCGCCGGCCTCGAAATCCGCGATCAGCCAGCGTGTATCGAACCGCTCCGCCATGTCGGGCAGGTCCTTCGACACCCAGCCGCCCTCGCTCATGTTCCTGTTGTAGGCGCTGATGCGCTCCTGCGGGCTCAGCCCGGCATTGTCCCTGGCGAACCGGGCTTCCATGTCGAGGCCGATGGCGTGCGATCCCTCGAGATAGACCAGGCCGCCCATGTCGACGGGAACGTCGCCGATCGGGATCCAGGCCGTGACGATGCGGCTGGTGCCGCCGCGAAGATAGACGAGATCGTAATGCGCCGGCGTCGCCACGGCGGTGCCCGGTTGGGTGAAGCGCATGATCTTGCGCTTGTGCAAATAGGACAGCCCGCCGACAAACCCATCCATCAGCCGCGCCATCCGGGGCTGTGCGCAAAACCCTTCATAGGCGGTGGAGCGAACCAGCGCCATCAACCGGCGATCGGCGAGCTGACGGTCGAACGTGCCGGCGGCCGCCGCCAGGCCAAGCGCGGGATCGGACCCGGGCTGCAGCAAGCCGGTGTCGGCCAGATACGAAAACACCCAGCCGCGAAAATCGATGACGTCGCGGCGCGGCAGCATACTTTTCAGCCAGACATAGCCTTGCTCGGCAAGGAGGCCGCGAATGGCATCGATGCCGACCCCGGCGTCGGTTGGCACGAGATGACCCAACCGGTTCGGCGCCATCGATAATGTCTTGCCGTTGGCGTTCAGATCGATTGACGCAACAGGAATCTGTCGTTGCGTGCCACCTGTTGAGCTTGACATTTCAGCCACCTGCGATTTTTTATCCTTAGCTGGAAATGTCATACTGTTCGCACACTCGCCCATGGACAGAACGAAGCCATGGACTTTTCGCTCATGAACGATCTCTCTTACGCACTCTACAGATCCGCACCGGCCGCGGCCGGCGGCCTGTCGGTTACAGGGATTGGTCGGCATCGCGTCACTCAGGCGATCCAAGCGCGCAAATTGCCGGAATTCGCCGTGGTGCTGATTGAGAACGGTCAAGGCTGGCTTGAAACCAGGACTGCCGGCATGCAGACGATCCAAGCGCCGGCCCTGTTCTGGCTGCTTCCCGGGAGAATGCATTCCTACGGGCCGGACGCATCGGGCTGGCTCGAACGCTGGGCGCTCTTCGACGGGGCCTTGATACGCGATTTCACCCGGCTGCGGCTGATCGCCGAGGACGCCCCTGTCGTCCCCTTGCGCGACCTCGGCAAAATGCAGCGGCTGTTCGACAGGCTGCACGGTGAGCTGTCGCTCGATACGATGCTGAGCCAGGCAGAAGCCGCCGCCACGATGCATCGCATCGTCGTGCGTGCTGCCCGCCAGGCAATGGATTGGAACAACCGTCAACGAAATCCCGGCTTCCAGCATGCCGACATGCAGCCCATCATCGACGAATTGCGCCGCTGCGCGTGCGACCCGGTGGATCTCGATGCCTTCGCCGCGAAATTCTCGATGTCGCCGGCAACCTTGCGGCGCAGATTTGCGCGGGCAGCCGGCATGTCGCCCAAGGCCTTCCAACTGCGCACGAGGCTCGACCGCGCCAAACAGATGCTGGCCGCCTCCGATTCGCCCATCGAGTCCATTGCGGCCGCCGTCGGCATCCACGACGCCTTCTATTTCTCCCGTCTGTTTCGCGACCGCGAAAACTGTTCGCCCAGCGAATTTCGGTCTCGCCACAACCGCAAGTGAGTGCCGGATTGCCGGGCTTAAGCCCGCGAAGCGCTTGACTTTTTTCGGGGTGGGTCGGTGGCCGGCAGCGTGAGGCGCTTCACGTCGGCGGAATTCGACTTCGCATAAGTTCTTGAATCATATAAGCTTGTGCTGGGGTACCGGAACATGATGCCGAAACCTGCGACGCGGTTTTCGGACGACAGCATGCTCTAGCTCCAGGCGACGAGGAGGGGTTTTGGCACTGGCTGCCGGCAGCACGACACGTCTGTGGACGCTTGTCGCTAAGGAGTTTTGGCGCAAGACGCGCCGGCGCCTTCGCGCAGGGCCAGTCTATCGCTGGCGCTATTCCGGGCGCACGCCCGAACGCGTCCTGATCGCACCGCCCGACCTCAGGCTCGCCGATCCGCAGATCGCGCTCGAGATTTATTATGGCCGCTATCCGCTGTCGGGACATCTGGTCGAGACCGGCGGCAAATCGCCATTCCAGATCGATGTCGCCAATCGCGGCTGGGTGAAGACGCTGCACGGCTTTCGCTGGCTGCGCCATATGCGCGCCGCCGGCACCGAGCTGGCCGCCGCCAATGCACGCGCGCTTGTCTCCGACTGGATCGCCATGCATGGCAACCAGATTTCCGGCATAGCCTGGGAGCCCGGCACCACCGCCAAGCGAGTCATTGCCTGGTTGCAACACTCCTCGGTTGTCCTACAAGGGGCCGAATTTCCGTTCTATCGCGCCTTCCTGAAATCGCTCGCCGTGCAGATCCGCTATCTCCGCTCGATGGCGCGCGAGATGCCGGACGGCAAGGACAGGCTGCGCGCTCGTATCGCGCTTGCCTTCGCCGCGCTGTCGCTGCCGGCGCCGGCCTCGGCACTGCGCGGCGCCACCCGCAACCTGGCGGAAGAACTCGACCGCCAGATCCTTCCCGATGGCGGCCATATTTCGCGCAACCCGATGGCGGTGCTCGAATTGCTCGCCGATCTCCTGCCGCTGCGTCAGACCTATGCCAACCAGGCCGAAACGCCACCGGCCGCCCTGATGGGCGCCATCGACCGCATGCTGCCGGCGCTGCGCTTCTTCCGCCATCAGGATGGCAGCCTCGCCCGCTTCAACGGCATGGGCGCCACCATCCACGACCGTATAGCCACCATCTTGCGCCACGACGACACCGCCGGCGCGCCGCTGCTGCACGCGCCGCATTCCGGCTATGAGCGCCTGTCGATGGGCGGCGTTACGGTAATTGCCGATACCGGCCCGTCGCCGGCCGTCGATGTGTCCAACGCCGCGCATGCCGGGTGCCTGGCCTTCGAACTCTCGTCCGGTCGCCAGCATTATATCGTCAATGCCGGCATCGACACCTATGGCGCTGCCGAGTTCCGGCCGCTGGCCCGTGCCACCGCGGCGCATTCGACCGCCACCATCAACGACACCTCGTCGGCGCGGTTTTCCCATTCGCTGCGCGTCAACGACCTGCTCGGCTCACCCTTGCTCGGCGGCCCGCAGCATGTGCCTTGCAAGCGCATCGACCAGAAGGGCACGCAAGGCTTCATCGCCCGCCATGACGGCTATATGCAGCGCTTTGGCTTCCTGCATGAGCGCGAGCTGAAACTGTCGAGCGAGGGCAATGTGCTCGCCGGCAGGGATCGCTTCCTCCGCCCGGGCGGTGCGGCGATCCGCAACAATGGCCGCGACTTCGTCGTGGTGCGCTTCCACATCCACCCTGATATCAACCTTTTGCAGGACGAGCATGACCGCCTGGTGCTGACCGCCGACCAGACCGACACATGGGTGTTCACCTGCACCGAAGTGGTGCCGGAGGTCGAGGAATCGATCTATTTCGCCGGCCTTGGCGGCCCGCGCCGCAGCCGCCAGATCGTGCTCGCCTTCAAGGCCTCGGAGATCGCCGAGGTGCATTGGCAGCTCACGCGCACCGGCATCGCCGGCTATCCCGAGAACAGCTGAGCGTCGTTGCCGGCGCCGGCTTGATCGAGCTTCCGGCTTGATTTCCTGACCTCATGTGCTACGGCCCGGCAACGCTCTCCAATCAGCCCTGAAAGGCCGCCAGCCCATGGCCGTCGCCGCCAAGAACATTCCGGCACCCGACCTCCTTCCGGTCCGCCGCGCCCTGCTTTCCGTCTTCGACAAGACCGGCCTGACCGACTTCGCCAAAGGGCTGGTCGCGGCCGGCGTCGAGCTGGTCTCGACCGGAGGTACGGCAAAGGCGATCGCCGAGGCGGGGCTGGCGGTGCGTGACGTCTCGGAACTGACAGGCTTTCCCGAGATCATGGACGGCCGCGTCAAGACGCTGCACCCGTCGGTGCATGGCGCACTGCTCGGCGTGCGCGACGATCCCGAACACGCCAAGGCGATGCACGATCACGGCATCGAGCCGATCGATCTGCTCGTCTGCAATCTCTACCCGTTCGAGGAGGTCCGCCGCTCCGGCGCCGACTATGCCGCTGTTGTCGAGAACATCGACATTGGCGGCCCGGCGATGATCCGCGCCTCGGCCAAGAACCATGCCTATGTCGCCATCGTCACCGATCCCGGCGATTATGCCTCGGTGCTGAACGCGCTGGAGATGAACATCGGCTCGCTGTCGCTGGATTTCCGCCAGAAGCTGGCGGCAAAGGCCTTTGCCCGCACCGCCAGCTACGATGCGGCGATCTCCGGCTGGTTCGCCGAAACGCTGGAGATCGAGCATCCGACCTGGCGCGCCTTCGGGGGCAGGCTGGAAAGTGTCATGCGCTATGGCGAGAACCCGCATCAGAGCGCCGGCTTCTATGTCAATGGCGACAAGCGGCCGGGGGTCGCCACGGCTCGCCAGTTGCAGGGCAAGCAGCTGTCCTACAACAACATCAACGACACCGATGCCGCCTTCGAGCTGGTGGGCGAGTTCGACCCCAACCGCTGCGCCGCCGTTGCCATCATCAAGCACGCCAACCCGTGCGGCGTCGCCGAGGACGCTTCGCTGGCTGCTGCCTATGCGAGAGCGCTGGCCTGCGACCCGGTTTCGGCCTTTGGCGGTATCGTCGCCATGAACCGCATCCTCGATGCGGAAGCGGCGCAGGAGATCGTAAAAACCTTCACCGAGGTGATCATCGCGCCGAACGCGTCGGAGGACGCTGTCCGCATCATCGCCGCCAAAAAGAATTTGCGACTGCTGGTCACCGGCGGTCTGCCCGATCCGCACGCCGGCGGCATCACTGTGAAATCCGTCGCCGGCGGCATGCTCGTCCAGGGCCGCGACAACGCGGTGGTCGACGATCTCGAGCTCAAGGTGGTGACCAGGCGCGCACCGAGTGCGGCCGAGATGGCCGACCTCAAATTCGCTTTCCGCATCGCCAAGCACGTCAAGTCGAACGCCATCGTCTATGCAAAAGACGGCGCTACCGTCGGCATCGGCGCCGGCCAGATGAGCCGCGTCGATTCCTCGCGCATCGCCGCCCGCAAGGCCCTCGACGCGGCGGAAGCAGCTGGCCTCGCGGAGCCGTTGACCAAGGGCTCGGTGGTCGCCTCCGACGCTTTCTTCCCTTTCGCCGACGGGCTGATCTCAGCCATCGAAGCCGGCGCCACGGCGGTGATCCAGCCCGGCGGCTCGATGCGCGACGACGACGTTATCGCCGCTGCCGACGCGCATGGCATTGCTATGGTGTTTACCGGCGTGAGGCATTTCAGGCATTGAGCGCCTCTGCCTTTTCCCACAAGGGGAGAAGGAAAAGTGCGGCGCTATTCCACCGGCTGATCCGCCGGGTACGGCGTCCAGATCAATATCGCGATCCCAACGCCCAGGAACAGCACGATGGCCGCCATGCCGAGCCGCGCCGAGCCGCTGGCGAGCGTGATCGACGCCACCATGAACGGCGCCAGGAAACTCGTGGCCCTTCCGGCCAGCGCATAGATGCCGAAATAGCGGCCGGATTCGGCTGCGGTCACGCTGCGCGCCATGTAGGAGCGTGACGACGCCTGCACCGGTCCGAACGCCAGCCCGATTAACAGGCCATAGAAAATGTAGGCCTTTTCCGCCGCCGTGCCGAACAGGCCGCCACTATCGGCTCCCGGCATCATCCAGGCGCCGAACAATGTGTAGCCTGGCCCGGTCGAAACGATGCCGATGGTGGCGATGCTGAGCAGGACGAGCGAAATCATCACGATGGTCTTGGAGCCAAGCGCGGTGTCCAGCCATGCGGCAACCAGGCAGCCGACGATGGCGACGACGTTGAGGATAATGCCGAACATGCCGATCTCAGTGATCGACCAGTGGAACATCGCTGCCGCAAAGGTGCCGCCCAAAGCGAGCAGCGCATTGACGCCGTCCTGATAAATCATGCGGGCGACAAGGAAGCGGAAGATGCCTTTGCGCCGGCGCACTTCAGTCAGCGTCGACTTCAGTTCCGACAGCCCCTCGCGCACCGCGGGCCCGATCGGAATCCCCTTGATGGCGTCCGGCGTAAAGAAGAACATCGGCAGGATGAACAGGAAATACCAGCCGGCCGACAGCGGCCCGGTGGCGCGCGCGTCCTCGCCGAGTTTCGGGTCGAGCCCAAAGAGCGGGTCGATGCCGATGATCGTCTTGCCGGTCTCCGGCGAACCCGCAAGACAGGCGACAACAAAGATCAGCGCGATCATGCCGCCGAGATAACCAAGTCCCCAGGCAATGTTGGAGACGTGGCCGATCTCGCTCTTCGGCACCAGGCGCGGCATCATCGAATCGTTGAACACGGTCGAGAATTCCGCCGCGACCGAAGCGAGAGAAAAGAACAGCACCACCAGGAAAAGGTTCGAGCCGGGAGCGGCGAACCATAGCAGGCAAAGGCTGATGATCTTGATCGAGGCGAAGAACGCAATCCACGGCTTGCGCGGCCCGGTCTGGTCGGCAATCGAGCCGAGGATGGGAGACAGCACGGCAATGACCAGGCCCGCAACAGCGATGCCGTAGCCCCAGGCCGCCTGGCCTGAGACCGGATCGCTCGCCATGCGCGAGACGAAATAAGGCCCGAAGATGAAGGTGGTGACGACGGTGAAAAACGGCTGCGCCGCCCAGTCGAAGAACATCCATCCCCAGATGCCGTGCCCGGATGCCCGCTGCACTGTTTCTACCGCCGCCATGATGATTCCCCCGGGACACCGCGCTTGTCGGATGCCATGTCTGCATGTTTCGAATGCTCATGCAAACCGCCAAAGATTCGCGCTGCCCCTCACCTGCCTGCCAGCATCCTCTCCCCGAATAGTGACGGGGAGAGGGTTGCTCTCATCGATGATTTCGCTAGTCGCCAGCGTTGCAACAAGGGCGCCAAGGCTACGGCCCGCCCTTTCTCCTCGTCACTATACGGAGAGAAATGCCAGGCAGGGCAATGAGGGCGGCGCCGGCATTTCGGAGATGTTCACATCCCCGTCAGATCGCTCATCAGCCCCGAAGCCACCGACAGCCTGGACACGGTGATATCCCCGCCTTCGGTCAGCGCCTGCAGCCGCTCGCGGATGCGCGCCACGCGCTCGCCTCCGGCTTCCAGCCAGGCCGCCACAGGATCCGCCGTCCCGGCATGGCCGGCGAGAGCCGCCACCGCAATGCCGCGCCGCGCCGCGCCGATCGTGTCGGTGGCGCGCGACAGCGCCAGCTGGTCGTAATAGTCCGACGGCGTGATTGAACGCGCCGCCTCTTCGACGCGCGGAATGCGGAAGGCATCGCTGACGGCGAAGAACGCCTTGGCCGAGGCGACGACGTCGGCATTGGCCGTGCGCGCCGTCAGTGCGATGTCGGGGATCAGTCCCGCCACATCGGCCATTGCCAGCTGCCCGGCGAGCTTTTCGGGGGCGCCGGCCTTGAACAGGCCATACCGCCTCTCCTCGACCCGCTCGCGCGAGAAGGCCGGTAGCAGCGAGAGCAGCTTCGGCTCCAGCGCCATGCGCGCCTCTTGCAGTTCGGCAATGCGCTGGCCGAGCGCTGCGGTGCCGGCATCGTTCTTCAGATACCAGCCGCTGGTCACGAAGATAAGCCGGCTGACGGACTGGTAGAGATCGAGCTGCGCCTGGCCGTCGATGTGGCTGTCCAGCGCATCGATCTCCTGATAGAGCGCCGGCAACGCGAAGCCGTCGCGCACCACGGCGAAGGTGCGCACCACGTCGGCCGCGCTGCGCCCCGTGGCTTCCTGCAGCCGGTTGACGAATGACGGTCCGCCGCGATTGACGAGATCGTTGGCGACGACGCGGGCGATGATTTCGCGGCGCAGCCGGTGGCCATGGATCTCGGCCGCATATTTCTTCGCCATCCGGTCAGGGAAATAGCCCATCAGATCGCGGTCGAAATGCGCGTCGTCAGGCACGTCGCTGGCGACGATGTCGGAAAACAGCACGATCTTGGCATAGGCGAGCAGCACGCCAAGCTCCGCCCGGGTCAGCGGCTCGCCACGCGCCTCGCGCTCGGCAAGGGCGGCCGGCGACGGCAGCGTCTCGACAGCGCGGTCGAGCAGGCCCCGAGCCTCCAGCGCCGCCATGAACCGGCTCTGGTGCGCGATGTCGGCAAGGCCGCGCTTGCGGGCGATGGAAAGCGCCAGCGTCTGTTCGTAATTGTTGGACAGCACGAGGCCGGCGACCTCGTCGGTCATCTCGGCCAGCAGCTTGTTGCGCGCCGGCCGGGTCAGCGATCCCTTGCGCATGGCGGACGCCAGCGCGATCTTGATGTTGACCTCGACGTCGGAGCAGTTGACGCCGCCGGAATTGTCGATGGCATCGGAGTTGCAGCGACCGCCATTCATGCCGAATTCGATGCGGGCACGCTGCGTGACGCCGAGATTGGCGCCCTCGCCGATCACTTTGGCCCGGACATCGAGCGCGGTGATGCGGATGGCGTCATTGGCGCGGTCGCCGACTTCGGCATTGGTTTCGCCCGAGGCCCGTAAATACGTGCCGATGCCGCCGAACCACAGAAGGTCGACGTTCGCCTTGAGGATGGCGGTCATGATCTCGGCCGGTGTCGCGGTGGTCTTGGCGAGGCCAATCGCCGCCGCCGCTGCCGCAGGCAGCGTGATCGACTTCTGGCTGCGCGAGACGATGACGCCGCCTTCCGACAGCTTGGTCTTGTCGTAGTCCTGCCAGGACGAACGCGGCAGCGCGAACATGCGCTCGCGCTCGGCCATCGACGCCACCCTGTCCGGATCGGGATCGATGAAGATGTCGCGATGGTCGAAGGCGGCGATCAGCCTGGTCTGCGGCGACAGCAGCATGCCGTTGCCGAACACGTCGCCCGACATGTCGCCGACGCCGACGACGGTGAAGGGGGTGGTCTGGATGTCGCGGTTGATCTCGCGGAAATGCCGCTTGACCGCTTCCCAGGCACCCTTGGCGGTGATGCCCATCTTCTTGTGGTCGTAGCCGGCCGAGCCGCCGCTGGCGAAGGCATCGTCGAGCCAGAAACCGTGTTTCTCCGAAATGGCATTGGCGGTGTCGGAGAAGGTTGCCGTGCCCTTGTCGGCGGCGACGACAAAGTAGGGGTCGTCAGGATCGCGCCTGACGACGTCGGCTGGGGGTATGACGCCATCGAGGCCGATATTGTCGGTGATCGACAGCAGGCTGGAAACGAAATTCTTGTAGGCCGAGGTGCCGGCCTCGAAGATGGCGTCGCGGCCGGCGCTCATCGGCAGCTTCTTCGGATAGAAGCCGCCCTTGGCGCCGACCGGCACGATGACGGCGTTCTTGACCTGCTGCGCCTTGACCAGGCCGAGCACCTCGGTGCGGTAATCCTGGGCGCGGTCCGACCAGCGCAGGCCGCCGCGCGCAACCGGGCCGAAGCGCAGATGCACGCCTTCGACCTCGGAACCGTAGACGAAGATCTCGCGCCACGGCCGCGGCGCCGGCAATCCTTCGACCGCTTGCGAGTCCAGCTTGATCGCCAGTGACTGGCCCCGCGCCTTCGTTCCCGCAACGAAATGATTGGTGCGCAACGAGGCTTCGATCAGGTTGAGATAGCGGCGGATGATGGTGTCGTCATCAATGTTAGGGACTTCCTCCAGAGCGTCCTTGATCTTGGCCTTGAGGTGCTTGGCGGCGATGACGCCTTCCGTCTCGGCGGTCGGGCCGAGACGAGCGACGAACAGTGCATGCAGGCCGCGCGCAATGTCGGGATAGCGGTTGAGCGCGGCCGCGATGAAATCCTGGCTCTGCGGGATACCGGCTTGCTGCAGGTAGCGGCCATAGGCGCGCAGAATGCTGACTTCGCCCGACCACAGGCCGGCGGTCTGGGCAAGCCCGTTATAGCTGTCATTGTCGATGTCGCCGCGCCAGACCGACAGGAACGCGTCCTCGAACAGCGCGCCGCCATCGCTGAGGTCGATCGGCTTGCCGTAGCTGTTCTCCAGCTCCATGTCGTGGACGAAGACGGTGTCGCCGCCGTCCTCGCCAACCTCGAAGGTGCGCTCGCTGATGACGCGGAAGCCGATGTTTTGCAGCACCGGCACGCGACGCGACAGCGCTACCGGGCTGCCGTGGTGGTAGATCTTCAGCGCTGCCTGATGCGGTTTCTGCTCGGCATGGCGGTAATAGTCGATGGCGATCGGGTTGGCGGTGCTGATGCCGGCGATGCGCCCCGCATCCTTCAGCGCGATGGCCGCGCTGAAGGAATCGCGATAGCTCTCAGGCAGACGCGCGGCGATCGCCTTCAGCGATGGATCGCCGCCGACGGCTTCCGCGGCTTCGGCCAGCGCGTCGTCCCAGGTTCGCACGATATCGCGGATCGCCGCTTCGATCGCCGCCTGCTCGACCTTCGGCGTCTTGCCGCCCGAGCGGCCGATGATGAAATGCACACGCGCCAGCCCGCCCTCCGGAAACGCCGGATAATAAGCCGACAAACGGCCCTCGAAGACGGTCTTGAGATAGGTGCCGATCTTCTCGCGCACGACGCTGTCATAGCGGTCGCGCGGCACGAAGACGAGGATCGACACGAAGCGGTCGAACTGGTCGGCGCGCACCAGCGCCCGCACCCGCGGCCGCTCGACCAGGCCGAGAATGGCCGCGGCGTGCTTCTTCAGGATCGGCACCGGCACCTGGAACAGTTCGTCGCGCGGATAGCTCTCCAGAACGTTGATCAGTGCCTTGCCGGAATGGTCGTGCCGGTCGAAGCCGGACTTGGCGATGATGGTCTCGGCCTTTGACCTCAAATACGGGATTTTCATCACCGAGCGCGTGTAGGCAGTCGAGGTGAACAGGCCGACCATGCGCAACTCGCCGGCAAGCGTGCCCTTGGCGGTGTAGGTTTTGACGCCGATATAATCGAGATAAATGCGGCGGTGCACCAGCGACTTGGCGTTGGCCTTGGTGACGATCAGCGGCTCCGGCCCATGCAGGAAGGCGCGGATTTCGGGCGTCGTCGTCACCGCCTCGGTGCCGCGCCGGAGCACCAGCACATCCGGGTCGGCGAGGATGCCGAGACCGGGTTTGTCGGCGCGCTCCAGATTGCCGCTCTCCGCGCCGCCGGAATATTTGAACTCGCGCATGCCAAGGAAAGTGAAATTGTCGTCGCGCAGCCATTCAAGGAAGGCGATGGCCTCGGCAACGCTCTTCTTGTCGAGCGGCACGGCGGAATAGCGGAATTCGGAAATCGCCTGGTCGAGACGGGCGAGCATCGGCTTCCAGTCGCTGACGGCGGCGCGCACCTGGTTGAGCATCTTGCGCAGGCGGTCGGCCAGCGCGTCGGCCTGCTCCGCCGTCAGGCGCGGAATATGGACATGGACGACGCTCAGGCGGTCGTGATTGCCATCGTCCTTGAGGGCGCTGCCGTCGCCGAGGATCTCGTCGACGCCGGCCTTGCCGTGACGCACGACGATGACCGGATGGGTGACCAAAGTCGGTTCGCCGGCAGTTTCTGTGATCTCGCCGAGGATCGAATCGAACAGGAACGGCATGTTGTCGTTGACGACTGTGATGATCGTCATCGGGCGGCCCTCGCGGGAGACGCCCGACCCGGCATCGACGGCGACGACACTTTGGCCCTTCTTGTGGGCGGCGACCGCACGTCCTGCCAGGTCGGCGGCGCGCTCCAGGTCGGCGGCGTCATAGGCGGCAATGTCTTCGGCCGGCGCGCGGGCCAGCAGATAGTCGGCGAGCCTGGCCGGCTTCCCGTCGGGTTTCACCCCGGCAGTGGCTGTTTTCTTCGGCTTAGCTGCGGATTTCACGCTCGCCATGTTGTCCTCCCGTCACATGCTTTTACGACTATGGTAGCAGATGACCGCTGTTTGGCGACAAAGGTTTGACGGCTCGATAAGAATTACAGGAATTCGACGGTCAGGCGGCGGTGAACCAGGAGGGAGACCCCATGTCCGGCAAAATCAGCGCACTTGACCTCGGTATCGCGGAACTGAGCGAGGCGACAAAAGCCTATTTCGCCAAATGCGAGGAAAAGCTCGGCCTGGTTCCCAACGTGCTTCTTGCCTATGCCTTCGACGAGAAGAAGCTGCGCGCCTTTACCGACACCTACAATGATCTGATGCTGGGTGAATCCGGCCTGTCGAAGCTGGAACGGGAGATGATCGCGGTCGTCGTTTCCTCGATCAATCACTGCTATTATTGCCTGACCGCGCATGGCGCGGCGGTGCGCCAGCTCTCCGGCGACCCGTCCTTCGGCGAGATGATGGTGATGAATTTCCGCGCCGCCGATCTTTCACCGAAGCAGACGGCGATGCTCGAATTCGCCGTCAAGCTGACGGAAGAGCCGGCAAAGATCGTCGAGGCGGACAGGGCAGCACTGCGCAACGCCGGCTTCACCAACCGCGACATCTGGGACATCGCCTCGACCGCCGCCTTCTTCAACATGTCGAACCGCGTGGCGGCGGCCATCGACATGCGGCCGAACGACGAATACCACGCCATGGCGAGGTGAAAGTTTCCTTCTCCTCGCAGGAGAGGTCAACGCGCCGCGATGGCCCCGGCAGCGCCGGCCATCGTCGTGGCGCTGATGCGGTTGGCGATCTTCATGGCGCGCTTGCTCTTCAGCAGTTTGCGCGCCTGTGAGGCCGCGACGACCCAGGCGAGATCGATGGCGATCAGAACCACCGCCATCGTCGCCGTCAGTTCGACCCAGCCGATGACACTCACCGAAGCGAGGTCGATGATCGTCGGCAGCAGCGCCAGATAGAACATCATGATCTTGGGATTGCCGAGCGTCACCGCCATGCCGGCAAAGAACAGTTTTGCCGGCGAATCCTCGCGCGGCATCTCGCCTTCTTTTGCGTCGACAGGTGCGGTCCACATCTTGAAGGCGAGGTAGGCGAGGTAAGCGACGCCGATCCATTTCACGACGACGAAGGCGAAATGGAAGGTCTGCGCCACGACCGCCAGCCCGAACACCGCCAGCGACAGCCAGATGGCCTCGCCGATCCACATGGCGAGCAGGAACGGAAACACGTCACGAAAGCCCTTCGAGATGACGCGGGCAACCAGTGCGGCGATCGATGGGCCGGGCGAGCCGGCGGCAACGAAGAGAGCGGCGGCGAAGATCAGCAGCGAGGTGAGGTGCATGGCGGAGCCTTCGTTGGATGGCAAATGATATCCGGTCGGCGTCAATTTGGCACCCCTCTGCCTGATGGGCCAACGAACGCGACACATTTCGGAGATCGGACTTGCCCGTGCCAGCGGTTTGAGAAAGGATCGCGGCCGTGAAATCAATCGTCATCCACGCCGCAAAAGACCTGCGCATCGAAGAGACCGATTCGGGCGCGCCTGGCGCCGGACAGGTCGAAATATCGGTCGAGGCCGGCGGCATCTGCGGCTCGGACCTGCACTACTACAACCATGGCGGCTTCGGCGTGGTGCGCCTGCGCGAGCCGATGATCCTCGGACATGAGGTCGCCGGCACGGTGAAGGCGCTTGGCGCCGGCGTCTCCAGCCTCGTGGTCGGCGACCGCGTCGCGATTTCGCCCAGCCGGCCCTGCAATGCGTGCCGCTACTGCCTGCAGGGCGTGCAGAACCAATGCCTCGACATGCGATTCTACGGCAGCGCCATGCCGATGCCGCACATACAGGGGGCCTTCCGCCAGCGCCTCGTCGCCGAGGCTTGGCAGTGCCACAAGATCGCCGATTATGTCTCCATCAACGAAGCCGCCTTTGCCGAGCCGTTCGCGGTAACGCTGCATGCCGTCAACCGCGCCGGCTCGCTGCTCGGCAAGCGGGTCTTGGTCACCGGCTGCGGGCCGATCGGTGCGCTCAGCATCCTTGCCGCACGTGTCCACGGCGCGCGTGAGATCGTCGTCACCGATGTCATGGACGCGGTTCTGGCCAAGGCCAACGAGATCGGCGCCGACCGCACCATCAATGTCGCCACAGATGCCGACAAGCTCGCTGGCTACAATGTCGAGAAGGGCAGTTTCGACGTCATGTTCGAATGCTCCGGCGATGAGCGCGCGGTGCGAGCCGGGCTCGATGTGCTGAAGCCGCGCGGGGTGCTCGTGCAGCTCGGCCTAGGCGGCGACATGTCGCTGCCTCAGAATCTCATCGTCGCCAAGGAGATCGAAATGCGCGGCTCCTTCCGTTTCCACGACGAGTTCGCGCTGGCCGTCGATTTGATCAACAACCGTCGCGTCGACGTCAAGCCGCTGCTGACCGGCATCTATCCGATGGACGAGGCGGTTGCGGCCTTCGAGATCGCCGGCGACCGCAACAAATCGATGAAGGTACAGATCGCCTTCGCCTGAGCATGGCGAGACACCCGCTATGAACCTTGCCCGCTCGGCATCTTATCGCTAGAAGAGCCGTCCCGACATCCATTTCGAGCTTCATTTTGCCTCAGTAACCGCCGGTCTCGCCAACTCCCCTGATCACGCTTGGCAGGGCGCCGCATTAAGCGGTGCCTGCTCAATTTCACGTGTTCCTCAGGCGGCGGTTCGAGACCGGTTTGGCACTGCTGAACCGTTGTCGCGCGCTTTGCCGCCCGTGACAGCTGATTTCCGACGTAGCTAGCTCTCGCCACGCCGTGCCCGCATGGGCATCTCGCCATTGCCGACCTGAAGAACTTCCACACTGGAAGGTCTTCCGGCTTGTCCCAACATCTCGCTATCCACTGGGCAATCGCGCCCGAAATCGCACCTCGACCCCTGATCCACTGCAACCGCTGCGGCGCCGTGAAAGCCTATCGCTGCAGCGACAAATTCCGCGTCAACGCCAATGGCAAACGCATTGATGTCTGGCTGATCTATCGCTGCATCGACTGCGACAATTCGTGGAATTTCGGCATTTTCGAACGCTGCAACCGCCGCGACATCGAACCCGCGCTGCTGGCAGCGCTCGAAAGCAACGATCCGGCCCTCGCCCGCCGCCATGCCTTCGATGTCGTGGCTTTGCGAAACCGGGTCGGCCGCGTCGAGGAGTTTCCCGATGTCGCCGTTCACAAACACCGGCTCGGCGGCGAAGGCGAACCCGCAGCCGCGCTTGAAATCAGGCTTGGGCTGGAAATGCCGACATCGCTGCGGCTCGACCGTCTGCTCGCCGGCGAACTCGGCATCTCGCGGTCGCGGCTTCAGGCACTGGAGGAGAAGCTGGTGTTGACCGTCTTTCCGGAGGGAGCCAAGGCTTTGCGCAAGCCGGCTCGCGAGGGGACGACCATCCGCATCGACCTAGCCGGCGAAGCGGATCGCGAAGTCATCATCTCGGCGGCCGGAGGATGAGCCGCTGCGGCCAGGGGTTAATCGCTCTCTTCAGAGGTCGAAGCGATCAAACCCTTGGCCGCTTCGAGATCGCTGTCGGCGACCTGCACATGGGTCAGGCTTTGCCCGCTCGTATCGAGATGCGCCGAAAATGCATAAATCCCGTAGGCTTGAAGCATCGATATGCAGACCGCGGCCTCGGGCCGATTGTCGAATACCGCAGCCGTGACCAGTTTGTCGCTCATTGCGCGCCCTTAAGCTGCACCGACCACCTTGGCCGACCTTTCGAAACGCATCCTATACGGCTTCCAACTCCTTGGCATTTTTCCGTCGTTCAGACGTTCCAAGGAACCGCAGAGGAAAAGTAAGCATCCATAGATTGGGATGTGCCCTGCGCATCATTTTCCATGCGTAGCGGTCTGCCTGCTTTTCCTGATCGGGGTCTTGTCCCATTTCGACATGCTGCAGCGCATGGTGGCCTATTTCGTGATAGAGCGTTTTCTCGATCATGAATCTGCGAAATGCGTTGCCAATCCAATGTTTGGATGGGCGTCGCCAGACAATCTCGATGACCGATACTGTCTGGAGGTAAGTGCCGGCGAACTCGGGTTCGGGGATTTCCGGGATTATATAGATTCGCGAAATGCCAATCAGATCGGCTGCAGGTACATTTGCAAGCCAGTGGCCAATGTGCCGCGCCGCCTCCAAACCACTGTCGAGCTTGCCATGCTCCAGAACAGTGATGTCGCCAACTGAAGACCGCAGCCAGTCGTCCATCGCAAAGCGAACGATGCTGCGGAGCGCAGCGCGCATAAGGGGAGTTATCGGTCCTGCAAGCGAATCCGAAATATATCGTCGAGATGCATCTTCGTTAATATCGTGCAGGGCAGTAGCGAGGCCCGCCACAACCGTTGAAACTTCGCGATGGGAAACCTTACCCAGATCGATCTTTGCCAGCTCATACTCGATCGCCGGCAGTGCCGCGTTGCCAAATCCAACAAGCTTTTTGTGGGCTGCGAGCCTTCGCCGCGTGTCGTCTTGCATAAGACTCCGCACGAAATCCCGAACGGCATTTCGCACACCCGTTTCCTCGCCTCCACCCACAGCTAGCATACCGTGCGGAGGAGTGAGAGGAACGAGAATATCATGACACTATGAGCTTCCGCTGTGGTCCTTTGAAGAGACACCGCTGGGCTGGCTGGGCGCCAGGCTGCTCCCAGTGGGAAGCCTGTCCCATTCGGCGAGACGATGGGTTGGGTCGTCCCCATCTCGCCAAAACAAAAACCGTTACGCCGCGCCGACCACTTTGGCCGACTTCTCGAAGCGCTTGCGCTCGTTCGGGTCGAGATAGAGCTTGCGCAGGCGGATGGTCTTCGGCGTCACCTCGACCAGCTCGTCGTCCTGGATCCAGGCCAGCGCGCGCTCCAGCGTCATGCGGATCGGCGGCGTCAGCTTCACCGCCTCGTCCTTGCCGGCGGCGCGGATGTTGGTCAGCTTCTTGCCCTTCAGCACGTTCACTTCGAGGTCGTTGTCACGGCTATGGATGCCGATGATCATGCCCTGATAGACCTTGACGCCCGGGTCGATGACCATCGGGCCGCGGTCTTCGAGGTTCCACATGGCATAGGCCACTGCCTCGCCCTGTTCGTTGGAGATCAGCACGCCGTTGGTGCGGCCCGGCAGTTCGCCCTTGTAGGGCTGGTAGGCGTGGAACAGCCGGTTCATCACGGCGGTGCCGCGCGTGTCGGTCAACAGTTCCGACTGGTAGCCGATCAGTCCGCGCGTCGGCGCGTGGAAGACGATGCGCTGACGGTTGCCGCCCGAAGGCCGCAGCTCGACCATCTCGGCCTTGCGCTCCGACATCTTCTGCACGACGATGCCGGCGTGCTCCTCGTCGACGTCGATGACGACTTCCTCGACCGGCTCCAGCAATTCACCGTTCTCGCCCTTCTGCATGACGACGCGCGGACGCGACACGGCGATTTCAAAGCCTTCGCGGCGCATCGTCTCGATCAGCACGGCCAGCTGCAATTCGCCGCGGCCGGAAACGAAGAACGAATCCTTGTCGGGCGATTCCTCGATCTTGAGCGCGACATTGCCTTCGGCTTCTCGCAGCAGGCGGTCGCGGATGACGCGGCTGGTCACCTTGTCGCCTTCAGTGCCGGCGAGCGGCGAATCATTGACCAGGAAAGACATGGTCACGGTCGGCGGATCGATCGGTTGCGCATGCAACGCCTCGGTCACCGCCAGGTCGCAGAACGTGTCGGCGACGGTGCCTTTGGACAGGCCGGCAATGGCGACGATGTCACCCGCCTGCGCCTCTTCGATCGGCTGGCGCTCGAGGCCACGGAAAGCGAGGATCTTGGAGATGCGGCCGGTTTCGATCTGGGTGCCGTCATGGTGCAGCACCTTGACCGCCTGGTTGGACTTCAGCGTGCCGCTCTCGATACGGCCGGTAATGATGCGGCCGAGGAATGGATTGGCTTCCAGGATGGTGCCGATCATGCGGAACGGGCCGGGATGAACGGTCGGCTCCGGCACATGCTTGATGACGAGGTCGAACAGCGGCGCCAGGCCCTGGTCCTTCGGGCCTTCCGGATTTTCCGAGACCCAGCCATCGCGGCCAGAACCGTAGAGGATCGGGAAGTCGAGCTGCTCGTCGGTGGCGTCAAGCGCTGCAAACAGGTCGAACACCTCGTTGACCACTTCGACGTGGCGGGCGTCCGGACGGTCGATCTTGTTGATGACGACGATCGGCTTCAGGCCGACCTTGAGCGCCTTGCCGACGACGAACTTGGTCTGCGGCATGGGGCCTTCGGCGGCGTCGACCAGCACGATCGCCGAATCCACCATCGACAGGATGCGCTCGACCTCACCGCCGAAATCGGCGTGGCCGGGCGTGTCGACGATGTTGATGCGGGTGTCCTTCCAGTCGACCGAGGTCGCCTTGGCCAGGATGGTGATGCCGCGTTCCTTTTCGAGGTCGTTGGAATCCATGGCGCGCTCGGCGACGCGCTGATTGTCGCGGAAGGAACCGGATTGCCGCAGCAATTGGTCGACGAGGGTGGTTTTTCCATGGTCGACGTGCGCGATGATCGCGATATTACGAATTTTCATTTTGTGGTCTCGGGAGCGTTGCAGGCAGCAGGCCAGAAGGCGCCGCCTCTTTCGGTTGCGCGGCTCATACAGGGTTTTTCGCAATTGCGAAAGAGGAGGCGCACCACCAAATACTCATCAAATCTTAAGCATCTCGGTGTGAGATGGTTTTGTTAACCAAGGCGGGAACCTTTCTGGGCCCGGGTAGTTCGAAATTCATGACCGACAAACTCAACCGATTTTGGCCCCTCATCGCTTCGGTCGCATTCGCTGCCGTGCTGGCGGCCAATGCCGCTCAATCGGCCGCCACGGTGAAGGAAGCCAATCCGGCTTCGTCGCCCGACCGGACGGCCGAGCAGATGTTTGCCGACGCCCCTGATGGCGTCGACCCCGTGGTCACCGGCCCGGTCAGCGCCTCTTTCAAGCAGAGGCAGCGGGTTGCAGGCTGCGACAGCGCGGTGTGGCCGAAGATTCCGACGGTTTGCTACCCGGACTGACGGCTGCCCATTCCAGGCATAGCGATCCTTCGCACCGGCCCAAAGGCTTACGCCGACCGCACCGGATCGAGCGTCACCTTGTAAAGCTCGATGTCGTCGCGATCCATCAGCCGCACGGTCAGCTGCTCTGTCGCCCCTGAAATGTCCACCAGGCCAAAGAACTGCAGGCCGGCCGAGGGTGGCAGGTTCTGGCCCTGTTCGGTGGTCGGCGCCTTGATGAATTTCAGCTCCGGGCCGAAGGTCATGTCGAAATCATTGGGACCGAAGGTACCGGCGTGGATCGGGCCCGAGACGAATTCCCAGAAAGGATTGAAATCCTGGAACCGCGCCTTGTCGGGGTTGTAATAGTGCGCCGCCGTGTAGTGGACATCGGCGGTCAACCAGACCGTGTTGGTGATGCCGGCAGTCTTGATGTAGCGCAACAGGTCGGCGATCTCGAGCTCGCGGCCTTTGGGCAGGCCATTGTCGCCATTGCTGATGGCTTCCGCGCCGACCTTCTTGGCGCCGTCGTCCCAGACGACGAGGCCGAGCGGCATGTCGGCGGCAATGATCTTCCAGGTCGCCCTGGAATTCGTCAGCTCGCGCTTCAGCCATTTCGTCTGCTGTTCGCCCAGCATGCGTGGCTGCGGCGTCATGTCCTCCTGCATGTCGGGGCCGTTCGGGCCGCGATAGGAGCGCATGTCGAGGAAGAACACGTCGAGCAGCGGCCCATGCGCGATCTTGCGGTAGACGCGGCCGGGCTCGGACGGCTCGTAGCGGATCGTCGTCATCTCATGGAAGGCGCGCGCCGCACGCGCCGCGAGCACATGGATGGATTTTTCGGTGTAGCGGCTGTCGGCGCCGAGATTCTTCGAATCCGACCAGTTGTTCAGCACCTCGTGATCGTCCCACTGGTAGAAGGTCGGGCAGATGGCGCTCAAGGCCAGAACGTTTTTGTCCATCATGTTGTATTTCCACTGGTCGCGGTACTCATCCAGCGTCTCGGCCACCTTGCGCTTGCCGTCGATCAGGACGACGTTTTTCCACTTGCCGCCGCCAGGCAGGTCTACCTCGTCCTTCATGGCGCCATCGGCATAGATGGTGTCGCCGGAATGCAGGAACAAATCCGGCGTGTGCCTGGCGATGGTGGCGTAGGTTTTCATGCCGGTCTCATCGATTCCCCAGCCCTGGCCGGCCGTGTCGCCCGACCAGGCGAATTTTATGTCGCGCTTCGAGGCGGGTGCTGTGCGGAAACGGCCGACGATCGGTTCGGAAACGGCGTTGATATCCGACAGGTCGGCGGCAGTCATCCGGTAGAAGATATCCTGGTCGGAGGCGAGGTCGGTAAGCAGGCGCTTGACCGTGAAGTCGCTGGCCGGCGAGGTATCGAGCGGCGCCAGCCGCGTCGCATTGGCGAAGTTTTCCGTCGACGACACTTCGAACATGACGCGCGAAGGCCGGTCGGTGCGCGTCCACACCATGCCGCTCGAGGCATCGACATCGCCGGACTGGACGCCATGGGTGAAGGCCGGGCGCTGGCTGGCGCGCGAATAATAGGGCAAAGCGAGCCCCGATGCGCCGAGCAGACCGGCGGCGCTGGCAGAGGTGACGAAAGCGCGGCGGGTCAACGAGATCTTGTTCATGGCTGTCTCCTGATGGCTTCGAACGGTGCCAGCAAGCTCCAGCTTCAATGTTTCAGCCACATCCCGGGAAGATGAAACTTTGATAACAATCGACAGGTGATCTCCGCCCTTGAGGGGGGAGATGTCGCCGAAGGCGACAGAAGGGGGTCGCCTCGCTTGGAGCGCCGACCTCTGCGCAAGAGGCTGAGTCCGGTCGCACGGACCCCCTCTGGCCGCTTCGCGGCCATCTCCCCCCTGAGGGGGGAGATTAGTACCGCGCCTTACGCCGCTTGCGGCTCCGGATCGAAAGCCGGCCTGCTCGTATTGATCAGCAGCGACAGACACGCAGCCACGATCGCCGTCATGCCGGCGATCAGGAAAGCCAGTTCGTAATTGCCCTGCAATTCGCGCATGGTGCCGCCGAAGGCGGCGGCGGTGGCGGCGCCGACTTGGTGGCCGGCTACGATCCAGCCGAACACGATCGGGCCGCTGCGGTCACCGAAGGCCTCGTTGGCGAGCCTGAGCGTCGGCGGCACGGTGGCGATCCAGTCGAGACCGTAGAGCACCGCGAAGATGATCAGGCTGGTCGCCGAGAAGCCGGAATAGGGCAGATAGATCAGCGCCAGACCGCGAATGCCGTAGTAGACGCCGAGCAGCTTGCGCGGGTCGAAACGGTCGGTGAGCCAGCCCGAGAGCGTCGTCCCGATCAGGTCGAAAATGCCCATAAGCGACAGCAGGCCCGCGGCCTGTACCTCGGGGATGCCCATATCGCCGCAGAAGGAGATCAGATGCGTGCCGACCAGCCCGTTGGTGGTGAAGCCGCAGATGAAGAAGGTGGCGAACAGATACCAGAAGACGCGGGTGCCGGCAGCGCGGCGCAGCGTGTTGAGCGTATGCGCCAGGAAATTGCCTTGCGATGCCGGCGATACCGGCGGCACGTCATCGGCCCCGGCGCCATAGCGCACCATGCCGATCGAAGCGGGACGCTCCGGAACCAACAGCCAGACCAGCGGCAGAAGACAGGCGGTGGCGATCGAGACGGCGGTAGCGACGGGCTGCCAGCCGCCCGACTGGGCGAGCGATGCCAGCAGCGGCAGGAACACCAAGAGGCCGGTGGCGCTGGAGGCCGACATCAGCCCCATCACCAAGCCGCGATTGGTCTTGAACCAGCGGTTGACGATGGTGGCGCCGAGCACGGTGGCGACCGCGCCGGAGCCGATGCCGGAAAACACGCCCCAGGTGAGGAACAGGTGCCATGGCTCGGTCATCAGCAGGCTGAGCGCGGTCGAGCCCGACATGATCACAAGCGAGGCAAGCAGCGTGCGGCGCAAGCCGATACGCTCCATCAATGCGGCGGCAAACGGCCCGGTCAGGCCGTAAAGGAAGATGCCGATCGCGGCGGCAATCGAAACCGTATCGCGCCCCCAGCCGAAGCTTTTATCCAACGGCAGCATCATCACCGAGGGTGCGGAACGAAGCCCGGCCGCGATCAACAGGCAGAGGAAGATGACGCCAACCACGACGAAAGCGTAGCGCTGGCCAAACGGACGGGATTGAGCTATCATGTTACTGACCGGTACGTTGCAGGGTGAGGACCTGTATACGTACCGATCGGTAACACGTCAATCGAGTCATACCATGCCAACGGACAAAAATTTTGAACTGACCATCAAGGACGGTCATGCAGTGGCACCGCCCAAGGCTGCCAAGAAAATCCTCGACGTGGCGTACGACCTGTTCTACCGCCGCGGCATCCGGGCGATCGGCGTCGACGAGATCGTCAAGCGCGCCGGCGTCACCAAGCCCAGCCTCTACCGCAGCTTTCCCTCCAAGGACGAGCTCGCCGCTTCCTATCTCAGGCAATATGACCGTGAGTATTGGGAGCGTTTCGACGAAGCCGTGGCTGCCCACCCCGGCGACCCGCGCGCACAGCTCAGGGCTTTCCTGACTCGCGTCGGCAAGCGCACGCAAAGGCCGGACTATCGCGGCTGCGGCATGACCAACGCGGCGGTGGAATATCCCGAACATGGCCATCCGGCGCGTGTCGTCAGCGAGGCCAACAAGCAGGAGCTGCGCCACCGCCTGCGCGCCATGGCCGCAGCGATGGGCGCTAAAGACCCTGACACGCTCGGCGACGGCCTGCTGCTGTTGATCGAAGGCGCCTATATCAGCGGCCAGCTCTTCGGCCTAGGCGGCCCGGCGCAATCGGTGGCCCGCAACGCCGACCTGCTGATCGAGGCGAGCTTGAAGAAATAACATTTCGAACGTTGGCGCCGCCCTCACCTAACGGCATCCTTTCCCGGAAATGGGGCGAGGAACGCTCTCATCACGATTTCGCCAATTGCCAGCGTTGCAAGGTTGTCGCCAGCGGCGCAGCCGGCCACTTTCTCCCGTTCAGGGGGAGAATTGCCCGGCAGGGCGATGTGGGCGGCGCCAACGTTGAGATTGGCACGCTAGGCCGGCCGCAAATTTGGCGATAGGCTGGGGCCAACCTCAAGGGAAAAGTCCGCATGCGAACCCTGCTGCTTGTTCCATTCGCCCTCGCCGCCCTCTGCCAGGCAGCCCATGCCGATGGCATATCCAGCGTCTACACCGACCTCGACTCGCAAAAGGATTGCGTGACCTATGCGCAGGCCGAGGAAGGCGATGGCGACTGGGCCGAACTCGCCTGCTCCGGCTATCGCGGCTATCCCGTGCTGATCGCCTATGACGATGACCGGGAATCGCTGTTCTACGGGTTTCCGCCCGGCGGCGACATGACGCCGGTCTGGGAGAGCTTTTCCGGCCTCAACTCGTCCGGCGCCAAGGTCGAGTGGCGCATCGACACCAAGGGCAACGTTGCCGTTCCCTTCGCCGTCATCCACCGCCGCTCGATCAGCAATCTCGAGGACGAGAACAAGCCGACCGAAGTGCTGCTGGTCGCCAAGGTTGCCCAGATGGAAGCCCGCGACGGCTGCACGATTGGCCTCGTGCTTGCCACCGGCAACCCGCAAGCCAACGACCAGGCGCGCAAACTGGCCGATGAAAAGGCTAGGACCTTCGCCTGCGGCAAGGACAAGCACACCGTCATCGGCAATGTGCCGGCGTTTGGGAGGGTGGATAATTAGGCAGGTGGGCGCGAGGCACCCCCCTCTGCCCTGCCGGGCATCTCCCCCTCAAGGGGGGAGATTGGCAGCCTCGCTGGCGGCGCTTTTTCTTTCAACGCTTAAAATTGACGAAAGCCGTTGCGACATCCGATCTCCCCCCTTGAGGGGGAGATGGCCGGCAGGCCAGAGGGGGGGTGCCTCGCGCTGGCGTTTGCCGCTTACTTGAACGAGTCGCAGGCCTCTCTCGGCGCTACTTTGCCGCCTTCGCCCGTGCGATCGCGTCGACGATCATCTTCTTGGCGTATTTGGAATCGTGCCAGCCTTCGATCTTGACCCATTTGCCGGGCTCGAGATCCTTGTAGTGCTCGAAGAAGTGCTGGACCTGGTCGCGGGTGATCTCGGGCAGCTGCGTGTATTCGGTGACGTTTTCGTAGCGCAGCGTCAGCTTCGGCGACGGCACGGCAATGACCTTCTCGTCCTGGCCGGCATTGTCTTCCATCACCAGCACGCCGATCGGCCGCACATTGATGACGCAGCCCGGCACCAGCGCGCGGGTGTTGCAGACCAGAACGTCAATCGGGTCGCCGTCGCCCGAGAGCGTGTGCGGCACGAAACCGTAATTGCCGGGGTAGCGCATCGAGGTGTGCAGGAAACGGTCGACGAACAGCGTGCCGGCCTCCTTGTCCATCTCGTACTTGATCGGCTCGCCGCCGATCGGCACCTCGATGATGACGTTGATGTCCTCGGGCGGGTTCTTTCCGATGGCAATGGCTTCGATTCGCATGGCTTAAATCCCTCTCTCGATGTCCAAGATCGATAGCGGGCGGCGCGGCATGGTGCAATGCGGCGATTGGTGCGAAGCGCTAACGGAAGCGCACGGTTTATGATGATTTGTAACCGAGGCCGGTCATTCCCAGACGAAGGCGACCTTCTTGAGCGCCCTCTGCTCGAAAATCTCGACGCCTTCGGCCACGTCACGGCCACCCGCGCCGGCATAGAAGGAAAGTGCGTTCTGGTTGTCTTCCAGCGCCCACACCACCATTCCCTTCAGCCCGTGGTCGGCAAGCCGCGCCCGCGCCGCCTTGAACAGCCGGCTGCCGAGCCCGATGCCTTGATATTCCGGACGCAGGTAAAGTTCGTAGATTTCGCCCTGTTGCTTCAGCTCGCGGGCGCGGTTCTTGCCGATCGTGGCATAGCCGGCGATGGTGCCGCCGATCTCGACCACCAGAACGGTGGCGGCGCGGCGGATGGCGTTGGCCCACCAGTCGGCGCCGCGGCGGTTGATCATCGAGGTCAGCGAGCGATGCGGGATGATGCCGGAATAGGCGCCCTCCCAAGCCTGCTGGTGCACGTCCGCAATGGCGCCAGCGTCGCGCGGTTCGGCTTTCCTGATGTCGATGCTCAGCGTATTCATGATTTGTTAACCATAAACCCGCATCGGCCATTTGCAAGAGTCGAGGTCAGCCCGCCGACCGCTTTCTCACAGCCGATCGCGACACTGCTGACAATGGGCAAAGCCTGCCTGGAAACGCACCCAGCCGGCGCGGTCAGGCGTCCGTCCGGGTAGCGCGTGCTGGCTTTTCAGATCTCGACGAGATGATCGTCCAGTTCATTGGCATCGCCCGACGTCACCGGGAAATGCTCGGCCAGCACCGCGCCGACCTGCCCGATCGCCTTGACGAAGCCGTCGGCGAGCCGGTCGTCACCGGCATGCTGCAGGAGATCGCGCACCACGCCGTCCCAGACATGCTGGCCGACCTTGCTGTCGATGCCCGAATCGGCGACCACTTCGGCATAACGCTCGGCGATCGACACGAAGACCAACACGCCGGTGCGCGCCGTGGTGCGGTGGACATTGCGGGCGAGGAACTGCCTGAGCGCATTGTGATGTGCCGCCTGATAACGCTGCCGGCGCGGCACCAGATGGATGCGCAAGCCCGGCAGCGCCCACAAAAGCACCAACACCGAGGCCAGTGCCAGCAGTTGGACAATGACGAAATGCGGCAGCCGGATCGACAGCCACCAGGCTTCCAGCCCATAAGCGACGGCGAGGCTGGCAATCAGCATGCCTGATGTCGCCATGAAGGCGGCGGGAAAGAAATAGCCGTCGCTGGCATGCGCAACGACGCAGTAGATCTCGCCGTCGGTTTTGGCCTCGGCCGCGCGGATCGCGGTGGCGATGCGCTCATGGTCCTGTGGGCTGATCGGTCGTGTTGCCATCTTCTCTCACCAGCTCCCTGAAGACCCGCCACCGCCAGACGAACCGCCGCCGCCTGAAAACCCGCCGCCGCTGCTTGAGCCCGAAGACCAGCTGCTGCCCGAACTTCCCGATGACCATCCGCTGCCCGACGACGAACTTGTTGTCCAGCTGCTGGAGCCCGAGGACGATCCGCTCGGCCCCTGGCCGTAGCGAAAGGTCATGCCCAGCCATTTATACACGCCCGGCGACAGCTTGGTGCCGAAGATCGGCGGCAGGAAGGCCATCGCCAGGCCGCCGAAGAACATCGCCGCCCACAGGATCAGGAAGACCGCGACGACGGGATCGATGGGCGTGCTGCGGTCGGCCGGGTTGCGCTTGCCGCGCGCCTCCAGCTCTTCCGGGTTGCCTTCCAGCACCATGACCATGTCGTCGACGGCCTTGGAAATGCCGCCGGAGAAATCACCGGCGCGGAACGCCGGCACCATGTCGTTTTCGATGATCAGTTTGGTGTGCAGGTCGGTCAGCGTGCCTTCCAGCCCGTAGCCGACCTCGATGCGCATCTTGTGGTCGTTCTTGGCCACCAGCAGAAGCACGCCGTTGTTTTCGCCGGCCTGGCCGAGTTTCCAAAAGCGGAACAGCCGGTTGGCGTAGGGTTCGATCTCCTCGCCGTCGAGGCTGTTGATCGTGGCGACGACGATCTGGTCGGAGCCTTTGGTCTCGAAATCCGCGAGCTTCTGCGTCAGTGCCGCCTTGGTCGCGGCGTCGATAATACCGGCATTGTCGACCACCCGCCCGGTGAGTGCCGGCAGGTCTGCCGCCAAGGCTACAAACAGCATGGTGAGCATCGTCAACAGGGCGATGCCGATCGTCGCGGCTGCGCGGCCAGGTCTTGGCGGATTGAAGACGCGTACTGTCATGCCGTCACCAGTTCCCCTCAACCACCATGACTGTCCTCAATCACCATGATCATGTCGTCGACCGCTTTGGAAATACCGCCGGAGAAATCCCCGGCGCGGAAGGCCGGCACCATGCCTTCAATGATCCGTGTGGCGTGCTGGTTGGTGAGCGTGGCTTCCAGCCCGTAGCCGACCTCGATGCGCATCTTGCGGTCGTTCACGGCCACCAGCAGAAGCACGCCGTTGTTCTTGGCCTTCTGGCCGAGCTTCCAAGCGTTGAACAGCCGGGTGGCGTAAGGCTCGATCTCCTCGCCGTCGAGGCTGGGAACCGTCGCGACGACGATCTGGTCGGAGCCTTTGGTCTCGAAATCGGCCAGTCTTTGGGTGAGCGCCGCCTCGGTCGCGGCATCGATGATGTCGGCATTGTCTACCACGCGTCCCGCGAGGGCGGGCAGCTCCGCTGCCAGCGCCGCGACGCTGACGAGCAAGACCAGCAAGGCAGCGCCGGTCATCGTGGCGAAGCGGCCATGCCAGGGATTGGCGATGCGTGTTGTCATCTCGTCACCAGCTTCCCGAGGAGCCGCCGCCGCCGGACGAACCGCCGCCGCCGGAAAAGCCGCCACCACCGCTTGAACCCGACGACCAGCCGCCCCCGCCCGAAGACCAGCCGCCGCTGGACGACCGCCGGCCCGGCTCGAATGTCATGCCGAGCCAGCGATAGCGGCCGGGACCGAGCTTTTTGCCAAAGATCGGCGGCAGGATGGAGGCGGCCATGCTGCCGAAGAACATGATTGCCCAGATGCTGATGAAGACGCCGAAGAACAGATTGTCGGTATTGATGGGCGGCTTCTGGTTGCGCTCGCCGCGCGCCTCCAATTCCTCCGGATTGCCTTCCAGCACCATCACCATGTCGTCGACGGCCTTCGAAATGCCCCGGGAGAAATCGCCGGCGCGGAACGCCGGCACCATGTCGTTTTCGATGATCAGCTTGGTGTGCAAATCGGTCAGCGTGCCTTCCAGCCCATAGCCGACCTCGATGCGCATCTTGCGGTCGTTCGGCGCCACCAGCAGCAGCACGCCGTTGTTTTCCTTGGCCTGGCCGAGCTTCCAGAAGCGGAACAGCCGGTTGGCGTAAGGCTCAATCTCCTCGCCGTCGAGGCTGGGGATGGTTGCGACGACGATCTGGTCGGAGCCTTTTGTCTCGAAGTCGGCGAGTTTCTGGGTGAGCGCGGCTTTGGTTCCCGCGTCGATAATGCCGGCGTTATCGACGACGCGGCCGGTCAGCGCGGGGAGGTCGGCGGCGAAGGCGGTGAGGGGCAGGAAGACGGCCAGAAAGGCGAGAAGAACACCAAGGTTGGCGTTCCTTCGCGTCCCCCTCTGTCCTGCCGGACATCTCCCCCTCGAGGGGGGAGATTGGCAATCTCGCTGCCGACGCTCAGCCGGCAACGCTGATAATTGGCGCAAGGACAGAAGACAGCTGATCTCCCCCCTTGAGGGGGAGATGTCCGGCAGGACAGAGGGGGGTGTGAAGGAACGCAAGGCTGGCAAAGGCCAAGCTCACCCAGACGTCATCACCCGCCCTGCTTCGTGCCGAAATCGACCTTCGGCGGCTGCATCTTGTCTTCTTCGACGGTGAAGTTGGCGAAGGGCTCGTTGCTGCGGAACCAGAAGGTTGCCCATAGCACCGACGGAAAGGTCCTCAGCGTCAGATTGTAATCCTTGACCGCCAGGATGTAGTCGCGCCGCGCCACGGCGATACGGTTCTCGGTGCCTTCGAGTTGCGCCTGCAGCGCCAGGAAATTCTGGTTGGCCTTGAGGTCGGGATAGGCCTCCGACACCGCGATCAGCCGCGACAGCGCGCTGGTCAGCCCTGATTGCGCATCCTGGAACTTCTTGAGCGCTTCGGGGTCCTTCAGCGTTTCCGGCGTCACCGTGATCTGCGTCGCCTTGGCGCGCGCTTCGACCACCGCATCGAGCGTGTCCTTTTCATGCGAGGCATAGCCCTTCACCGTCTCGACCAAATTGGGAATGAGGTCGGACCGACGCTGATACTGGTTCAGCACCTCGCTCCATGCCGCCTTGGCGTTTTCCTCCGCCGTCGGGATGGTGTTGAAGCCGCAGCCGGCGAGCAGAGGCAGCACGACGGCCATCATCAGCACGGCCGGCAGACTGCGGAAAGGGAAGGCAAGGCGCTGGGCAAACATGGTGAGGTCCCTCGACAGAAGTTGCATGCGAAGCATTAGCACAATCCGCGCTCAAGAAAATGTCTGCCGCTGGCGCGCATTCCTGGCGCGCATTCATGCGCCGGCGAGGCCCTGTGATTGATCGCGCGAACACGGTATGGTTGCCGGCAAACAGGACAGGATCATGGCGGAACGCCACGACGATGACAGCGAATCGCGCCGCATTATCGAGCGCGTGGCGAACGAGGGCGGCCTTGGCGGCGCATCGCTGGTGTCACGGGCAGCGAAAGGCGCGCGCGATCATGTTACCGCAGCGGAGGCCGACCGATCCGATCCGATCGAGGTCTGGGGCACCCGCATCGGTCGCGCACTTGGGCTCATCGTCGCCCTCGGCCTTTTGATCTGGCTCGTGTACTACGTCTCCCGGGGCAGCTAGAGCATGATCCTGAAAAGTGGGAACCGGTTTTCTCGGACAAGCGGGAACCGTTTTGTCCGGAGATCATGCTCGAACCAAAGAGATAGACCAGGATGACGATTCAGCGAAAAATTATCCGCATCTAGGATTTTCCATGAACAGCGAAAAAGCCGACGCGCCGCGCGCGGTCATCGTCATTTCCAGCCATGTCGCCCGCGGCTCGGTGGGCAACCGCGCCGCCGTGTTTGCGCTGGAGACGCTGGGCTTTCCGGTGTGGGCGGTACCGACGGTCATCCTGCCCTGGCATCCGGGCCATGGCCGCGCCACGCGCATCGTGCCGCCGCTCGACCAGTTCAAGGCGCTGATGGCCGATCTCGAGCGCGCGCCCTGGCTGGGCGAGGTGGGCGCGGTGCTGTCGGGCTATCTCGGCGAGGCCGGCCAGGCCGAGGCCGTCGCCTCGCTGGTTGCGGCAGTCAAGGCCAAGACGCCGGACGCGATCTATATATGCGATCCGGTGATGGGCGATTCCGGCGGGCTCTATGTGCCCGAGCCGACGGCCGCCGCGATGCGCGACCGGCTGATGCCGGTCGCCGACATCGCCACCCCCAACCGCTATGAGCTGGAATGGATGGCCGGCGCGCCTTTGCCCGATCTGAAATCGGTGATCTCGGCCGCCCTCCATGCCGGACCGTCAACAATGCTGGTGACGTCGGCACAGTCGATGATGACCGGCGGCACCGGCAATCTGCTGCTTGACGGCACCCAGGCGCTGCTGGCCGAACACCGCCTCATCGACAAGCCGCCGAATGGCCTCGGCGACCTGACTGCGGCCGTCTACCTCGCCCGCATCCTGTCGGGGCAGCCGCCGATCAAGGCGCTGCAATCGACCACCGCCGCCGTCTACGAAATCCTGGCGCGAACCGCCAAGCGTGGCGGCGACGAGTTGCAGCTTGAAACCGATGCCCAGAGCCTGTCGCATCCGATGGCGATGGTGCAGCTGCGCCACCTCACGCATCCGGGGCGGGACCGCCGGGCGTGACCTCGACCGTGGTAGTCGGCGTAGACGGCTGCAAGGCCGGCTGGATCGCCGTCCGCCGCGATCTGGATGCCGCGCCGTCAGTCCGCGTCTTTCCCAGCTTTGCGGCCCTGCTCGACGCCTTGCCCGCCGATGCGACAGTGGCCGTCGACATGCCGATCGGCCTGCCGGACGTCTCGCAAAGAGGCGGGCGCGGGCCGGAGACCTTGGTACGGCCAATGCTCGGAGCACGGCAATCCAGCGTCTTCTCTATCCCGTCCCGCGCGGCCCTCTACGCCGACATCAGCGACTTCACCACGGTCGAGGCCTGGTATGAGGCGCATCGGCGCGCCAGCGAGGTGGCCAGGGCGACCTCCGATCCGCCACGCGGCGTCTCGATCCAGGCCTTCGGCATCTTTGCCAAGATACGCGAGATCGACGCGCTGCTGATCGCACGTCCGCAACTGCGCCGCCGCGTCTTCGAATCGCACCCCGAAGTGGCCTTCTGCCGGCTGAACGGCGAAAAACCGATGACGCTGCCGAACAAGATCAAGGGCGCAGTCAATCCTGCCGGGATGGAAGAGCGCAAGGCACTGCTCTGCCGGCACGGCTATACCAGAGGTTTCCTTGACCAGCCGCCGCAACGCGGTGCTGCCGCCGACGATTTCCTCGACGCCGCAGCGATGATGCTGATTGCCGGACGCATTGCCGGCGGCGAGGCAAAGCCGTTTCCCGACCCGCCGCTTGCCGACCGTTTGGGCATTCCCCTGGCGATCTGGGCGTGAGGCAAACGGCGAGCCATGCGTGCGGCATGGCGATTTGCGACGAAGCCATCCGCAATTCGGCATTGCCCGCGACGGGCATTTGCCGTTAGAGCCTTTCTAACTTGAAATGAGCTGCCGTCGCTAACCCCGAAAGGCTTCATCCCTAGCCCATGCCCCATCTCCCCGAACATCTTTGGACCGGCTACCGCAATTTCATGAATGGCCGCTATCTCACCGAGAGCGGACGCTACCGCGAGCTCGCCCGCGAGGGGCAGGCGCCCGAAACCATGATCGTTGCCTGCTGCGATTCCCGCTCTGCCCCCGAGGCGATCTTCGACGCCGGTCCGGGCGAACTGTTCGTTCTGCGCAATGTCGGCAATCTGGTGCCGCCCTATGCACCGGACGGCGAGTTCCACTCGACCTCGGCCGCGCTCGAATTCGCCGTGCAGAGCCTGAAGGTGAAAAACATCGTGGTGATGGGCCATGGCCGCTGCGGCGGCATCCGCGCCGCGCTCGACACCAATTCGGCGCCGCTGTCGCCCGGCGACTTCATCGGCAAATGGATGAGCCTGATCGCGCCGGCGGCCGAAACCGTTTCGTCCAGCACGTTCATGACGACAACCGAACGGCAGACGGCGCTGGAGCGGATTTCCATCCGCTATTCGATCGCCAATCTCAGGACCTTCCCTTGCGTCTCCATCCTCGAAGGCAAGGGGCGGCTGTCGCTGCATGGCGCCTGGTTCGACATCTCGACAGGCGAGCTCTGGGTGATGAACAAGGACACTGGCGACTTCGAGCGGCCGGATTTGACGTAGACCCGTGATCCCGAAAAGTGGGAACCGGTTTTCGGATAAGGGCATGGTCAAATAAGAGGAGGGAAGAATGCGGGTTTGGCGTGCGATCGCTTTCGCCGTAGCGGCGCTGCTGATTTCGCTCGTCCCTGCCCGCTCCGATGACGGCGCCATTATCGACCGCTGGTATTCGGCGCTGCTGGTCGCCGATCGCACCGAATTGTCGGACCTGCTCGCCGACGATGTCCGCATCAAGCTCGACGATCTCGGCGTCGTGCAGTCGAAGCAGGAGTTCATCGCGTCGATCGACGAATGGAAGGGCGCGGTCGCCGGCGCCGCAATCCGGCATCGCGTCGAAAAGAGCGAGGCCGGCGTCACCACTGTCATCGCCTGCTATGATTTCCCCAACAATGACATGCTGATGCAGGAAACGTTCGCCGTCACCGGCAACCGCATCACCGCCAGTTCGCAAGCGGCGATCGCGGAAAATTGCGACGGCTTCTGACGCGGGCTTGAACGGCCGCGCTGTTGCGCCGCGCCAGTCATCGCCCTACATCGGTCAGCAAGCTCCGCCAATCATCGAAAGATCCCCCATGCCGTCCACGAAAACCGTCGATCTCGCCGCCCATCCGCTGACCAAATGGCAAGGGCCGCTCGGCCTGCCGGATTTTGCCAGCATCGGCGACGACGATTTCTCCTCGGTGTTCGACGCGGCGCTGAAGGCACATGAGGCCGAAATCGATGCGATCGCCGGCAACAAGGATGCGCCGACCATCGAGAATACGCTGGCAGCCCTCGAGCTCGCCGGTGAGCCGCTCGACCATGTCTCGTCGATCTTCTGGTGCCGGGCCGGCGCCCACACCAACGATGCGATCCAGGCGCTGGAGCGCGATATCTCGCCAAAAATGTCGAGGCATTTCTCGGCGATCTCGATGAACGAGAAATTGTTTGCCCGCGTCGACGATCTCTACCAGCGCCGTGAGACGCTCAAACTCGACGCCGAGACGCTGCGGGTGCTGGAGAAGACCTGGAAAGGCTTTGTGCGATCGGGCGCAAAACTCGACGCCGACGGCAAGAAGCGGCTGGCCAACATCAGCGAGGAGCTGTCCTCGCTCGGCACGACCTTCGGCCAGAACGTGCTGGCCGACGAGCGCGACTGGGCGCTTTTCCTCGACGAGGCTGATCTTGCGGGCCTGCCGGACTTCGTGAAGAGTTCGATGGCCGAAGCCGCCGAGACGCGCGGCCAGAAAGGCCGCTACGCAGTCACCTTGTCGCGCTCTATCTATGAGCCGTTCACGACCTTCTCCGAACGCCGCGACCTGCGCGAGAGCGCCTTCCGCGCTTTCACCATGCGCGGCCAGAATGGCGGCGCCAGCGACAACACCGCAGTGGTGCGCGACATGCTGAAACTGCGCGCCGAAAAGGCCAGGCTGCTAGGCTATGCCTCGTTCGCCGCGCTGAAACTCGACGACACCATGGCCAAGACGCCGAAGGCGGTGCACGACCTCCTCGACCCGGTCTGGGAGAAAGCGCTGGAGAAGGCCGCCGCCGACCAGAAGGAGCTGGAGCGGCTGGCGACCAAGGCAGGCAGCAACGAAAAATTCGCCGCCTGGGACTGGCGCTTCTACCAGGAGAAATTGCGCGCCGAAAAATTCGCCTTCGACGAGGCGGAACTGAAACCCTATCTGCAACTCGACCGCATCATCGACGCCTGCTTCGACGTCGCCACAAAACTGTTCGGCATCACTTTCGAGGAGAAGAAGGGCATCGCCGCCTGGCATCCCGACGCGCGCGTCTTCGTGGTGAAGAACGCCGATGGCAGCGAGCGCGGCCTGTTCCTCGCCGACTATTTCGCCCGGTCCTCGAAGCGCTCCGGCGCGTGGATGAGCGCGCTGAAGTCGGGCTACAAGCTTGGCGATGGCTCCAAGCCGGTGATCTACAATATCATGAACTTCGCCAAGCCGCCGGCCGGGGAAGCAGCGCTGTTGTCGGTCGATGAGGCCAAGACCCTGTTCCACGAGTTCGGCCATGCTTTGCACGGCATGCTGACCGACGTCACCTGGCCGTCGGTGGCGGGCACCTCGGTTTCCCGCGATTTCGTCGAACTGCCTTCGCAGCTCTACGAGCACTGGCTGACGGTGCCCGCAGTGCTGGAAAAGCATGCGCTGCATGTTAAGACCGGCAAGCCGATGCCGAAGTCGCTGCTCGACAAGATGCTGGCCGCCCGCACGTTCGGCGCCGGTTTCGCCACGGTCGAGTTCACAGCGTCGGCGCTGATCGACATGGCGTATCACGCGCGGCCGGATGCGCCGGCGGAACCGCTGCGTTTCGAAGCCGAAACGCTGGAAAAGCTTGATATGCCCGACACCATCGCCATGCGTCATCGCACCCCGCATTTCGGCCATATCTTCTCCGGCGACGGTTATTCAGCCGGCTACTATTCCTACATGTGGTCGGAAGTGCTCGACGCCGACGCCTTCGCCGCGTTCGAGGAGACCGGCGATCCCTTCAACCCGGCGCTGGCGGAACGGCTTCGGAAGAATATCTATGCCGCTGGCGGGTCGAAGGATCCGGAGGAGCTGTACACGGCGTTCCGCGGCAAGATGCCTTCGCCGGAAGCGATGATGGTGAAGCGGGGATTGCTATAGCGCCGCCTTATCTCCCCCCTCGAGGGGGAGATCACCAGCGCCAAGGATCCGCCACCCGTGGCCACACCGGCCGCGTCAGCTTCCTGTAATCCGTCACCGCCGGATTGCTCGGATACGAGCTCGGCGCCGAGACATAGATGATCTCCGCCGCGATCGGTTCAAAGCCGGCGTAGAAATGGTTGGTTGACTTGATCAGCAATATGTCCTTCGACAACGGATCGACACCGATGTTGGAGAAGACATCCGGCTCGAAGGTCTGCGTGCGGTTGGTGTTGAGGATGATGTCGATTTCGGTGCCTTCGAGCCGCACCAGCGCCGTTGGTCCGAGCGTCACCCGGCTCGGCCCGAAGCTCTGCCAGCCCTCGGGGACGGCTTTCAACACCTTGACGCGCGCATCGATCGGTTCGCCGGCCAGCGGCCCGGCCTTGCCGCCGAAGCGCAGGTCGATGACGGCGCCTTCGCCTGCCGCCTGGCAAAAGGTGACAGCGATCGGGTCCCAGATCGTCGCCACGCCAAAATTGTCCACGCCCTGTTCCAGCATGGCGCGCAGCACGACCGTACCGTCGCCGGCGACGCCACCGCCGGGATTGTCCCAAATGTCGGCAATCACAACCGGCTTGCCGGGATTTTCCTTGCGCACGGCCAGTGCCCGCGCGATGCCGTCCTCGGTGTTCAGCATCGTCATCGCCGTCCTTTCGCGGATGGCGTAAAGCTCGTGCCCTAGCCTCTCCGCCAGCGCATCGCCCTTGGCCTTGTCATTGTCAGTGACGACCAGGATGCGCGTGCCCATTTCCGGCACGTCCGCGGCCATGAAGCCATGGATGACCGAGACCGACAGCACGCCGTCCTTGCCGTGCAGCGCCTTGATGCGGTCGACGAAGGAGCGCATCGGCTCGCGGCTGGTCGGCAGCACCTGGATCATGCGGCAGTCGAACGTCGAGATCACCGGCTTGATCTCGTCGCGCGCCGCCGCCAATCCAAGCTCGACGACATGTTCGCCGCGCTCATAGAAGTCGGTGTGCGGGAATTCGAGGAAATAGGCCATGACATTGCATGCCGCGACGCGCTTTGGGGTCAGATGACTGTGCGGGTCGAGCTCGACCGCGATCACCACGTCGGGCCCGACGATTGCGCGAACCCGTTCCAGCAGATCGCCTTCGCAATCGTCATAGCCTTGCGCCACCATGGCGCCGTGCAGGCCGAGGATGACGGCGTCGACCGGCAAGGCTGCCTTCAACTGGCCGAGAATCTCGTCGCGCAACGACTCATAGGTCTGCCGCTGCACCAGCCCGCCCGGCTCCGCCCAGGTGGCGGTGCCTTCGATGACGGTCAGCCCTTCGGCAGTCGCACGCCGGCGCAGCGCGACCATCGGCGAGGAGCACAAGGTCGGCGTGTCTGGATGCTTGCCCGGCCCGGCATAGAACGCCATCTCGAACGACGCCCGGTCGGTCGGCACCGGCGAGAAGGTGTTGGTTTCGGTCGCCAGCGAGGCGGTGAAGATGCGCATGAAAGCTCCGTTGTGAATGGCGCCGTTATTTGACCGCCCCGAGCGCCAGCCCGCGGACGAGATAGCGCTGCAGCCAGATGAACAGGATTGCCACCGGCAGCGTCGCCAGCAGCGTCGCCGCCATTACATGGTGCCATTCGATCGTGTAGCGGCCGGCGACCAGCGAGAACACCTGGATCGGCAGCGTGTAACTTTCCTGGCTGCGCAGCATTGTGAGCGCAACGACGAACTCATTCCAGGCGTTGATGAAGGTGAAGATGGCGGTGACCGCGATTGCCGGCAGGCAAAGCGGCAGAAACACTTTTCGCAAGGTCAGCCAGCGGCCGGCGCCCTCCATCCACGCTGCTTCCTCGAGATCGCGCGGGATGGTGTCGAAATAACTCTGCAGCATCCACACGGTGAAGGCGACGTTGAAAGCCATGTAGATGACGCCGAGCGCCGTCGTCGATTCGATCAGGCCCCAGGCGGCCATCAGCCGGAACAGGCCAAGCACCAGCACGATCGGCGAGATCATCTGCGAGATCAGCAGGAACTGGCGGAAGGCGCCATACCCGGCAAAGCGAAACCGCGACATGGCATAGGCGGCCGGCACCGAGATCAGGATGGCGCCGACGGTGGCGATAACAGAGACATAGAGCGAATTGGCCAGCGCCTGGCCAAAGCCGGTCGCCACCCACATGTCGGCAAAATTCGACCAGTGGAATTCGCTTGGCCACCAGGTCGGCGACAGCACCTCCTGCCGCGGCTTGACCGCGGTCAAAAACATTACCGCGAAGGGGAAGATCGTCACCACGAGCAGCGGCGAAAGCAGCAGCCAGGCGATGATCGTACGCTTCAGCTTGGGCGTCATGTGCGCTGCTCCCGCATGGCAAGCCGCACATAGATCATGGTGAAGATCAAAAGGATGGCGAACATCAGCAGCGACACCGCCGATGCTTCACCCAGTTTGCCGATGCGGAAGGCCAGCTTGTAGAGATGGGTGACCAATATGTCGGTCGAGTTGGCCGGCCCGCCCTGCGTCATCACCCAGATGATCGGGAAGGAATTGAAGACGTAGATGGTGTTGAGCACGATGGCGATGTTGATGAACGGCTTCAGCAGCGGAAAGGTGATCTCGCGGAACTGCTGCAGCGGCGTCGCCCCCTCCAGGGCCGCCGCCTCGTAGAGGTCGTCGGGGATCGACGACAGGCCGCCGAGGAAGATGGTCGTGGTGAACGGCACCGTCACCAATATGCCAATCAGCACCTGCATCGGGAATGCCGTCTCGGCGCGCGCCAGCCACTGGATGTTTTCATGGATCAGGCCAAGCCCGATCAGCGCCGAGTTCAGCATCCCGCTTTCGCCGTTGAGCGCCCAGCGCCAGACCACCGCCGTCATCGTCAGCGACACCGCCCAGGGCAGCATGATGATGACGCGGGCAATGCCGCGGCCGTAGAAATCGGTGTTGAGGATCATCGCCACGGGGACGGACAACAGCAGCGCGCCGCCGACCACCAGCACGGTCCACAGGCCGGTGCGCCAGAGTGCCGCCAGGAAATCGGGATCGGCGAGGAAGGCGGAATAATTGGCGAAATCGTTGAAGTCGCGCAGCTGCCCAAAACGGCTGACATCATGCGTCGATATCTGGATCAGGTCCCAGACCGGCCAGAAGATGACGACCGCGGCCAGAAACAGGCTGGGCAAGGTCAATAAATAGGGCAGGTAACGATTTTGCATCGGCCGGATTCGTACCGTGTTGGACATAAGTGGCGCTGGCGCGCCAGCTCGGATCAATCTCGCATATCGGTCTAAGGCAGCGCTTCAGGGTTTGAATCTCCTGCGGACGTTTGCGCTGCCCCTCACCTGCCTGCCCATCCTCCGCAATGGTTGCGGAAGGGAACCCTTCCTCTCCCCCGTCGATCGGGGGAGAGGTGTCGAGCGAAGCTCGACGGAGTGGGGTCGACGGAGTGGATGTCGACCCTTGGGGCGCAAGGCGAGGTGATGTTTGCCCCTATTGCCCTTCCTATGTCCATCGCGGCGGTTGCCAGGTGGTTCCCCCACTCCGTCTCGGCTTCGCCGAGCCACCTCTCCCCCCTCCGGAGGGAGAGGAAAGTGTGGCGCGCCCCGATCTCTGGGGCGCGCCGGGCGCAGGGAGATACGCCCTATTTCTTGATCACGGCGTTGGCCTTGGCAGCCGCTTCCTTCAAGCCTGCCTCGGGGTCGCCGCCGAGATAGATCTTCTGCATGGCATCCGAGGTGATCTGGGCGACTTCTTCCCAGCCGGGGATGACCGGTGCAAAGCGGGCGTCGGGCAGCAGCGCGGTGAACGCTGCCAGATCGGCATTGTTGACGTAATAGTCCATCTTGGCCTCTTCCTTGTTCACCGGCAGGAAGCCTTCCCCTTGCGTGAACTTGGCGCGCTGTTCGGTGGTGAACAGGAAGTCGAGCAGCTTCCAGGCCTCATCCTTGTTCTTGGAATTCTTGAACATGATGATGGAATCGGTGACGCCGTACGTGCCCCGCGCGCCGGTCGGTCCGGCGGGGATAGCGGCCACGCCATATTTCAGGTTCGGCGCCTCGTCCTTGATCTGGTTGGACAGGAAGGGCGCGGTGATCATCATGCCGACCTTGCCCTGCTTGAACAGGTTCTGGACGTCCTCGCGGTTGTTGGAGGTGACGCCGGGTTCCGTCAGGCCTTCGTCGATCATCGACTTGTAGAGCTTGGCGGCTTCGAGCGCGCCCGGCGTGCCGAGGCCCGACGTGCCATCCTTGTTGAGAATCTCGGTGCCTTGCGACCACATCGCATAATAATAATAGACGTCGGTCTCGATCTCCTTGCCCTGCAGGCCGAAGCCGAACGTGCCGGTGCCCAGTGCCTTGATCTTGCGCGCATCCTCCTGCAACTCGGTCCAGGTTGCCGGCGGGTTGGCGATTCCGGCCTTCTCGAACAATTGCTTGTTGTAGTACATGGCGCGCGCCGAGGCCGCGATCGGCAGGCCATAGGTCTTGCCCTCCATGATCGACGGCGACAGGAAGGTGTCGATGAAGCGGTCCTTGAAGTCTGGCTTGATGTAGGCGTCGAGCGGCTCGGCGACATCCTGCTGGACGAAATCGATCAGCCAGCGGGTGCCGATGATCGACAGGTCGGCATTGGTACCGGCCGTGATGTCGGTGGTCAGCTTCTGCAGCAGCACGTCCCACGGCACAACTTCGAACTTGACGGTGATACCCGGGTTGGCTGCCTCGAATTCCTTTTTCACCGCTTCGAAATACGGGCCGGTCTTGGCGCTGTATTCGGCGACGGTTACGCGCACCTCGCCGGCATCTGCCTCCGCGGCCAGGGCGAGCAGGCTCATTCCGGCCATCAGGCCGACAGTCCATTTTGCAAGCTTCATTCGATCTCTCCCATTGATTGCGCCTGCGCTCTTGCGGCTTCCAGGCGGCCAAGGCTTTATGTGACTTTCCTACATTATCCATGATTTCACGCTGTGCAAGCGGATTATCCTGTTGCTTAATTACATTTCTTAAAATAGCGTTTTCCGATTATCGTAGATCCCAGGGAGGCGCGCAGCGTGGTTTCAAAGGCCGAATTCGCGGGCAAGACCGTGCTGGTGACCGGCGCCGGCGGCGGGCTCGGCTCGGCTATTGTGGCGCTGCTGGCCGAACGAGGCGCGCGCGTCGTCGGCTGCGACCAGTCGCAAGACCAGCTCGGCAGTCCGCATCTGGCGTCGGGCCACGTCTTCGACCTTCTCGACCGGATCTCCACCGATGCCGCGATCACGGCGATCCTCGGGAAAGTCGGCGTGCCCGACATCCTGATCAACAATGCCGGCTGGACGCGCGCCGAGACTCTTGCAGCGCTGACCCCCGACAAGATCACGCATGAGCTCGACCTCAATCTGACCGGGGTGATGCTGTTCGCCGATCCGCTGATCAAGGCAATGGCCGCGCGCGGTTCGGGCAGCGTCGTCTTCATCTCTTCCGTCAACGCCATCGCCCATTTCGGCAACCCGGCCTATGCCGCGGCCAAGGCCGGCATCAATGCCTATGCCAAAGCGATCGCTGTGGAACTCGGCCGCAGCGGGCTGCGCGCCAATGTCGTCTGCCCCGGCTCGATCCGCACTGCCGCCTGGGACCATCGCCTGGCCAAGAACCCGGATGTTCTCGGCAAGCTCAAGCGGCTCTATCCGCTCGGCCGCATCGTCGACGCCATGGAAGTGGCCGAAGCGGTGGCCTTTCTTGCCTCGGAGCGCGCATCGGGGATAACCGGCGCGGTGGTGCCGGTCGACGCCGGACTGACCGCCGGCTTCCTGCCCTTCATCGACGACATACTGGGAGCGTAGCCATGACCGACGTTGAGTTCCGCGACCTGTCGAAATCCTTCGGACGCCATAAGATTCTCGAAAACATCAGCCTCGACATCAAGAGCGGCGAATTCGTCGTGCTGGTCGGCCCTTCCGGCTGCGGCAAGTCGACCTTGCTGCGCATGCTGGCCGGGCTGGAGCCGATCACCTCAGGCGACCTCTTGATCGGCGGCGTGCGCGCCAACGCTTTGCCGCCACAGCAGCGCAATGTTGCGATGGTCTTTCAGTCCTATGCGCTGTTTCCGCATCTGAAAGCGGCCGACAACATCGGCTTCGGCCCAAAGATCCGCGGCGAAAGCCGCACGGCAATCGACGACAAGGTGAAAAAGGCCTCCGGCGTCCTCAACCTGTTCTCCTATCTCGACCGCTATCCCCGGGAGCTGTCGGGCGGCCAGCGCCAGCGCGTCGCCATGGGCCGCGCCATCGTGCGCGAACCCTCGGTGTTCCTGTTCGACGAGCCGCTCAGCAATCTCGACGCGCAACTGCGCGTGCAGATGCGCACCGAGATCAAGGCGCTGCACCAGCGGCTGAAATCGACCATCGTCTATGTCACCCACGACCAGATCGAGGCCATGACCATGGCCGACCGCATCGTGGTGATGGACCGCGGCAAGATCCAGCAGGTCGGCGCACCGCTGGAGCTCTACGACCGTCCCGCCAACAAATTCGTCGCCTCCTTCATCGGCTCGCCGTCGATGAGTTTTGTCTCCGGCGCCCTGAAGACGACGCCCGAGAAAAGCTGGTTCGAATCGGCCGGCGGAGGGCGACTGGCGCTCGGCAGCAAGACGGTGCCGGCTGGCAGCACGGTCGAGGCCGGCATACGGCCCGAACACTTCGTCATCGGCGAGGCTGTCGACGCGATGGCGATCAAGGTCGATGTCGTCGAGCCGACCGGCTCGGAAACCCATGTCTATGGCGCCATCGGCGCTGACACGGTGCGCGCCGTGTTCCGCGATCGGATACAGGTCAAGCCGGGTGAGATGCTGCCGGTCTCGGTCGCGCCTGCAAACATCCATCTGTTCGACACGGCGACAGGCCTGCCGCTATGAGAGCGCCGGCATGAAAACGAAAACACCACGATGAAGACGACAACCCAGAAATGAAAACGCCGGCCGACATCATCACGCGCCTGCAGCTGATGTCGCAGGACGGCACCAAATCGGACCGCCGCCTGGCCGGCCTCGTGCTGACCGATCTCGACTTCGCCTCCAAGGCGGCAATCTCGGAAATTGCCGCGCGCGTCGGCGTCAGCGAGCCGACGGTCACCCGTTTCTGCCGCAATCTCGGCTGCGAGGGTCTGCGCGATTTCAAATTCTACCTGGCGCAGGCGATCGCCATTGGCGGCCAGTATCTGTCGCCCGAACCGCTGAACCGCGACGCGCGCGAGCAGCGCATTGCGTCGGCCATCACCGAAGCGGCAATCGCCGCCATCCAGCGCGCCAGCGAAAACCTCGACATGAAGACGCTGGTGGGCGTGGCCGCGCGCATCGTCAGTTCGGGCAATGTGCTGTGCATCGGCTCCGGCGGCATTTCCTCGATGATGGCGACCGAGATGCAGAACCGGCTGTTTCGGCTGGGCGTGCCGGTGCTGGCGCAGATCGACGGGCAATTGCAGCGCATGTATGCCGCGGTCGCCACATCGGAGACGACGCTGATCGCGTTCTCGGTGTCCGGCTATGCGCGCTCGGTGATCGACGCCGTGCAGGTGGCCCAGCAATATGGCGCCAGCACCATCGCCGTAACCCCGCCGGAATCAGCGCTCGCCAAGGCCGCCGATACCGTTATCCAGTTCCAGTCGCTGGAAGACGGCAACATCTACAAGCCGACCTCGTCGCGCTATGCGCTGCTGTCGATCGTCGACATGATCGTCACCTCCGTGGCCGAAACGCGCGGACCCAGGGTTCTCGAAAACCTGCGCCGCATCAAGCAGAGCGTGAACACGCTGAAGGTCGACGATCCAAAGTTGCCGCTGGGGGATTGAGGATTATCCGGCGGCCAGTGCCTCGATGCTCTTCACCAGCGTCGATGGTTCGCCAACCACACGCACCGTCTTCAGCCGCGCCGTGCCGCCTGCAATGACCGACACGACCGATGCCGGAACGCCCAGCGCCTTGGCCACCAGCCGTTCCAGCGCCGCATTGGCCGCGCCATTCTCCGGCACGGCGCGCACGCGCGCCTTCAAATGGCTGCGCCCGTCGGCCGATTTTTCGGCGCCTCCGAGCCTGTCCACGGAAGACTTCGGCGTCAGCCGGATAAACAGGTCGATGCCGTCGGCGCGCAAGCGGAATGGCGCGTTCATGCCATCGTCGGGTTCACAGGACCAGCGGCGCTATCGTGGTGAGAATGAGCTGCCTGAGGAAGAACAGGAGCAGAAGCAGGATGATCGGCGAGATGTCGACGCCGCCAAGGTCGGGCATGAACCGACGGATTGGACGCAGCGCCGGCTCGGTCAGCCGGTAGAGCATGTTGCCGATGCTGCCGACGAACTGATTGCGCGAGTTGACGACGTTGAACGCATAGAGCCAGGAAAAGATCGCCGAGGCGATGATGACCCACCAGTACAGGTCCAGCGCCATGACGATTGTTTGAATGAGGGCGAGCATGCCGGTCTCCGATTGTTGCCGACATGTAGCCATTGAGCGCGAAACCGGCAAGGGCCGGTCGCCTACAAGCATCGGGCACAAGGGATTTCGGCAAAACCCCGCCTTGACAGGAAACCGCAGCCTTCGATAAATGCGCCATCCGCTGGACGGGGCTGTAGCTCAGCTGGGAGAGCGCGTCGTTCGCAATGACGAGGTCAGGAGTTCGATCCTCCTCAGCTCCACCAGCGGAATTTTCCTGCCTGTCGACACATCTAAGTTCCGAGACGTCTCGTCAAAGCCCCGCCTTCGCTGCGAGATAGGGCGCCAGGGCAAGCGAGTAGCTGGCGGTCAGATGATGACTGTCCCGCCAGACGATGATGTTGCCGACAACTGCCGGGCATAGTTGCGGCCCGCAAATGGCATCGAGCATATCGATGGCGCGCACATTTTTCTGTCCTTCCGCGGCCAGCGCCAACACGTTGCTCCGCTCAATATCGCTCAGTTTGGTGACGCATTTCGTTGGGGTCGAACTCAGGCATTCGCCCGGGTCGAATTTCATATAGGGCGTGTTGCGGATGGCAACGATTTGCGAGCCGGCGTCCGTCAGCCCGCCCCAGAGACTTCGCAGCCCCTCGATCATCACGTCTTGCTGAACCGCTCCGTAATTGGACTGGCTGGTGAAGATCAGATCCGGTTTCAGCTTTAGGATCTCGGCCAGCACCTTTTCGTGCCACTGCGCGCATAAGACGTTGGGTTTGCCATCCGCCGTGATGGCCACGCGGGTGAATGGGCAGGCGGATTTTGTAAAGGTAACCAGTTTGAAGTTGCGGTCCTTTGCGATCTTGTCCAGTGCCGGCACCCACTGGGCTGCATGAGAATCTCCCACCAGAACCATTGTTTTCGCACCCGTGGGATCGCCTAGAGAGCATCGTTTGGGCTCCGAGCTTTCCTCCTGGTGGCACTTCCTTGCATACACGACCGGCACGTCCCGCCTCAGCCGGGCCAGCGGCGGCAGAAGGTTCACACCGTCCGGGACCACGGCGCCGGAGACGAGAGCGGGCGGGCCCAGGGTAGGAAGGCGTGCCGATCAGCGCGGTGTCGATGCGTTCGGTCTTCAGAAAGAGCAGCAGGCTGCCGGATGCGGCCACGCATGTGAGAACCGCCGCGGTGCCGTATCCCAGCGGCTTCCACCAGGCGCCGCCCCGAGCTTGCCGGTAGCGCTGCTCAACATATCGATAGGACAGATCCGATAGAAGCAGGGTCGCCGCAATCAGGCCGAAACCGCCGGCAAGGGTCAGCGAATGACCCTGCGCCTGGGAGATGGTGATCAGCGGCCAATGCCATAGATAGACCGAGTAGGAGCGATCGCCGATGAAACGAAGTGGCAACGAATCGAGCCCACGAAACCGGCCGACTTCAACCTCGCCAGCCAGGATGACCAGCACTGTGGCCAAGGTCGGCAACAACGCACTGACGCCGGGAAATGGAGTTGCAGCGGAAAACAGCAAGGCGGACGCAACGATGCCCAGGATGCCGGCGATCGCCAGCCACTGTCTAGTGAGTGCCGCCAGTCGAAACTGGTGTTCGGTCAGCACCAGCAGACCACCCAGCGCCAATTCCCACAGGCGGGTATGGCTGACGAAATAGGCCTGGGCCGGATCCGTCGCCGTCAAAACGACAGAGGCAACAAGTGATGCCGCGAAAATGAGCGACAACGCCCCGATCAAGCAGGCCCTCAGCGGAAGGTCACGGCGGCGCGCCAGCCAGATCACGCCGATCATCACCAACGGCCAGGCGATGTAGAACTGCTCTTCGATGGAAAGCGACCAGTAGTGTTGCACCGGGCTCGGCAAGGTGTCGGCCTCGAGATAGCTGACCGCAATCGAGGCCAGCCGCCAGTTCTCGACATAAAGAGCGCTCGCCACGATCTGGTTGCCCATTTCCTCCCAGCGCGCCTTTGAGATGAAAAGCAGCGTGCCCAGCAATGCCACCAGCAGCACCAGGGTTGCTGCCGGCAACAACCGTCGCACCCGTCGCGAGTAGAATTCGATCAGTGAAATCCGGCCGCCGCGCAGCGCCATCTGCGCCAGCAGGCCCGTGATCAGATAGCCAGAGATGACGAAAAAGACGTCGACGCCGACATATCCGCCAGGCAGCACATCCGGCCATATGTGATAGACCACGACAAGCGCGACCGCCAAGCCGCGCAGCCCCTGTATTTCGGGTCGAAACCGACGGTTCTGATCGATTGTCACCGGATATCCCCAACAGTCTCAGCCGGCCTGGATCAACCGGCAGTCCGCGCCACGATCTTCATAAGGGCAGAGTGCCGTGAGGCAAGAGCCGATCGCAGCAGTTCATTCCCTTTCCGTCTCCAGTCCGCTCACCAGCGTGCCGACGAAACCCAGCAGCTCACCTTCGAGATCGGTGGAGGCCAGGCCAATGAAACGGTCTTCGAGCGAGATGGCGACGATCCCATGCACGGCGGAGAACAGCGTGCGCGCGCGGGCCAAAAGCTCCGGCGTTGCCGCCGCCGGGAGCAGCGCCGCCAGCGGCTCGACTAGATGCTGGATCAGCACGGCATGTTCGGCCAGATGCCATCCGGGCACCGCCACGCCTGGCGCCATGCGATGCTCGAACAGCGCCTTCCACGCCATGCGATTGCCGCGGGCGAAGCCGAGATAGGCCTTGGCCAGTGCCTTCAGCTTGGCCCTTGGCTCGGCGGCGGCGGTCGCCTCCTGTTCCAACGCCGCCCCAAGTCTTGCCAGCGTGATCGAATTGACGTGCAGGATGAGCTCGTCGAGGTCGGCGAAGGCGGTGTAGAGCGCGCCGAGCGCGCAGCCGGCATCGGCCGTGATGTCGCGTGCGCGCAGCCCGGCGAGCCCCGAGGACTGGATGCGCGCTTGCGCGGCCTCGATCAGCCTGCCTTTGAGGTCCTCTCGTTTGGCGTCCCGTTTTGCGGCCATTTACCTTCTCTTATGCGCAATCATGAACACCGTTCATTTTCTCCTTGAACGCCGTTCACAATGTGCTACTTTGCCTCGTGAACAACGTTCATAGAGGAGAAACGGAAATGTTGAAACAGTTTTTTGCTCTCGTTCGCGGCCGAAGCTACGAAGCCGCAGAGGCGGTCGTCGACCGCAACGCGCTGATAATCCTGCGCCAGCAGATCCGCGATTGCGCCGACGCTATCGCGGCCGCCCGCCGGGCGGTTGCAATTGCCATCGCCCAGAACGAACAGGAAGTCGCGCAGTTCAAGAAGCTTGTCCTCCGCATCGATGATTTGGAGAAGCGCACGATCGCCGCGATCGAGCAGGGACAGAATGAACTGGCCCGCGAAGCCGCCGAAACCATCGCCATGCTGGAAGCCGAACGCGACGCCTCCGCCGAGGCGCAGAAAAGCTTCGGCACCGAGATCGAGCGTCTCAAGCGGATTATCCGCGTCTCCGAAATGCGCCTGCGCGAATTGCAGCGCGGCCAGCGCATCGTTGCCGCGGTCGACTCGACCCAGCGCCTGCGAGAAAGCGCGCCCGGCTCCAGCCTGTCGGCGCTCAGGGACGCCGAGGAGACGCTGCTGCGCCTGCGCACCAGGCAAAAGCAGATCGACGCCACCGCGGCCGCCATGGCCGAGATGGAACAGTCGGGCGATCCTGCCGCGGTCTCAGAGAAGCTTGCGGCCGCCGGCTGCGGCGCGCCGCTGAGAAGCAGCGCCGACGCCGTGCTCGAACGGCTCACGAAGACCATGACCAAGCCGGCCTGATCGTACCCGGCCTGATTGTTATCCAGTCTGATTGTATCCGGCCTGATTGTATCCAGCCTGAAACAGACCCACGCCCAACCAACCTAACCTTGAAACGAAAGGACCATATCGATGACCCCGAACACCTATTCCCCCAAGGACTCAAGCGCCTGGAAGACCTTCACCATGGCCAGTTTCGCCGTTGCCGCCACGATGATGGCCGGCGGCATCTACTTCATGGAGGCGAGCTTCGCCGCCAAGGGGTTTTATGCCATGGCCGCCATCATGCTCGTGCACACCTCGATCACCATCACCAAGACACTGCGCGACTCGGAAGAGGCAAGCCGCTTCATCAACCGGCTGGAAGACGCCAAGACCGAGAAGTTGCTGATGGAAGTCAGCCGCAGTAACGAAGTGTAACCGGGTTCCCGCTAAACAAGGCTCAACGCGCAAGACCGCTGATCAATCCAGTCAGGATTTTCACCGGTCTTGCCCAATGGAAGTCGCCGCTATGGAAATCGCCCCGATCAACCGACCGACAGCTCATCTGATGACCTCCAGGCGCTTTGCGCCCTTGTTCTGGACGCAGTTCCTGTCCGCCTTCAACGATAATTTCCTCAAGAACACGCTGGTGTTCCTTATTCTGTTCACGCTGGCGGCGGACCAGGCGGCATCACTGGTCACCTTGGCGGGCGCCGTCTTCATGGCCCCCTTCCTGCTCCTGTCGGCGCTCGGCGGCGAGCTCGCCGACCGCTTCGACAAGGCTCTCATAGCCAAGCGTCTGAAATTCGCCGAGATCGCCGCGGCGGGTGTCTCCGTCGTCGGCATCGCCCTGTCGTCCATTCCCGTGCTGATGACGGCGCTGTTGATGTTCGGCATCATCTCGGCGCTGTTCGGACCGATCAAATACGGAATCCTGCCCGATCACCTCGAACGCAAGGAACTGCCCAAGGCCAACGCCTGGATCGAGTCAGCCACGTTTGCCGCGATTCTCGGCGGCACCATAGCCGGCGGCGTCGTTTCCGCCGATGGCATCGGCGTCGCGGTGTTCGGACCGATCATGATGGCGCTCGCCGTCGGTTGCTGGCTCGTCAGCCGCTATATCCCGTCCACCGGTTCGGCGGCGCCCGACCTTGTCATCGACAAGAACATCTTCCGCTCGACCTGGCGCCAGGTCGCCGAATTGCGCACCGACACGCGCATCTGGCGCGCCGGCCTGATGACGTCGTGGTTCTGGCTGATCGGCGCCATCGTGCTCTCGCTCCTGCCGGTCCTGATCAAGGATTCGCTCGGCGGCAACGAAATGGCCGTCACCGTCTACCTCGCCGTGTTCGCCGTCTCGATCGCCATCGGTTCGGCCATCGCCGCCTGGATGTCGCAGGGCCGCATCGTGCTGTTGCCGGCACCGGTCGGCACGGCGCTGCTCGCCCTGTTCGGCCTGCATCTCGCCTGGACCATCTCCGGCATGACGCCGTCGCCCCAGGCGGAAACCCTTGGCGCATTCTTCGCCGGCCCAAACACGATCCGCGTCGCCATCGACCTCGCCGGCATGGCCATTGCAGCCGCTTTCCTGGTGGTGCCGACCTTCGCCGCCGTGCAGGCCTGGTCGCCCGAAGCGCGGCGCGCCCGGGTCGTCGCCGCCGTCAGTATCGTCAATGCCGGTTTCATGACTGGCGGCGGCATCATCATGGCCCTGATCCAGACAAAGGTCTCGACCGGCGGCATCCTGTTCGGCCTCGCCGCGGCCAATGCGATTGCCGCCTGGCTGATGCTGAAATATTTGCCGACGAACCCCTTCCGTGACTTCGTCTCCATCCTGTTCCGCGCTTTCCTGCGCCTCGAAGTCGAGGGCATGGAAAACCTCAAGGCGGCCGGCAAGGCACCGATCCTGGCGCTCAACCATGTCAGCTTTCTCGACGGTCCGCTCGCCTTGACGCTGACCGATGAGGAGCCGGTCTTCGCCATCGACTACACCATTGCCCAGGCCTGGTGGATGAAGCCGTTCATGAAACTTGCCCGCGCTTTGCCGCTCAACCCGGCCAAGCCGATGTCGACTCGCACGCTGATCAAGATCGTGCAGGGCGGCGATCCGCTGGTGATCTTCCCGGAGGGACGCATCACGGTGACCGGCGGCCTGATGAAGGTCTATGACGGCGCCGCCATGGTTGCCGACAAGACCGGCTCGATGGTTGTGCCGGTGCGCATCGACGGGCTGGAGAAGACCTACTTCTCGCGGTTGAGCTCGCAGCATGTGCGCCGCCGCCTGTTCCCGAAGGTCAAGGTGACCATTCTGGAACCGGTCAAGCTCGAGGTGCCGCAAGAGCTGAAGGGCCGCAAGCGCCGCGCCGCGGCGGGTTCCGCGCTCTACCAGGTGATGTCGGATCTCGTTTTCCGCACCCAGGACATCGACAAGACCGTACTGGAAAAGATCATCGAGACGGCGAACGAACGCGGCATGAATCAGCTCGCAGTTCAGGATCCGGTCACCGGTTCTCTCAGCTACAGCAAGCTGCTCACGGCTGCCGCCGTGCTTGGTGAGAAGTTCCAGAACCTTTATGCCGACCAGCAGACGCTGGGCATCATGCTGCCCAACGCCAACGGCTCTTGCGCGACGCTGCTCGGCGTCATGTCCGCCGGCAAGGTTCCGGCGATGATGAACTTCACCGCAGGTGCTGCCAATATTCTGTCCGCCTGCAAGGCCGCCGAAGTCCGCACCGTGCTGACGTCCCGCGCGTTCGTCGAACAGGCAAAGCTCGGCGCTGTAGTCGAGGAACTCGGTCGCTCGGTCGACATCGTGTGGCTCGACGATCTCAGAAAGACCATCAGTCTCAAGGATAAGCTGCTCGGCTTGCTGCGCAAGTCGACGCCGCGCGCGAAACGCAAGCCCGGCGATGCGGCGGTGATCTTGTTCACCTCGGGTTCGGAAGGCACGCCGAAGGGCGTCGTTCTGACCCACCGCAACATCCTGGCCAACGCCGCCCAGGCGGCGTCGCGTATCGACTTCCATTCGGGCGACAAGGTGTTCAACGTGCTGCCGATCTTCCACTCCTTCGGCATGACCGCGGGCACGGTGCTGCCGTTGATCTCCGGCGTGCCGGTCTATTTCTACCCCTCGCCGCTGCACTACCGCCTCGTGCCGGAACTGATCTACGGCTCGAACGCGACGATCATCTTCGGCACCGACACCTTCCTCTCCGGCTATGCCCGCACCGCGCACCCCTACGACTTCCGCTCGATACGCTATTGTTTTGCCGGCGCGGAGCCGGTCAAGACAGCGACGCGCATGACCTATATGGAGAAGTTCGGCGTCCGCATACTCGAGGGCTATGGCGTCACCGAGACGGCGCCGGTGATCTCCATCAACACGCCGATGTACAATCGCTCTGGAACCGTCGGCAAGATCATGCCCGGCATGGAATACCGCCTCGATCCGGTCCCCGGCGTCGACGAAGGCGGCCGGCTGTTCGTGCGCGGCCCCAATGTCATGGCCGGTTATCTCCGGGCCGAGAAGCCCGGCGTGCTCGAACCGCTGGAGGACGGCTGGCATGATACGGGCGACGTCGTCGCTATCGACGAAGGCGGCTTCATCACCATTCGCGGCCGCGCCAAGCGCTTCGCCAAGATAGGCGGCGAGATGATCTCGCTCGCCGCTGTCGAAGCGCTGGCCGGCGAATTGTGGAAGGGCTCGCTGTCGGCGGTCGCCACGGTGCCCGACGCGCGCAAGGGCGAAAAGCTGATCCTCATCACTGAGGCATCCGGCGCCACACGAGCGGAATTCCTCGCCTACGCCAAGGCCAACGGCGCCATGGACCTGATGGTCCCGGCCGAAGTGCGGGTGGTCTCAAAGGTACCGGTCCTTGGCTCCGGCAAGCTCGACTTCGCCGCCGTGACAAAAATGGTGCGCGACGAAGAGGCCTTGAAGACCAAGGCCGCCTGACCCGGCTACGGCAACGGGCCGACGCAAGAGCCGGCCCGTTCAGTATGATCAACCCTTCGCATGCCGCTGCGAGATCAGCATCGCCATGCGCTGGACTGCCCGCAGCTCCATTTCCACGCCCGGCGACGATGCCAGCGCCGGCATGTTGAGCGCCACCACGGTCAACGGCTCGAGCGTCGCCAGCAGCACATGGGTCGCCTCAAATTTCTCGAACAGCCAGGCCAGCTGCTCGCGTATATCCTGGTCGACTGGCGCCCCCGGCTGCGTATCGGCGAGCGAGCGCACGGGCTCCTGCTCTAGTGCACGGGCCAGCACCTTCAGGTCGAAATCACCGAGGTCGGCTGCCGGCAGGATCAGCGCACCGTCGACAAGAATATGGCTCTGCAGGCCGCGCAGGAAGCGCGCCGAATCGGTGAGGTCGCCCTCGGCCATATGCTTCAGCAACGAGTCGCGGCGCTTCTCCGCGGTGAGGCTGACGCTGTCATTGTAGATGACTGCCAGCAGCGTCGCCGACAGCACGATCACCACGCCCTGCACACTGCCGCGCCAGCCGAGATCGTCGATGCCGCCCAGCGCCAGCCCGGCGAAAACCGAGCTCAGCGTAATCACGGTAAAGGCGCCGATCGTGTCGCGATGGCCGAGGCTCGCGCGTCCAAGGCCGATCGTCAGCCAACACAGGAACAGGATGGCGATGCCGCCAAGCCGAACCGGCACTTCGAACAGGCCGGGCCGGTAGTCGGTGACTATGAACGGAATGATCAACAGCAGCGACAGCGCCATGCGCTCGACCGTGCGGTTTTCGGCCGCCGACAGGCTGTCGCGATCGCGCGTCATCACCAGCCAGCCGATGGCGAGAAAACCTCCGAACTGGAAGGCAAGTAGTACCGCCATCCGCCATGGCTCGGCAAAGCGTTCCGGGATCGGCGCCAGCAGTAGAAACAGCAGGGCGCCGCCGGCGGCAAAGAACTTTAGCGCAAACGGCGCATGCCGGCGCAACAGCCCCTCGGTCAGCAGCAGTGCGGCCAGCGGCAGCAGGCCCGCCGCCGCGATGGTGACGAAGCGGAAGAGTGCGAGGCCGGTAGTCCAGTCGAGGATGCGGCAGGCGAGCAGAACCGTCAGCACCCGCAAACCGAACAGAAAACGCCGCGACAGCGGATCGCCGGTGTCGCGCCCGCCGACGACCGATATCACGATCAGCAGCCCGAACAGCGCCGCCAGCGAGGTGATGGTGTCGGCCACGAGCGTGTCGTCGAGGTTCATCGGTCAGCGCCCATCAGCTCACACCCAGGCATCATCACGGATGAAGCCATCAGCGTGTCCATGGTCTCAGCACATTCCATTGGCGGCTGCTATCCGCCCAGTGTACCACCGGCAAAACCAGCCGCTGCAGCGTGGCCGCCGCACCTGCTACCGCAAGGGCGGCAAGCGAGCCGCGCGGAACCGCGTCGGCGAGATAGGTGCGCGCCGACTGAAAGCTCATCTGTCCGATCTGCAGCACATCATCGCCGCGCGTGTAGTCGAGTTCCTTGCGGCAGAACTCGTTAAAGGTCTCGACGCGGTGCTTGGCCGCCTCGTCGAAGGTCTTCTTCAGATCGTCCGAGCCGCCCGTATAGGCGTTGGTGATGACGAAGCGCTCTTCGTCGAAACCAGCTTCGGGGCCGACACCGAAGACATGGCGATGGCGCGCCATGATCTGCCGCGCCAGAAGCACATGGGTAAGCGAGCGGCGCGCGCCGGCATGCGGTCCTGGGAACACATTGCTGAACGCCTCCGCGACCATGCCGACGACAGCGGGTACCTGGGTGACATTGGAAATCCAGATCGGCCGCAGTTGATTGCGCAAAAACATCAGGAAGCAGGTCAGGCCGTAGAGGATCCAGCTCAGCCCGCGGCTGCGCTCGTCGGGATCGATCATGACCAAACCGAGGTGCAAGACTTCATAGGGCTTGCCGGCGAGCGATATCTCCATCAGCGCCAGCGAGTTGAAGGCGATCGGCTGCCGGTCGCTGCGCCGGTAGACAATGGTGATGATGGAATGTTCCAGCCGGCTGCGGTCGCCGGAAAACACGCCATAGGTCAGGCTGCCGAACTTCAGTGTCTTGGACGCTACCAGCCGCAGATCGCTGCTCAGCTGCTCCAGTTCGGCAGCCTTCATCCAGCGCCCGGGCCGCTCCACGACGCGCGTCTCGTAGTCGGCGGATACGCGCATGCGCACATCCATGAACCGACCCGGCAGCAGCTGCAGAACCGCCTTGAGCACTATTTTTCCCCGTGGCAAGAACGCCGACCGTATAGTGGCCGCCGTCCACCTAAGACGCGGTAAACCCGAGACGGCAGTTCTTGGTTGTACTCAACAAAGTAAAAGAACAGCTGCCAGCCAGTGCGGGCTCAGCTTTCCGCAGCAACCAGATGGCCGCCGCCGACATCGTTCAGCGCCAGCTTCAGCGGCGCCTCCCCGATCCTGCGGGTGGCGCTCGGGATTTCCTGGTCGAGGCGCGCGAAGCGCGTTCTGCGCTGCGCCGGATCGGGCACCGGCACCGCTTCGATCAGCCGCCTCGTATAGGGATGGAGCGGGTTGGAAAACACCTGGTCGCGCGTGCCCATCTCGACGATCTGGCCGAGATACATGACGGCAACGCGGTCGGAAATGTTCTCGACCACCGCCATGTCGTGCGAGATGAAGAGATAGGCGACGCCGAATTCGCGCTGCAATTCCTTCAGGAGATCGAGCACGCGCGCCTGCACCGAGACGTCGAGCGCCGAGACGCTTTCGTCGGCGATGATCAGTTTTGGTCGTAGCGCCAGCGCTCGGGCGATGCAGACGCGCTGGCGCTGGCCACCGGAGAATTCGTGCGGGTAAAGCTCCATCTGGTCGGCCGACAGGCCGACGCGCTCGAACAGCGCCGCGACCCGTTCCCGGCGCTCGTCCTTGGAGGCGATGCCATGGATCACCAGCGGCTCGGCGACGAGCTCGCCGACGCGCATGCGCGGATCGAGCGAAGCGAAGGGATCCTGGAAAATCATCTGGACGTCACGGCGCACCGCCTTGCGCTCGTCGCGGCCAAGACCGGAGAGATTGCGCCCGCCAATGACGATGTCGCCGCTATACGGCGCCAGTCCGGCCAGCGCCTTGGCGGTGGTCGACTTGCCGCAGCCGGATTCGCCGACCAGAGCGAGCGTTTCGTTGGGCGCGATCGAGAAGCTGACGCCCTCGACGGCGTGGACGCGGCGGGTGACCTGGCCAAAGATGCCGCCACGCAGATCGAAGCGGACATGCAGGTCGTTGACCTCGGCGACTTTGGCCGGTTTCAAGACGTCAATCGCATCCCTGGATTTCTGTCGACCGACACCACTGCCGATGCGCGGCACGGCAGCCAGCAGTTCGCGCGTATAGTCGGCCTGAGGGCGGGCAAAAATATCCGATGTCGTGCCTTCTTCGACCATGCGGCCGTCGCGCATGACGATGACCCGGTCGGCCATTTCGGCAACCACGCCCATATCGTGGGTGATCAGGATGACGCTGGTGCCATGCTGGCGCTGCAGGTCGCGCAACAGCTCCAGCACTTCGCCTTGCACGGTGACGTCGAGCGCCGTCGTCGGTTCGTCGGCGATCAGCACGTCGGGCTCGAGCGCCAGCGCCATGGCGATCATCACCCGCTGGCGCATGCCGCCGGAGAGTTCGTGCGGAAACTGCTTTAACCGGCTTTCCGCCTCCGAAATGCGCACCGCCTTCAACGCCTCGATGGCGCGCCGGCGGGCTTGCGCCGACGACAGGCTGGTATGCGCCTCGATTGATTCGGTGAGTTGCCGGCCGATCGACAGAACCGGGTTGAGCGAGGTCATCGGCTCCTGGAAGATCATGGCGATGCGGTCGCCGCGAATGCGCCGCATCTGGCGTTCGTCGAGGGTTGCTAGGTCGGTGTCGCCCCGATTCCCATCCCGAAGACGGATCATGCCTGACGATATGCGCGCCGCCGGCTGCGGCAAAAGCTGCATGATCGCCAGCGCGGTCATCGACTTGCCGGAGCCGGATTCGCCGGCAATGCAGAGCGTCTCGCCGCGCGCCAGCGTCAGCGACAGGTTGGAGACGACATCGCGCTCGCCGTCCTCGCCGCGCACGCTGACGGAGAGGTTGGCGATGGAGAGGATGGGGTTGTCGGCGAGGGTCATTGTGGGTGGAGCCCTGCGACGGATTGGTTCCGTCGCACCATTCGCACAAACCTTGGCGCTGCCCCCCACCCGGACGTCCGGTCCGACCTCCCCACAAGGGGGAGGTAGGGCGGCAGCGCTTTACCCTCCGCCTTGTGGGGAGGGTCGCTGCGAAGCAGCGGGGTGGGGGTGCAGCGCCGACCTGACATCATTCAAACACGCAACGCGGAAAATAGAACGACACCACCCAATTCGGCATGTCGACGATCTCGCTGATGCGCAGATCACCACACACCGAGGCCAGCATATAGGCCTCGACCGGATCGATCTGGTAACGCCCAGCGAGCAGATCGACCATCTGCGCCACCGCCTCCTTCGCGCCCGCCATCAGATCCGGCCCAATCCCCGTCGTCACCTCGTAACCCTTGGCGTCGAGATGGCGCGTCACCGGGCCCGGCGTGGTGAAGCGCGGCGTCTTCAGCCTGGCGTCCTTGACAAGGTCGAGCTTGAGCACGACGTCCATCGGGCTCTCGATCGCCGTGCCGCAGACCTCGCCATCGCCTTGTGCGGCGTGCGTATCGCCGACCGAGAACAGCGCGCCGGCCACCTCAACCGGCAGATAGAGCGTCGTGCCGGCAGCGAGATCGCGGATGTCGAGATTGCCGCCGACCCGCCGTGGCGGCACCACCGAGTGAAGCCCCATCTCAGCCGGCGCATTGCCGATGGTGCCGGCGAACGGCTTCAGTGGCACGCGCGCGTTTTTCCCGAACAGCGCCGGTTCGAGCGCGGCTGCATCGTATTTCCAGATGTTCAGCGCCGGTTCCGTGAAGTCGTCGGCGAGCAGGCCGAAACCGGGAATGTTCGCCGTCCAACCGAAGCCGGACGGTTTGAACATCTCGATCGTCACCTTGAGCGCGTCACCCGGCTCGGCGCCCTCGACGAAGATCGGCCCGGTCACCGGGTTGACCCCGGCGAAGTCGAGCTTGACAATTTCGGCGACCGTGCTGTCGGCGTTCAGCTGGCCGCCGGCGGCATCGAGGCACTGGAACTCGATGGTCGCGCCGGGCGCCACCCGCTCGGCCGGGACAAAGGAATTGTCCCAGCCGAAATGGTGATGGCGCCCATGGATGGTGTAGTCGCAGCTATTGCACATCTTTTACGTACACATTGTCATAGTTGATCGGGATATGGACCGGGTCGACATAGAGGTTGTCGGCGCCGCCCATTCGGGCGGATTTCATGGTGAAGCGCTGTTCGTTGAAGACCGGCGCCCAGGGCGCGTCTTCCATCACCTTGTCGTAGATGGCGCTCCACATCTTGTCGCGTTCGCCGGCCTTTGCCGGGTCGACCACAGAATCCGCCTCGGCCGCCTTGGCGTCGAGGTCCTTATTGCAGTACCACGACCAGTTCCAGCCGCCCGGCACCGCGCCGGCGCAGCCGAGGATCGGGCCGTAGAAATTCGACGGATCGGGGAAGTCGGCGATCCAGGCCATGCCGCCCGACCAGATCATCGGCGCGCCGGCCTTGTCACCGCCGGCGGCGATGACATTGGCCTGCGCCAGCGACTGGATGCTGGCCTTGATGCCGATGGCCGCCAGGTCCTGCTGGATCGCCTGGGCAATGCGCGGGTTGGGATCGGTGTTCATGGCGAACAGCTGCGTGTCGAAACCATCGGGATGACCGGCCTCGGCCAGCAGCGCCTTGGCCTTGGCTACGTCATAGGGATAACCTTTGTATTCCTTGTCGTAGCCCGGCATCGACGGCGGCAGCGGCTGGTTAGCCGGCACGGCGCGGCCGTTGATGATCTGGATGATGCGCGCCTTGTTGAGCGCCATGTTGACGGCCTGACGCACCTTCACATTGTCGAACGGCGCCATGGTAGTGTTCATGGTGACGTAGCCGGTGTGCAGCTGACCGCCTTCGACGACGCGCGCCTTCTGCTCGGGATCGGCCATCACCTCCTGGAATTTTGCCGGCGGAATGCCGTCGCCGGGCACATCGATCTCGCCCTTCTGCAAGCGCAGCAGCGCCACGATCGGTTCCTGGCCGATCTCGAAGGTGATCTTGTCGAGATGCGGCAGGCCCTTGTGCCAGTAATCCGCATTGCGCTCGAAGACGATGCGTTGGCCGAGTGTCCACTCGGCGAGCTTGAAGGCGCCGGTGCCCACCGGATGCTTGCCGAAATCGGCGCCATATTTCTCGACCTCTTCCTTCGGCACGACATGGGCGAAATTGATGGCCATGACATGCAGGAAGGTGGCGTCGGGCCGGGTCAGCTCGAACTTCACCGTGTAGGGATCGACGACGGTGACGCCGGAAAGGCCTTCGGCCTTGCCGGCAGCGACATCGTCATAGCCCTTGATCGAGCCGAAGAAGCCGGCGCCGGGGCTCTGCGTCTTCGGATTGGTGACGCGGTCGAGCGAATATTTCACGTCGTCGGCCGTCATCTCGCGGCCATTGTGGAATTTCACGCCATGGCGCAGCTTGAAGGTAAAGGTCTGGCCGTCGGGCGAAATCTCGTAGCTTTCTGCCAGATCGGGTTTCAGGTTGGTGGTCCCTGGCTCGTAATCCATCAGCCCATCGAACAGGCTCTTGATCATCGACCAGTTCTGCCAGTCATAGCCGATCGCCGGATCGAGGGTCGCAACATCGTCCTTGTAGGTGATGGTGATGGCGCCGCCTTGCTTGGCGTTGGGATCGACCGTGTCTTCGGCGCGGACGCTTGTCATGCCGAGCATGAGGGCCAAGGCGGATGCCGCGACTGTGGATGCGAGAAACTTTTTCATTGTTGTGTTCCCTTTCTCTGTTTCATTTTCATCTGAGCTTGATGCGGGGATCGATGAACGGCGCGATGATGTCGGCGAGCAGATTGCCGAGCACGATGGCGAAGGCCGACACCAGCGTGACGCCCATGATGATCGGAATGTCGACGCGCTGGATCGCCTGCCACGCCAGCTGACCGATGCCGGGCCAGCCGAACACGCTTTCGACGACGACGATGCCGCCCATGAAGATGCCGATGTCGATGCCGATCATGGCGATGACCGGCAGGATGGCATTCGGCAGTGCGTGGCGGAATATGATGGCGCTGCGCGCCAGGCCCTTGGCCCGCGCCGTGCGGACATAATCCTGGCGCAGGACGTCTATCATCGACGAGCGCATCATGCGCGCATACCAGCCGGCGCCGAGTACGCCCATGGTCAACGACGGCAGCACCAGATGGCGCCATGTGCCGTAGCCGCCGATCGGAAACCAGCTTAGCCGCACGGCAAAGACGTAGAGCAGCAACAAGCCGACGACGAATTGCGGCGCCGAGACGCCGACGAAGGAGGCCACCATCAGGGTCTGGTCGGTGGCGGAGCCGCGCTTGACGGCGGCGATCAGCCCCATGCTTAGACCGATCAGCAACTCGCACAATATGGCGCCCACCATCAAAAGCAGGCTGGCCGGCAGCCGCGAGACGATGAGCTCGGTAACCTCCGAGCGCTGGATGTAGGAGCGGCCGAGATCGCCGCTGATTAGCTTCGTCAGGTAGTGCCAATACTGGACGACGAAAGGCTGGTCCAGGCCGAGCTGCTGGCGGATGTTTTCCACCGTCTGCGGCGTAGCACTGCGGCCGGCGATCTGCCGCACCGGGTCGGCCGGCAAGAGGTAGAGCAGCGCAAAAGTGATCAGCGAGACGCCAACCAGGATGAGCAGCGACTGGATCAGCCGGCGACCGAGATAGGCGATCATGACCGGCCCCCCATTATTCCCGGCCCCTTTGCGTCGGATCGAGGATGTCGCGCAATGCGTCGCCGATCAGGTTGAAGGCCAGCGCCAACGCCAGGATTGCGGCGCCGGGGAAGAACACCAGCCAGGGGGCGGCCTGGAAATAGGTCTGGTTCTCGAAAATGATGTTGCCCCACGACGCGGTCGGCGGCTGCACACCGATGCCGAGGAAGGAAAGCGTCGCCTCGAGCAGAACCGTGGTCGAGATGCCGAGCGTGCCCCAGACGATGATGGTCGGCAGCAGATGCGGCAGGATGTGGCGAAATAGGATGCGCGGCGCACTCGCCCCGATGCTGCGCTCGGCATCGATGAACTCGCGTTCGGCCAGCGACGATGTCTCGGTGTAGATGACACGCGCCGTCTGCACCCAGTTGACCAGCGCGATGACCATGGCGACGATCCACAGGCTGGGCTGAAACACTGCCGCCAGGCAGATGGCGAGCAGCAGCGCCGGGAACGCCATCATCAGATCGGTGAAGCGCATCAGCGCGCTGCCGATCCAGCCGCGGAAATAGCCTGCGGTGACGCCCACCAAAGTGCCGATCAAAAGCGCCACGCCATTGGCGACGATGCCGATGATGAGCGAGGTGCGGGCGCCGTAGAGGATGCGGGTCAAGAGGTCACGTCCGAGCAGGTCGGTGCCGAGCCAGTACTGGGCGCTGGGCGGCAGCGGCGAGCCCTCGATGGTCAGGCCGTCGAACATCTGCTCGTTGGGGTCATAGCCGGTCAGCCGGGGCGCCAGCACAGCGCCGGCAAGGACAATGGCGACGATGATCAGGCCGAGCAGCGCCAGGCGGCGTTTCACCAGCCGGCGCCAGACACCGGCGCGCGGCTTGACCGGCATGCGCACCGGTAGATCAGGCGCGATGGGACTGGTCATCGCCGCCTTCTTCCCCCGTCGCTTCCTCGCTTGTCATTGCCACGATCCGACGCGCGGCATCCTCGACGCTGATCTGCCAGCTCATCGCCAGCGAACGCAGTTGTGCATAGGCGCGCTCGTCGTCGCTGCCTTTCGACAAGGCCGTCACCGCGCGCACGATGGTCTGGCGCTCGGCGACGCGCTGGCGCAGCGACGCTATCTCGCCGGCTAAATGTTTTCGGGCCTCGAAACTCTGTCTCGCGATCAACAGAGCGCTGTAGACGCCGGCATTGCCGACCGGCTTCAGCAGCTGCGCATCGGCCTTGTGCGACAGCGCCCATTCGATACGCCCCGGCGCCTCGGAACCGATCAGCGCCACCAGCGGCATCGGCGCCTCGCCCGGCTTCCACGGGAATTGCTCGTCGAAACCGAGATCGGCATCGAAGAAGACGAAATCGGCGGCGAGAGCTTCCGGCGGCAATTCCGGCCAGCAGTCGATCGTAGCCAGGCCGATGGCCGACAATTGCCTGGTGATGGCCTGCACCGTCGGATGCGGGCGATGCAGGATGAAAGCCCGCGCGCCGCCGAGATTGGGGATGCGCGTCCGCGTCATGACACCACCCTCAGACGCGGACGGCCGAATGTCTTGGCGGGGTCGTAGCGCGACAGATAGGGATCCGGCGCGACCTCATCCTCCTGGCTGACGACCTCGAAGAAGCCATCGGCGATCCGGCCGATGATCACTGGCAGCGTCGCGTGCTGGGAGTGGGCGTCGATGGCGATCGGCCCGAGCCGGGTGGAGAAGCGCCGCTCGGCGAAGGCCTTGGAAAATTCCGCCGGGCCGGCATCAGTGTTGCGCGACAGCACGTCGGCCATCACCTGCACCGAGGCATAGGCGGAGGCCTCGAAGGACGAAGCGAAGGCAGCCGGCCGGGGCGCGAAATAGGGCCCGACCGACAGATGCCCTTTCCCTGTCTCGCCGATCGCCGGCAACTCGCCTTCCGTGAGGTTGCAGGAGATGACGGGGCAGTTTTCCGGCCTGAATGCCGCATCCTCATCGCCCAACTCGCGGTAAGCCGCCAGGAAGGCATACGACGAGGTGCCGATCAGATTGTTGAGGATGAAGCTCGGCCTCGTCGCCCGGATTTCCGCGATCAACCGCGACACGTCGGTCTCGCCGATGCGCAGATAGCGCTCGCCCAGCACTTTGCCGCCGGCATCCGCGATCAGGTCGCGCGCCACGCGGTTCATCTCCCAGCCCCAAATGTAGTTCGAGCCGAGCAGGAAGCCGTTGGCGCCGAAACGCGGCACGACATGCGCCATCAGCGGAACCAGATGCTGGTTGGGGCAGGCGTGCATGTAGACGACATGCTCGTTGGCCTCGAACCCTTCATAGGGGCAGGCATACCAGAGCATGCCGCCGGCCTTCTCCAGCACCGGGATGGTTTCCTTGCGGCTCCACGAGGTGACGCAACCGACGACATGGCGCGCGCTGCTGGTCCTGAAAATGTCCTCGCACAAAGTCGCGTAGCGATCGGCATTACTTTGCGGATCGCGCTCGACCGGAACCAGTTCGATGCCATAGCTCCGATCGGCATTGATGTCGGCGATGGCGCGCGTGGCGCCCATCCGGCACGCATCGGAGACCAACTGGTAGCTGCCCGAGCGGGAATACAGGATGCCGATCTCGATACGCCGTTTCAAACCGATCCTCAGAAATGACAATGCCCCGCAGCCAGCGCCGGAGGGCGAGGCATACGAGGCATATTTGCCGCCCGGCGACCAAGGCCGGTATTTTGCGCTAGCGTATTCGGTCCGGCGGGTCAGTCAAGCGGGAAAGTACGTGGTCATGGGATCGGCCTTGTCCGGCTGCTTCTAGTTCCGCAGCGTGAACATCAAAGGCGCCACGACAGCCGTACCGGCCTTCTCAGGCGGTGGCGCGGGCACCGTCGCACCCTGCAGAATGCCGAGCGCGGCGCGATCGAGATCGGCGTCCCCCGAAGATCGGGTCAGCCGGACGGAGGTCACCTTGCCCGAAGCGCTGACGACGAAGGTCACATTTGCGGTACCCACGGCGCGCCGCGACCTTGCCGCGCTCGGGTAGCGCTTGTGCCGATTGATCCATCCGATCAGCTGGGAGTTCCATTTGCTTGCACTGACTGATGATCCACTCGATTGCGAAGCCTTCGGCGCCGACGCCTTCGCCGCTGCCTTTTGATCGACACTGGCGGTCACGACCGCTTTCGCCGGCGCGGCCTTTTCCTTCTTCTCTTTCTTTGCTTTCGGCTTGGGTTTTTCGGCAGCCTTCTTCGCCTTCTCGATCGGCTTGGTCTCCGCCGGCTTGGTCTCCGCCGGCTTGGTCTGGGGCGGCGGAATGACCACATCCGGCGCTATGGTCGGGACGATGTCGGGCACCACCTCATCCAGCGGCGGCGATTGATCGGGCTGCTCGGCCGCTGCCGTCTCGATCGGAGCGGCGGGTTGAACCGCTTCCGTCTTCTCGGCGACCGGCCCCGGCTGACCGGGCTCGGGCTCCACGACGGGCTTCAGTTCGGCAACCGCCTCCTCGATCTGGTTCGGCGGCTCAGGCGTCACCACGTCGGCCATCGAGTCCTCCTGCACCGCCGGCGCCACCATCATCGGCGACAGCTCGATAGCCACAGCCGGCGGCGGGCCGCCATCGGCCATGTTGGCCAGGCTGAAGCTCTGGACGGCATAGGCGATCGCGACATGCGCGCCGACAATGACAATGGCCGCAGCCGCCCACAAGCCAATTTCGCGCAGGCCGGCGCGTGGCGGGTCGGCCGCGGGTGCGGCGGCGGCCAGTTGCGTCACGGGGCGGCGCCCCGGTGCGCCGCGGATGCGTCCGCCGGCACCGTCTCCAGCCCCACCAGCGCGATCTTCAGATAACCAGCGCCGCGCAGCAGGTTCATCACCTCCATCAGCTCGCCATAACCGACCGCCTTGTCGGCACGCAGGAAGATGCGGGTCTGCTTGTCGCCCTTGGTTCTGCCGTCGAGCACCGCGGCGAAAGCCTGGCGCGGCACGCTGTCATTGCCGATCGCGAGCGTCAGATCGTCCTTCAGGGTCAGGAACAGCGGCGTTTCCGGCCGGGGTGCTGGCGTCGCCGTCGAACCCGGCAGATCGACATTGACGTCGACTGTCGCCAAGGGTGCAGCGACCATGAAGATGATCAGCAGCACCAGGATGACATCGATGAACGGGGTGACATTGATCTCGTGGTTTTCCTCGAGATCGCCATCGATAGCCTCGCGAATTCTAGCCGCCATAGCCCATCACTCCGCCGCCAGCGCGGGCGCCTGCGGCACCGTGCGGAAATCGAGATCGCGGCTGACCAGCCGCTCGACCCCGGCCGAGGCATCGGCAAGGAGCTGCCGGTAGCCGGCTATCGACCGCGCAAAGACGTTGTAGATGACCACCGCGGGAATGGCCGCGACCAGGCCCATCGCCGTGGCGAGCAGCGCCTCGGCGATGCCGGGCGCGACGACCGCGAGGTTGGTGGTCTGCGCCTGCGAGATGCCGATGAAGGCGTTCATGATGCCCCAGACGGTGCCGAACAAGCCCACGAAGGGCGCCGTCGAGCCGATCGTCGCCAGCACGCCGGTGCCGCGCGACATGCGCCGCGCCGCCGCCGCTTCGATGCGCGACAGGCGCGACGTCACGCGTTCCTTCAGCCCGTCGCCGGTGACATGGCCGAGCGCACCGGCCGAAAGGGCAGTCTCTTCCTCGGCCGCCCGCACCAAAAGCGCACCGGGGCCGCCACTGTTGCCAAGCGCGCGCCCGGCCTGGCGCAGCGTGGCGGCATTGCCGATGGCGCGCGCAGCGCGACGGGCGCCGAGCTTGCCGAAGAGAATCTCCAGCGATTTGGCCAGCCACACCGTCCAGGTGACCAGCGAGGCGAAGGCCAACCCGATCATCACCGCCTTGACGATGATGTCGGCGGCCATGAACATGCCCCAGGGCGACAGATCGTGCGGCAGCGTCAGCGATATTGCCGAAGGCTCGGCCTGCGCGGATGCACCGGGCTGGGTTGCCGGCTGTGGCGCGGTCGGCGCCGCCTGCCCGGCAGTTGGCGAAGCCGGCGCGACAGGCGCAGCCGGTGCGGGCCGTTCGACTGCGACCGGGGAAGGCTGGGCCGCCGACCGGGCAGCTGCAGCGGGTTCCGTCGTCACCCTGGGCTGCGTGTTTGGCTGCTCTTGCGCAGCAGCGCTGCCGGCCGACAGCATGACCGCGGCCAGCGCCGCCAACAAACCATTTCTGGACACGCTTCTTCCTCGCTTCGTCATTGCACGTACGATCGGCTGGTCGGTGACGGAATGTCGACCCCGGAAATCCAGCCACTGGTTCTGGCTTCTCTCAAACGCGGCACAGCCGCTGGAAACAATTCAGGCGGCCGAGTGCCCTGCTTGACTATAAAACATGAGTTTACTAGTCAACAAACAAGATGGCTTTTTTGGCCAACGATTATCGGCGCGATGTCTCAGCGGCACATCGTCCTGGCGTCGGTCTACCTGGTGTCGTCGCACTGAGGGATGGACGGCCGCAGGGTTGCTGGGCCACGATACCGGGCAGCAATTGAGGCAGGCTGCGATGATCAAGGCGATACCGTTCGATTTCCCCTATGACGGCCGGCTGGTGCCGGCAAACACCGCGTTGCTGGTCATCGACCTGCAGGAGGATTTCCTCTCGCCGACCGGCTATTTCGCCAGGAAGGGTTATGACCCCGCGCCGCTGCGCGCCATCCTGCCGACAGTCAACCGACTGATATCAGCGGCACGCGCGGCCGGCCTCACCATCATTCACACCAGGCAGGGATATCGCGGCGACATGGCCGACATGACGCCGTACGAGAGATGGCGCCGCAAGCGGGCGGGTCTCGAAGGCACCGACGTGCTGCTGCGCTCCGGCCCCGGCTTTCAGATCGTCGCCGACATCGACGTCGCGCCGCACGACATCATCGTCGACAAGACCTGCAACAGCGCCTTCACCTACACCGACCTGGAACTTGTGCTGCGCGCACGCGGCATCACCCATCTGATCTTTTCCGGCTGCACGACCGATGTCTGCGTGCACACGACGCTGCGCGAGGCCTGCGACCGCAATTTCCAGTGCCTGACCATCGCCGATGCCTGCGCCAGCGGCGACCAATACGCGCATGACGCGGCGCTGCATATGGTGACGGTGGAGGACGGGGTATTTGGTACGCTGACGGAATCTGACGCGGTGTTGGAGGCGCTGGCAGTGCTGAGTGGTGATTAGACGCTGGCGGGACAGCACCCCTCTGCCCTGCCGGGCATCCCCCGCAAGGAGGGCGATCAGACATCACGTCGGCTTTCGCCAATTACCAACGTTGAGAGCCGGCGCTCAAGCTGCCAATCTTCCCCTTTGAGGGGGAGATGTCCGGCAGGACAGAGGGGGGTGCTGTCCCCGCCGGCGTTCCCGATCGCGATCTCGCTACCCAGCTGCGTGAATATCCGACCCGCCCCGCGAGGCAAACGCGCCGGGCTGCGGCACCTCCGCCTCACGGCGTGCCAGCGAATTACGCAAGAGCGCGATCGTCTCGCGGCCGACGCCGGCGATCTCGCGCGGCCTGTCGACGCCAACGATCATGAACTCGCTGATGCCCAGCGCCGCATAGGACAGCAGCGACAGGGCGATCTGCGCCGGTGGTCCGGAAAGTTCGACCGCCTTGTGTCCGACGGTAGAGGCGCCACCCTCCGAGCGGACCCGGACCGGAAGCGCAAAACGCAGCTTGCCGGCGCGGCCATGCTCGGCGGCGGCGCTGCGCGCCCGTTCCATCAGCTGGCGGATCTCGTCGGGCGAACCAGGCGCCAGCTCGAAGACGTCGGCATGGCGGCCGGCGACCTTCAGCGCCGTGCCGGACTGGCCACCCATGCGGATGGTGATATCGACGCCATGCGGCCCCTTGCGCGGCACATAGCCACCCTTGATGCTGTAGAACGCACCTTCATGGTCGAAGGGCCGGTCGTTCGACCACAGCCGCTTCAGCAGCACCAGATATTCGTCGATGCGCTGCCAGACCACGGTGTGGCCGACCGGACGCGTCTCGGCATCGTCGTCATCCAGCGGCTCGCTCAGCATCCTCAGCGCCAGCCGGCCGCCGCTCCTGGCGTCGAGCGCCGCCAGTTGCCGCGCCGCAACCGCAGGCGCGATCACGCCGGCCCAGTGCGTCAGCACCACTTCCAGCGACGAGGTGCGGTCCAGCGCCTGGGCGGCGATGTCCATATTGGTCAACAGCCCGGCCGGGTCGTCGACGACGATGTTCTGGAAGCCGGAATCCTCGATCAGCGACAGCTTTGTCGGCGTCTCGACGAAATCATAGAAGAACGGAACGGCCGAACCGGCGTCGGCGGCATGCGTTTTACCGGGAACATGCGTGAACTCGATCGGCATTGCCATCTCCTCCATCACGTTGGATGTATGTCGCCCAAAAGTGGCCCCGGTTTTTGAGACGACGACATGCGTAAAAACAAGCGGTCAGCGCCAAAGCGCATCCGCATTCGGTTCATCAACTCCGGTCACTCACTGAAAGCGATAGGTCGCCACCCTTCGGCCTGAACGGGTCAGGGAATCAAGCCGAGCACGACTGCCCCGGTGAACACGAACGCAAGGGCAAAGACGAGATAGGCGAAGGCGCCGGCATAGGCCGGGCGGAAAGCCTGGCTATTGGCCAGCCTCTGGCTGGTGCGGTCCGTCTCGGCGTTCTGGATATAGGACATATCGACCTCCGTCTTGCGGATTAATCTATAAAATCAGTAGACTTTGTCGAGTGCTATTTTTTGGCGATATGTAGAACGATTTTCTCAGTATGCCTTATTATTTGGTTTTGGATTGCTGGGGGACCCCTGCTGGCGACAAGCGAGCGACAAGCTTGGCCGACGTCTGCATAGGCGATAGCATCGCCATTCCGGCATAAATGCGGATCATTTCGATCGGGAACGGGAACAGAACATGGGTACAAGACTAGCCGGCAAGATTGCAATCATCTCGGGCGGCGCGACCGGAATGGGCGGAGCGGCCTCGGAATTGTTCGCCGCCGAAGGCGCCAAGGTGGCGATCATCGACCGCAATGGCGAGGCGGCGGCAGCCACTGCGGCGGCGATACGCGCGCGGGGACATATCGCCGAACACTGGGTGGCCGACGTCTCGGACGAGGCGCAGGTCGAGGCCGCAGTGAAGGCGGCGACTGCCAGGCTCGGCCCGGCCACGGTGTTGTTCAACCATGCCGGCACCATCGTGATAAAGCCGTTCCTGGAGACGACAGTGCAGGAATGGGACTGGCTGCATGCGGTCAATGTCCGCTCGATGTTCCTGATGACGCGCGCCGTGTTGCCGGGCATGATCGCTGCCGGTGGCGGTTCGATCGTCTGCACCTCGTCGATCTCGGCTGTGGCGGCCACACCCATGGAGGTGCTCTACGACACCACCAAGGGCGCCTGCCACATGTTCGCGCGCGCCATCGCAGTCGAATTCCGCGACCGCAACATACGCTGCAACGCCGTCTGTCCCGGCTTCATCCGCACGCCGCACGGCCTGCGCGAGGTCGCCGATCTCGGCAAGCTCGGCGTCGACGTGTCGGACGCCGCATTGGCCGCACAGCAGGGCCGCATCGGTGAGCCGGAGGAAGTGGCCAAGGCAGCGCTGTACCTCGCCAGCGATGAGTCCAGCTTCGTCAATGGCACGCATCTGTTTGTCGATAATGGTTTTACGGCGATGTGAGTATCCCAGGCTTGGCGCCCTTCCTCTCCCCCGTCGATCGGGGGAGAGGTGTCGAGCGCAACTCGACGGAGTGGGGGTCGACCCTTGGCGCAAGGAAGATTCATGCGCACCCGTTGGCAACAGTGGCGAGGTGGTTCCCCGCTCCGTCGCTGCTTCGCAGCGCCACCTCTTCCCCCGGAGGGAGAGGAAGGGCGCCAAGTCCTACTCGCCTTACCGCTCTTCTCGTCGAAACGGCTTCAGCAGCGCCGACGGCGCAACCGCGTTGCGTGACATCACGGCCATCGCGACGATGGTGAAAATGAAGGGCAGCATCAAGAACGCCTCATAGGGAATATGCCCGAGGCCGCTCGCCTGCATGCGCAATTGTAGCGCATCGACGAAGGCGAACAGCAGCGCCGCGCCCGCAGAGCGCCACGGGTCCCAGCGGCCGAACACGACCAGCGCGATCGCCACCCAGCCACGGCCCGACACGACACCAAAGGTGAAGGCGTTGAACTGTGCCATGGTGAGGAAGGTGCCCGCAAGCCCCATCAGCGCACCGCCGAGGATGACCGCCTGGAAGCGCGTGGCGATGACGCTGACCCCAGCGGAATCAGCGGCGCGCGGGTTCTCGCCGACCATCCGCACCGACAGCCCCCAAGGCGTGCGGTAGAGCACGAAAGCAGCGAGCGGGATGGCAATGATTGCCAAGTAGACCAGCGCAAACTGGTTGAAAACCGCTGACCCCAGAACCGGAATATCCGACAGCAGCGGGATCGGCACCGTCTGAAAACCCTTGATGCTGGGCGGCACCGATTGCTGGCCGAAGGTCAGACGGTAGAGGAAATAGGCAAGGCCGGACGAGAACAAAGTAACGCCGATGCCGCAGACATGCTGGCTGAGGCCGAGCGCTACGGTGAACAGCGCATGCAGCGCACTCATCGCCATGCCGGTCAACACCGCGGCCAGCACGCCGAGCCAAAGGCTGCCGCTGAGGCTGGCGGCGGTGAAGCCGGTCATCGCGCAGAGCAGCATGATGCCTTCGATACCGAGATTGAGCACGCCGGCCCGCTCGGAGAACATCTCGCCCAGCGTGGCAAATGCCAGCGGCGTGGCGATGCGGATAATGGCGGCGAGGAAGCCGACCTGAAAGATCTGTTCGAACACCGCGCTCATAAGGCGGCACCGACGCGGCGGATGCGATAGGCCGTGAACAGCAGCGCCACCAGCATGGCGAGCAGCGCCGTGCCCTGGATGACATCGCTGAGGAACGCCGGCACGCCGGTGGCGCGCGACATCGCTTCGGCGCCGGTCATCACGGCGGCCAGGAAGATCGCCGCCGGTACGACGCCGAGCGGATTGAGCCTGGCCAGCATGGCAACGACGATGCCGGAATAGCCATAGCCCGGCGAAATGTCGCTCATCACCTGGAAATGCACGCCGCCGACCTCGCCGACGCCGGCAAGCCCGGCCAGCGCGCCCGACAGCAGCGCCGTCGAGATCAGCACCCGCTCGACATGTATGCCGCCATAGCGGGCGGCTTCCGGGCTTTCGCCGGTGACCCTGATCCGGAAGCCGAGCGTGGTGCGCACGATCAGGAACCAGATCAACGGGGCCGCGATCAACGCGGCGATGACACCCAGATGCAGCCTTGTGCCTTCGAGCAGCACCGGGAAATTCGCCGAATCCTCGATCGGCGGCGAGATCGGATAGCCGCTGAACGAGTCCTTCCACGGCCCCTCGATCAGCGCCATCAGCGCATAGTAGATGACCGAATTGAGCAGCAGCGAACTGACGACGTCGTCCACCTTGAATTTGACCCTGAGCGTCGCGGGCACCAGCGCTACCGCGGCACCGGCAGCAGCGCCCGCCAGCGCCATCGACAGGATCGCCAGCGCGCCCGGCATCGGGATGGCGCCGACGAAGCAGCTGGCCACGGCGCCGGCCAGCAATTGGCCCTCGGCGCCGATGTTCCAGAATTTGGCCCGGAAGGCGACGGCCACAGCCAGCCCGGTGAAGATCATCGGGGCGGCGCGCACCAGCGTTTCGGTGATGGCATAGCTGTCGCCGAACGAGGCCGACAGCATCACGCCATAGGCCTCAAGCACGCCGGCGCCGGCCAGCGCGATGAGGCCGCTGCACAGGACCAGCGCTGCGCCGATGGCCAGCAGCGGCAAAGCGAGATTGAACCAGGCGGGGGTGGAACTGCGGGCTTCGAGGCGGAACATCAGCTATGCCCCTCCGCCGCCCAGACGGTCGCGCCGCCCTTCATCCGCCTGCCGGTGTCCAGCCGATAGATGGGTAACACTTTGAACCGGATACATAGGTGACACTTCTCTCCCTCTATGCGTCCGCCGCAGCGCCAAGCGGATTGGTTG